>NZ_NRRU01000030.1 GCF_016583785.1 Rubrivivax gelatinosus | reverse complement strand
CGCAGCACCCGCCCTGCCCGCCCGCGGCGGCCGGCACGGGGCGCGGCTTGAACCCGACGATGGACATCGAAGAAGCCAAGCGCCGCGCCCGCTCGGGGCCGCTGCTGCTGCTCGCGCGGCGCGCGGCGGCGCTGGTGGTCACCTTCGTCTCGACGATCACCGTGGCGCGGCTGCTGTCCCCGCACGAGTTCGGGCTGGCGACGATGTCGACGGTGATCCTGTCCTTCGCGGCGATCTTCCGCGACTTCGGCCTGACGAACGCGGTGCTGCGCAAGGGCGTGATCTCGCAGGCCGAGCTCTCGCTGATCTTCTGGTTCAACGCCGGCATGACGATCCTGCTGTCGCTGCTGATCGCGGCCACCGCGCCGCTGGCGGCGCGTTTCTTCGGCGAACCGGCGGTGCTGGGCGTGATCCTGGTGTCGCTGATCGCGTTCCTGCTCAGCGGGCTGTGCGCGCAGCATCAGGCGCTGGTCAACCGCGAACTGCGTTTCGCGGTGGTCGCGGTCGCCGACATCGTCGCCGTCGTCGCCGGCTTCGCGACCACGCTGGCGGTGGCGCTGGTCACGCGCGACGTCTGGGCCATCGTCTACGGCAACCTGGTGCAGACGGTGTGCAGCGCGGCGATCTACGTCGGCGCCAGCCGCTGGGTGCCGGGGCGGCCGCGCCGGCACGAGGAGCTGGGCGACCTGCTGCGCTTCGGCGCCAACTCGTCGGTCTACTCGATCTCGGTCTTCGTCTCGAACAACGCGGCGGCGGTGCTGATCGGCCACTACCTCGGCAGCAACACGCTGGGCCAGTACAACCGTGCGCAGGCGCTGTACTCGCTGCCGCACGCCAACCTGATCCAGCCGATCACGCAGGCGGTGATGCCGCTGCTGACGCGGCTGCGGCCGCACCCGCAGGAATACCGCGAGGCCTATCTCGGCCTGGTGCGCAAGCTCTGCGTCTTCCTGATGCCCTTGTCGGTGGTGCTCAGCTTCGCCGCGGTGCCGCTGGTCGAGACGCTGCTCGGCCCCGGCTGGCATACCGCCGGGCTGGTGTTCGCCGCACTCGCGCCGGCGATGTTCGCGGTGGGCTTTTCGTACGCCGTCGGCGACCTGTTCGTCACCCAGAACCGCTCGGCCGAACTGCGCCGGCAGGGGCTCGTCGACCTGGTGCTGCGCGTCAGCTGCATCGCCGTCGGCGTGCGCTACGGCGTCATCGGCGCGGCGCTGGGCTTCACCGTCTCGAGCGTGCTCGTCGGCGTGCTGCGCGTGTGGGTGGCGGGCCGCTCGGGGCCGGTCGGTACCGCCGACCAGTTCCGCGCCGCCACCGCCGGCCTGCCGCTGGCCGCCGGCAGCGGCCTGGGCTGCGGCGCCCTCTGGGCGCTGATGCCGACGCTGGACGGCGCCGTCGGCGCGGCGCTGCTGCTGTCGGTCGGCTCGCTGTCGGCGCTGCTCGCGGGGCTCGCCGTGCCCAGCTCGCGCCAGGCGCTGCACGAACTGGCCGAGCTGTTCGGCCTGGCCCGGCTGCTGGCCCGCGTGCGCCGGCGCCGCTGAGCGCGCCGGCCGCGCCACGATCAGGCCGCCAGGAACTCCTGCTGCAGCGCGGCGTCCAGCCGCCGCAGCCGGCTGATGCGGCGCACACCGTCCCAGGGGTGCCGCAGCAACTGCCCCGGCGACAGGTGCTGGCGCAGCCCCGCGCTGCCCGACGAAGCCTGGGCGTGGCCCACCCGGTACATCGCGCCGGGATACGGCAGCGGAATCAACGGGTCGCCCTGCTCGCGCAATATCTTCTTGATGAACTTGTGGCTGCCGTGAATGTGCCGGACAAAATGCCGTTCGTCGGCGCCGGCCCCCGGATAAAAATGGCGGGCGTGCACGATGAGCGAGGTGCCGCAGAGTTCGTCGAACTGCCGGCGTTTCATCACGATATCGGAGCCGTCATACAAATAACCGTCGGCGACGTACCAGCCGGCGGCATCCGGCGCGGCGGCGGCGGTTGCCGCCAGGCGCCGGCTGACGAAATCGTCGTAATCGACCACCATGACGTGGCCGCGGGGTTCGACGGTCTTCAGCCCGGCCCAGACCCGGCCGCCCTTGTCGTCGCGGATCGCGTTGTAGAGCTCCTCTTTCGGCCGGTCGGCGCCGGGCAGCACGGGGCACGGGAACTCGACCCGCAGCTCGGTGAAACGATCCGGCAGCGGCGGCAGCGCGGCACCCCGGTTGGCGACCACGACCGCGCGCCAGTCGGGATGGATCTGCGCCGCGATGGACGCGAACGTGGCCCGCAGGTAAGCGTTGACCTTGCCCCAGTCCGAAACCGAGTCCTGATGCCGGACCGGCACTACGAAGGTGAGCATGAAACCTCCCGCCGGATTTTGAATAGGCCGATCACCGAGATCGGCGGCCTACGATAGCGCGGCGCCGCCCATTCAGAATCAGCCGATCACCTTTCCTTGCAGGGGATACAGCCGGGGGCGGATTCGGCCGGCGGGGCCGTCAATGCTGCCGGGCAAAATAATGGCCAACGGCTCGACGACGCAAAACCGCGAGCATCCGTCGGCACGAATACCTGGCGCCGGCCTGAAGTCCTGCTGCTGCCGGCCACGCCCCTCAGGCAGCCGCAGCCGTGCCGGCGACCAGCGTGCTGCCGCTGCGCAGCATCTGCTCGAAGGCCGCACGCGGCACCGGCGGCGAGAAGAAGAAACCCTGCTGCAGCACGCAGCCGCGGCTGATCAGAAAACTCGACTGCGCCACGGTCTCGACGCCTTCGGCGACGACCTGCAGCCCCAGTTCGCTGCCCAGCGTGATGACGGCGGCGGCCAGCGCGCTGTCGCGGCCGCCGTGTTCGACGTCGGTGATGAAGCTGCGGTCTATCTTCAGCTCGCTCATCGGCAGCCGCTTCAGGTAGCCGAGCGAGGAGTAGCCGGTGCCGAAGTCATCCAGCGACAGACCGAAGCCTTTGGCGCGCAGCCGGCCCAGCACCTCGACGGCCGCGTCCACGTCCTGCATCAGCATGGTCTCGGTCAGCTCCAGCACCAGGCTGGCCGGGTGCAGCCGGTGGTGGCGCATCAGCTCCTCCAGCCGGTCCGGCAGCCGGCCGTCGGCCAGGGCGGACGCCGGCAGGTTGACCGACAGTGGCAGCGCGCGCAGCCCGGCGTCGGCCCAGCCGCGCAGGCTGCGACAGGCGGCGTCCAGCACCCAGTCGCTCAGCGGCGCGATCAGGCCGCTCTGCTCGGCCAGCTCGATGAAGCGTCCCGGCGGCAGCAGGCCGTGCACGGGGTGCTGCCAGCGCACCAGGGCTTCGGCGCCGACCAGCTGGGCGCTGCGTGCGTCCACCTTGGGCTGGTAGTGCAGGCACAGCTGGCCGGCCTGGATCGCCTGGCGCAGCTCGGCCGTGAGCACGACGTCGGCACGCACGCGGGCATTCAGCGCCTCGTCGAAGAACTTGTGCTGGCCACCGCCGGCGTCGCCGGCGGCGCGCGCCGCCTGTTCGGCGCAGCGGGCCAGGCCCAGCAGGTCCGGCGCGTCGCCGGGGAACATCGCGATGCCGATGCTCGCCGACAGCACCAGCACCTGCCCCTCGACGACGACCGGCTGCGCCACCGCCGCCAGCAGGCGCTGCGCGACCAGCGACGCACGCTCCTGGCCGCCCAGGTCGGACAACAGCATCGTGAAGGCGTTGTCGCCCTGGCGCGCCACCATGCCCGCCTCGTCGACCGGGTGGTGGATGGCGACCTGGTCGCCGCTGCGCAGGCAGGCGCGCAGGCGCTGCGCGATCGCGGCCAGCACCGCGTCGCCCTGGCCGCGGCCGTAGACCTCGTTGACGCCGTCCAGGCCATCGATCTCGGCGTGCAGCACCGCGCAGACGTCGCCGCCGCGGCGCGAACGCTCCAGCGCCGGTGCGGCCAGCGCGGCAAACAGGCGCCGGTTCGGCAGCCCGGTGACCTCGTCGTAATGCGCCAGCCGCAGCGCCCGCTGCTCGGCGGCGACACGCGAGTCCTCGAGCGCGGTGCGCGCGCTGAACTCCTGGCGCAGCACGTACTCGCGCCACCAGCCGATGCCGGCCGCCAGGATGAACAGCGTCAGCAGGTGATACGCGTCATAGGCCGCCTGTGGCCCCGACAGGCCGGCGTGCACCGCCAGCTCGAACAGGAAGGCGGCCAGGATCACCAGGCCCGAGACCAGCGCGTGGCGGAACTGCACGCCCAGCACGACGAAACAATAGAACTCGAGGAAGGTGAGGTTGAGCACGCCGACCCAGGACTGCAGCCCGGCGCCGCCTTCGGCGTCGATGCGCGTCAGGATATGGAACAGGCAGACGGCCACCGTGACGATGAAGCCCGCCATCACCGGCTGCCAGTGCCGGCGCGCACGCGGCAGCAGCGAATAGGCGAGCGCGCCCAGCAGCACCGGCACCGCCAGCGTCAGCCGCAGGTGGTTGGCCGTCGAGTGGCCGGCGATGGCGTGGTCGATCAGGAAGTCGCCGACGATCAGCAGCACGCCCAGCACCAGGCTCGCCTGGGCGTAGCGGAAGTAGAAGGCGACGTAATGCCGGATGAAACGCCGCTCGTAGCCGGCGTCGGCAAAACGCAGCAGCAGGCGCAGCGGCAGCACCGGGGCGGTGGCCGCGCCGCGCCGGTCCTCGGTTTCGGGTTCTGGCATGGCTGGACTGGAATCACGGCACTCGCGGGCGCGGCACCCGCGAACAGCCACTGGTCGCCATCATCTCGTCGCGCCGGCCATCGCCTTGAGCACCATCAATGGCGAATGCGGGCAAGCAGTGAACTACGACACGCCGGGGCCCGCCAGCTGGTGCCGCCGCCGACGCCAGCGCCTCAGGCGGGCCCGGTCTGCAGCTGCCTCACCGGCCGCACCTCGACGCTGCCGTGTTTCGCCGGCGGGATGCCGGCGGCGATCTGGATCGCCTCGTTCAGGTCCTTGGCGTCGACCAGGTAGAAGCCGGCCAGCATCTCGCGGGTCTCGGCGAACGGCCCGTCGAACAGTGTCAGCTCGCCGTTGCGCACGCGCACCGTGGTCGCGGTATGGGTGGCGTGCAGCGGCTCGGCGGCCAGCATGCGGCCGCTGTCCGCCAGCTGCCGGGCGTAGTCGGCGCACGCCGGGTCGGGGCAGGCGCTCCAGTGCTCGGCGTCCAGGTAGACCAGGCAGAGGTACTTCATCGCCCGGCCCTCACAGCGTCGCCGCCAGCGCCGCGAGCTGGTCGGTGGCGATGCCCCAGCCTTCGTGGAAGCCCATCTTCAGGTGCGTGTCGCGGTCTTCGGCGCTCCAGTGGCGCGCGACGGCGGTGTAGCGCGTGCGGCCGTCGCCCAGGTCGTCGAAGCTGAGGATCAGCGTCATGAAGGGTTTGGCCGCCGGCTCCCAGGCGCGCACGTAGGCGTCGGTGGCGACGATGCGGCGGTCGGGCACGACTTCCAGGTAGACGCCCGGGTTGGGCACCTCCTGGCCTTCGGGCCCGCGCATCACGACCAGGCTGGCGCCGCCGGGGCGCGGGTCAGTCTCGACATGGCTGACCGTCCACGGCGGCGGGCAGAACCAGCGCGGGATCAGCGCCGCGTCGGTCCAGCAGCGGAACAGCGCCGCCGGGCTGGCGGCGATGTCGCGCGTGATCACGAGGTCGCGTTCGGTGGCCGCGGCGGCGGCAGAGGGGTCGTTCATCGTTCGTCTCCTGTCGCGCGTTCAGCCCATCGGGATCGGCTCGCCGTTGACGGCCCAGCTGAGGCCGTGGCGGTCGGTCAGCATGCCGAAGCTGCGGGCCCAGAAGGCGGGCGCCAGCGGCATCGTGACGCTGCCGCCGTCGGCCAGCGCGGCGAAGGCCTTCTCGGCCTCGGCGACGCTGTCGTACTGCAGCGCCAGCATCACGCCCTTGACGCCGTCGAAAGGCATGTCGGGCGGCGCGTCGCCGGCCATCAGGCGCGCGCCGCCGGGCAGCAGCAGGCAGGCGTGCATGATCGCGTCGGCCGGCGGCGGCGCGAAACCGCAGCCTTCGGGCGGCGGCTGGTCGGCCGGCGGCGGCGGTATCTCGCCGTGCGTCAGCATCGCCTCGATCGTGCCGCCGAGCGCCTGGGCGTAGAAGGCGAAAACCTCGCGGGTGTTGCCTGGGAAGCTGAGGTAGGGCGTGAGGGTGGTGGCCATGAGTCTCCTGTCGCGTTCGGGGGTGTGGGTCCGGCGAGCCGGTCTTCACTGGTCGAACGGGCGGGGGCGGTTTCGACCGTCCCCAACACCTTGTTTCAACCGCCGAGGGCGGCCAGTTGTATTGCCAGGTGGCGGCGTTCGGGGGATTGGCGGGCCAAGGCGACGGCGGCGCGGTAGTGCTGGCGGGCTTCGTCGAGGTGGCCGGCGCGGCGGCAGAGGTCGGCCGCTGCGGCGGGTGCGGCGGGATAGCCGGCGAGCTGGGGCAGCAACGGGCGCAGCAGCGCCAGGCCGGCTTCGGGGCCGTCGCGCATCGCCACCGCGACGGCGCGGTTCAGCGCCACCACCGGCGTCGGCTCCAGCCGCAGCAGCACGTCGTACAGGCCGACGATCTGCGGCCAGTCGGTGGCTTCGGCGCTGCCGGCCTCGGCGTGCACCGCGGCGATCGCCGCCTGCAGTGCAAACGGGCCGAAGCCGCGCTGGCGCAGCGCCGCCTCGGCCAGCGTGCAGCCTTCGGCGATCAGCGCCGCGTCCCACCGGCGGCGGTCCTGCTGCTCCAGCGGCACCAGCGCGCCGTCGGCACCGCGGCGCGCGGCGCGGCGGGCGTCGCTCAGCAGCAGCAGCGCCAGCAGGCCACGCGCCTCGGCCGGCGGCTCGGGCTGCATCAGCTGCAGCAGCAGCCGCGCCAGGCGGATCGCTTCGTCGGCCAGGGCGCCGTCCAGCGCGGCGTGGCCTTCGTTGAACACCAGGTAGACGACCCGCAGCACGCTCGCCAGCCGCTGCGGCAGCTCGCTGGGGCCGGGCACCTCGTAGGGGATGCGTGCCGCGGCGATCTTGGCCTTGGCGCGCACGATGCGCTGCGCCAGCGTCGGCGTCGGCAACAGGAAGGCCGCGGCGATGGCCTCGGTGCCCAGGCCGCAGACCTCGCGCAGCGTCAGCGCGATGCGCGCCGCTTCCGACAGGCTGGGGTGGCAGCAGGTGAAGACCAGGCGCAGCCGGTCGTCGGGGATCTCGTGCTGCGCCTCGGCCAGCTGCTCGGGCCCGGGTGCGGGGTCGGCCAGGGTCTCGGCCAGCGTGTCGTCCCAGGCGGCGAAGCGGCGCTCGCGGCGCAGGCGGTCGATCGCACGGAAACGCCCGGCCGACACCAGCCAGGCCACCGGGTTGGCCGGCAGGCCCTGCGCCGGCCACTGCTCGGCGGCGGCCAGGAAGGCGTCGTGCAGCGCTTCTTCGGCCAGCTCGAAGCTGCCGAGCAGGCGCACCAGCGTCGAGAACACGCGGCGCGCGTGCTGGCGGTAGACGGTGTCGATCTCGGCCCGCATGCGCCTGAGCTTAGCCGCGCGCCAGTGCCCCGGCGCGCGGTGCCGGTGTTCAGCCGCCCGGCTCGCCCGCCGCGGCCTGCAGCAAGGCTTCGATGCGCTGGCGCGGATAAGGCGCGCTGCGTCGTTCGCCGTGCAGCTGGGCGTAGAAGTCGTTGACGGCCGCGGCCACCGGCGCGTGGCGGCGGATGATCTCGGCGGCGACCCCCGGCAGGCCCGGGACGAGCTGCTGCGGCGCCTGCCCCTGCGCGACGGCCTGCACCCGCTCCATGCAGTCCTGTGGCGTACTGGCCGCGGGCGACCAGGACTTGATCAGCCAGTTGACCCATTTGGCCAGCACGTAGGCGCGGTCGAGGCTGGCGTGCTGCTCCAGATAGTCCCGCTCGTCGGCCGAGAGCACGAAGCGGCCGGACGTCGCCAGGCCGAGGTCGGCGAAATACAGGCGCTCGCCGTCGGTCAGGACGTTGCGGTGGTGGGCGTCGCCATGCAGCAGCCCGAGCCGGTTCATCTTGGGCACGTCGACCGTCAGCCCGTGTTCGACCAGCGCACACGCCGCCTCCAGCGCCTGCGGCCCCGCGGCCCGCTGCTGCTCCAGCCAGTCCGACAGGTTCCAGGGCAGGTGTTCGAGGAAGATCACGATGCTGGCGCTGGCCTCGGCGAGCGCGCGCAGGCGCAGGTCCATCGCCTCGCAGCCTTCCCAGTAGGCGGCCATGTCGGCGATGTCCGCCGGATCGTCGAGCAAAGCCGCTGCCCCCGGCGCGGCCGCGCCGTCCAGCACGCGCCAGTGGTACATCAGCGGGAAACTCTCCAGCTGCCGCGACAGCACCCAGCCGGTCGTCATCACGTTGGCCGCCAGCTCGCGCCAGGCGCCGAAACCGACCGAGCCGACGTTGCGCTGGCAGAACGTGGGCAGGCCGAACAGGTTCGCAGTCGACATCCGGTTCTCCGGGCGGCGCTCCAGGTCGGTCAGCCGCACCCGCTTGGCGAACACCCGGCAACCTTCGATCTCGAACGCCAGCGTCGTGCCGCCGATGCCGGTGGCCAGCTGCTCGGCCTGGTCGACGACGCGGCCCAGCTGCCGGTCGCCGAGCAGCGCCAGTGCCGCCGAGATGCGTGCAAACCGCGCGATGCGCTCGTCGTGCGTCATGTAAACAGTACCCGGGCACCCGCGAGGGGGCGATGGGCCGCCAGCCTACCCGAGGTCCGCCGGCACCGGCCGGCGCGACCTAAGCGCCACACCGGCAAGGTGCTTGGCCGCCGGCGCACAGACAGCGTCACGCAGCACGCCCATACTCCGGCGAACGCCGGCCTTGTCGCCACCGTCGTGGCGCACCGTGCGGGAACGACGAACATGGCCCGAGACCCCAAGACTCCCCAGGACGACGGCACCCGCGCGGCGGCCGGGGACGTCGCCACCGCCGAGAGCGGCGCGCCAGCGGCGCGTTCGCCCGCAAGCCACGGCGTGGCGCCGCCCGCGCCGCCGCCGCGGGACGGCGAAGAAGCAGCCGCCGCGCCGGCCGATGCGGCCGTGGCGCCGGGCTTCGTGCGCCGGTTCCGCCGCGGGCGCTGGACGGTGACGGAGGCCCCGCGCTGAGAAGGCCTGTGCGGCGACGCTATCGTGGGTCGATTTGCCGATGATCCGACTGCAACTCTCCATCGAGCTGAACTACGAGGTCGCCGACCCGGCCGGCGCCGACATGGTGTTCAACATCCATGCGGCCCGGACGGCGTGCCAGACGGTCGAGTCCGAGCGCCTGGTGCTGAGCCAGCCGATCACGCCGGACGTCGCCACCGACCCCGCCACCGCCTCGCGCTTCATGCGCGTGCACGCCGAACCCGGCCCGCTGCACGTGAACTACGACGCCGTGGTCTGCATCCGGCACCACCTGGCCGAGCCCGACACGCTGCAGGAGGTGCCGGTGCGCTGCCTGCCGCTGGACGTGATGCCCTACGTCTACCCCAGCCGCTACTGCCAGTCCGACCGGCTGCTGCGGCTGGCGGCGGAAGAGTTCGGCGGCTTCTATCCCGGCTACAGCCGGGTGCTGGCCGTCCAGCACTGGGTGCAGAAGCAGATCAGCTTCCAGTCCAACACCAGCGACTCGACGACCTCGGCGGTGGACACGCTGATCGGCCGCGTCGGCGTCTGCCGCGACTTCGCGCACCTGATGATCGCGCTGTGCCGGGCGCTGAACATCCCGGCGCGTATCGTCTCGGGCACCGACTACGGCGCCGACCCGGCGCTGGGCCCGCCCGACTTCCACGCCTATGCCGAGGTCTACCTGGGCGAGCGCTGGTATCTGTTCGACCCGTCCGGCACCGCCGTGCCGATGGGCCTGGTACGGCTGGGCACCGGGCGCGACGCCGCCGACGTGGCTTTCGCGACGCTGTTCGGCCGCCTGACCGCGGCGCCGCCGCGCATCCTGGCCACGGCGCTGGAAGGCGACGGTGCCGAACTGCCGCGCCACTGCCGCGAGGCGCTGTCGACGGCCGCTGGCCCGGGGCTGGCGGCCGACGGCAGCGCGCCCTTTGGCGCCAGCGGCACGACGGCGCAGCCGATCCCGCTGCCGCCGCACTGAAGCGCGGCGCCGATACCGCCTCGGCCTAGCTCGGGCCCGGCGCGCCGGCATCCGCCGCCGGCGTGCCCAGCGCGAGCAGGACCTGCTGGTACAGGCGATCGGGCATCACCGGCTTGCCGATGAACCCGGTCATGCCGGCGTGCCGGCAGCGCTCCTGGTCCTCGACGAAGACGTTGGCGGTCATCGCGACGATAGGCGTGCTGCGGTGCAAGGGCAGCTGCCGGATGCGCCGGGTGGCGTCCAGGCCGTCCAGGCCGGGCATCTGCATGTCCATCAGGATCAGCCGGTAGCGCTGGCGGCTGGCCATGTCCACGGCCTCGACGCCGTCGCAGGCCAGGTCCACGACCAGGCCGGCTTCTTCGAGCATCAGGCTCGCGAACTCGCGGTTGATCGGTTCGTCCTCGGCCAGCAGCACCCGGGCGCCGCCGTGTTCGCGCCGCAACCGGTCTTCGGCCTGCAGCAGCGTCGCATCCGGCTCGGGTTCGACGGCCTCGCCGTGTCTGGCCAGGCGCACCTCGAACCAGAAGCTGCTGCCGCGCCCCGGCACCGACTCGGCGCCGGCGTCGCCGTCCATCAGCTGCGCGATGCGCCGGGTGATGGCCAGCCCCAGGCCGGTGCCGCCGTAGCGGCGCGAGGTGGTGTTGTCGGCCTGCTCGAAGCTGCCGAACAGGCGCCGCAGCGCATCCGGCGGGATGCCGACGCCGGTGTCGCGGACCTCGAAACGCAGCCACGCGTGCTGCGCGGCGTCTTCCCGCACCAGCACCTTGATGCTCACCTGTCCGGCATCGGTGAACTTGATCGCGTTGCTGACGTAGTTCGCCAGCGCCTGCTGCAGGCGGTTGGCGTCGCCGACCAGCCCGCACGGCGTGGCCGCCACCTCGCTCAGCAGCTCCAGCCCCTTGCCGCGGGCGCGTTCGGACAGCATCGAGACCACGTTGCCGACGACCGCATCGATGCGCAGCGGGGCCTCTTCCAGCTTCAGCTTGCCGGCCTCGATCTTCGACAGGTCGAGGATGTTGTCGACGATGCCCAGCAGGTGCTGGCCGGCGGAGGCGATCTTGTCGAGCTTGTCGCTGAGCTCGGGCGCGACGGACTTGCGCTGCAGCAGCGTGGTCAGGCCCAGGATCGCGTTGATCGGCGTGCGGATCTCGTGGCTCATGTTGGCCAGGAAGGTGCTCTTGGACAGCGTGGCGGCCTCGGCCGCTTCGAGCGCGCTGCGCAGCTCCTGCTCGATGCGCTTGCGCGCCGTCAGGTCGATGTGCGTGCCCACGACGCGCAGCGGGCGGCCCTGATCGTCGCGCTCGACGGCCTTGCCGCGGCTCAGCACCCACTTGTAGCTGCCGTCCTTGCAGCGCAGCCGGTACTCGAGTTCGTAGAAGCCGGGGTCTTGCAGCCTGTGTTCGATCTCCGCGAGCACGCCCTCGCGTTCGTCCGGGTGCAGCAGAGCGAAAAAGTGCGGACGTTTGTCGAGCTCGCCGGGCGCATACCCGAGCATCGAGGCGTAGGCCGGGTTTAGCCAGCAGCTGCCGTCGCGCAGGCTGCGGTCCCAGATGCCGTCGCGCGTGGCCTCGAGCGCGTACTGGAAACGCTGCTCGCTGCGCTGCACCCGGTCCATCGCCTGCGCCAGCGCCCGCGTGCGCTCCTCAACCAGTTCCTCCAGGTGCAGGCGGTGGCGTTCCAGTTCGGCTTCGGCCTGCTTGCGCGCCCGCAGGTCGATGTCCAGGCAGAACATCTCGGGGCCCTCGCGGCCCATCTGCAGGGCGTGGCTGGAGAACACCGGAACCGCGGACCCGTCCTTGGTGCGCAGCGTCAGTTCGCTGGCGGGGATCGCGCAGCCGTCCTGCATCCAGGCCCGTATCGCGGCGACCACGCCTTCGCGCATCGGGTCGGGGATGATCAGGTCCTCGAGCTGTCGGCCCAGGGCCTCTTCGGCGCGGTAACCGTAGAGCTGCTCGCTGGCCTGGTTCCAGAAGATCACGCGGCGCTGCGCGTCGTAGCCCTGCACGGCGATGCTGGGCGTGTGCTGCAGCAGCAGCCTGAAACGCTGCTCGCTGTCGCGCAGGTCCTGCTCCAGGCGCTTGCGCTCGGTGACGTCCTCGAACACGGTGACGAACTGAAGCCGCTCGGGCGAGAACACGCTGACCAGCAAGTGTTTGCCCAGCAGCTCGAAGAACAGGTCGAAGACCTGCGGCTTGCCGGTCAGCGCGACCTGGGCATACAGGTCCAGGAACGGCGCCTGCGCCACGCCGTAGGCCTGGCTGGCCAGCTGGCCGACGATGGCCCGGCGCCGCAGCCCCGTGTGGCGCTCGAACGCCGGGTTGGCGTCCAGGGTGCGGTAGTCCAGCGGCCGCCCCTGCTCGTCGAGCACCAGCTGGTGCACGGCCATGCCCTCGATCATCGACGCGTAGAGCGAGCGGTAGCGCTTCTCGCTGTCGCGCATCGCGTCCTGCGCCCGCATCGGCTCGGTGACGTCGCGCGCGACGCCGTAGAGGCCGACGATGTCGCCGCCGGCGTCGTGGATGGGATAGGCGCGGTGGTCGATCCAGCCCTTGCGGCCGTCGCGGGCGGGCGTCTGCTGCAGTTCGTGCGCCACCGGCCGCCCGGCGAGCACCTGCTGGTCCAGCCGGTAACAGCCGTCGGCAAAACCCTCGGCGAAGACCTCGTAGTCGGTGCGTCCCGCAAGCCCGGCCCGGCCCGCGGCCGGGTCGCACAGGTTCAGCGCGGCCCGGCTGGCAGCAGTGAAGACGTGGTGGCGGTCCTTGAAGTAGATGTAGTCGTCGGCGTTCTCGAGCATCGCGCGCAGGCCCACACCGGGCGCGGCGTCGTCCAGGGTGCGCGGCAGGCCTGCGGCATCAAGCAGCCGCAGCTCCAGCAGCAGTGCCGCGCCAGGCCCGGCGGGCGTCTTGCGGTACTCGCACAGCACGCAGCGGATGCGGCCGTCGGCATGACGCAGGCGCAGGTCGACGGCCTGTACAGCGGCCGTCGCGCACGGCGCCAGCACGGCGTCTGCCAGATCCTGGTCATGCGGGTGGAGGCGCTGCAGCAGGCCGACCGTGCCGGCAACGAAATCGGCGGCACTGAAACCCAGCAGCTCGCTCACGCCATCGCCGACCGACACGATCCGCGGCGCCGGGTTCAGCTCGATGCAAAAGCGGGCTTCCATGCGAAGGATGCTCGGTTCACGGCCTCCAGGGCCGCCGGTCACATGGCGACAGGCCCTGATTCATGATGCAAGCAAATCAAGCAGCTGTAGCAGGCTGGGCCATCAGATCTTGATGCAAAACAGTC
Source organism: Rubrivivax gelatinosus (assembly GCF_016583785.1). Classification (GTDB taxonomy): domain Bacteria; phylum Pseudomonadota; class Gammaproteobacteria; order Burkholderiales; family Burkholderiaceae_C; genus Rubrivivax; species Rubrivivax gelatinosus_B. Next base: position 38,529 of record NZ_NRRU01000030.1, on the reverse strand, counting down.
ACTGTCGGACATGGGAAAGCCCGATGCGGGCGACTCCCGCGCCGGCCTGCCGTCAGTAGCGCGTGTTGTCGGCCGCCGCCTGGGCCGGTACGCCGCCGAGCCAGCGCAGCAGCGTGCGGAACAGCCGCTGCGGGTCGACCGGCTTGGGCAGGTGGTCGTTCATGCCGGCCTCGATGCAGGCCGCCCGGTCTTCGGCAAAGGCATTGGCGGTCATCGCGACGATGGGAACGCCGTCGCCCAGGCGCTGGCGGATCTCGCGCGCGGCGGCCAGGCCGTCCAGCACCGGCATCTGCACGTCCATCAGGATCAGCGCGTAGTCGCCGGCCAGCGCCATGTCGACGGCCTGGCGGCCGTCGTCGGCGGTGTCCACCAGCAGCCCGGACTCGCGCAACAGCTCGACCACCACCTCCTGATTGACCGGGTTGTCCTCGGCCAGCAGGATGCGCCGGCCGCGGAAGCGCTCGGGCACCTGCCACGCCGCCTCCTGCGGCAGCAGCGGCCCCTCGTGCGCGGCCTGCGGGTGCAGCACGGCGTTCACGCAGTCCAGCAGCGTCGAGTCGGTGAAGGGCTTGAGCAGCACACCGCCGACCCCGGCCTCGCGCGCCTGGCTCCAGATCTGGCGGCTGTCCTGGCCGGTGATCAGCAACGACGGCGGCAGGCGCGTCTGCAGCAGGTCCCGGGCGCGGCGGACGAGTTCGATGCCGTCCATGCCCGGCAGGCTGCGCTCGACCATCAGCAGCTCGCAGGGCGCGGCGCCGGGATCCGGCAAGGCCAGGCAGGCCAGCGCCTCGTCGGCATCGGCCAGGCAGCTGACCACCAGGCCCAGCCGCTGCAGCCGGCCAGCGACGGCCGCGCGCGACTCGGCGTGGCCGTCGACCAGCAGCACCGACAGGCCCGCCAGGGGCCGGCCCACGGCCACGGCCGGCTGCCCGGCGGCGACGTCGAAGGCGGCGGTGAACCAGAAGGTGCTGCCTTCACCCTCGCGGCTGCTGAGCCCGGCCTCGCCGCCCATCAGCGTCGCGAAGCGGCGCGTCAGCGCCAGGCCCAGCCCGGTGCCGCCGTGGCGGCGCGTGGTCGAGTTGTCGCCCTGGTCGAAAGCCTCGAACAGCCGCGCCTGCTGTTCCTCGGCGATGCCGGGGCCCGTGTCCTGCACCTCGAAGCGCGCCAGCAGCCGGCCGGCGTCGCGCTGCACGACGCTGCCGCCGAGCCGCACCCAGCCGCTGGCGGTGAAACGCACCGCGTTCGCCAGCAGGTTGATCAGCACCTGCGACAGGCGGGTCGAGTCGCCGATCAGGCGCTCGGGCAGCTGGCCGGTGTCGACGATCAGCTCGAGCTGCTTGTCGGCCGCTTTCGCACGCACCATCGACAGCGAGCGCTCGATGACCTCGTCGAGCCGGAACTCGTGCCGCTCCAGGCTCATCTTGCCGGCCTCGATCTTGGACAGGTCGAGGATGTCGCTGATGACCTGCAGCAGGTGCTTGGCGGCGCCGTCGACCTTGAGCAGCCGCTTGCGCTGCAGCTCGTCGCCGGCATCGCGTGCGATCAGGTGCGTCAGGCCGATGATGGCGTTCATCGGCGTGCGGATCTCGTGGCTCATGTTGGCCAGGAAGGCGCTCTTGGCGCGCGTGGCGGCCTCGGCATCGGCGGCGCGCTGCACCAGCTGCTCGTTGAGGCGTTCGAGCTCGAGCTCGGCGTGTTTGACGTCGGAGATGTCGGCGACGATGACGTTGAAGCCGCGCACCCGGCCGTCGACCTGGTCGGGGATGTAGGACGCGAGCGTGTAGCCGGTGCTGCCGTCGGCCAGGCGCAGCGTGCGCTGGAAACGCTGTTCTTCGCCGGCCAGCGCGCCGCGGATGTAGCGCTCGTTGGCCTGGAACAGCTGCTCGCCCAGCAGATCCTGCATGCGGATGCCCAGCATCTGCTCGGGCGTGCGGCCGAACCACTTCAGATAGGCGGCGTTGGCGAAGCGGCAGCGCAGATCCGCGTCCCAGTAGCCGACCATGCCCGGCAGCGCGTCGGCGATGGCACGCACGAAACGTTCGCGGTCGGCCAGCGTGTCGCGCGCCGCGGCCAGATCGTGGGTGCGTTCCTCGACCAGGCGCTCCAGGTCCTCGGGGCAGCAAGCCGGCAGCGGCTGGGCGGCGGCCATCGCCGGCAGCCGGCGCCGCAGCAATTCGCCGCAGGCACAAATGAGCGCCGCATTCAGGATGAAGAACCAACCGGCCAGCGTGCCGCCATCGGCAAAGGCAGGCGGCGCATCGGCCGGCACGATGAAGCCGTAACGCATCGCGAACAGCGCGATCGCGGCCGCCACCAGCCCCGGCCCGGCGCCGCCGGCCATCGCGCCGAGCGTCACCGGCAGCAGCGGCAGCAGGTACGGCGCGCTGGCAAGAGCCGGCCGCGGCAGCAGCAGGCACAAGGCCAGGGTCGCCAGCATCAGCACGACGGTCAAGCCGTAGGCCAGCGGGCGCACACGCGCGACCATGGCCCAGGCCCGGGACAGCGCAGTCATGCGGCCGCGGCTCCAGGGCCGCGCCGATCAAGCCCGGGACGCGCCGGGAGTCGGCAGTCTGGAGGGGTCATGCACGTTCCACTGAATTCGGCCATGCATTCGATGTGCTGAATCTAGCAGCGTCGCGCGCGCAACGCCCGGGATCATTATCCGTTTGGCGACGACAGATCCGGGGCGAGGGTATGCACCGTGCGTTGCGGTCAAAGCGAGGCCAGAAAGGCCAGCAGCGCGCCCTGGTCGGCCGCCGTCATGCGCTCGAAACGCCGGCGCGACTGCCGGGCTTCGCCGTCGTGCCACAGCACGGCTTCGTGCAGGTTGCGGGCGCGGCCGTCGTGCAGATATTCGCTGTGGCCGTTGACGGTGGGCACGAGGCCTATGCCCCACAGCGGCGCGGTGCGCCAGTCGCGGCCGCCGGCGCGGAAGTCGGGCCGGCCGTCGGCCAGGCCGGGGCCCATGTCGTGCAGCAGCAGGTCGGTGTAGGCGGCAGCCGGCTCGGCCCCCGCCGGCTGCGGCAGCGCGGGCAGGTGGCAGGCGCTGCAGTTGGCCTGCTCGAAGAGGCGCCGGCCGCGTTCGACGGCCGGATCGCCGGCCTTGCGCGGTGCCGGCGGCGCCAGCCGGCTCATGTAGAAGGCGAGCGCCTGCACCTCGGCGGGCGCCAGGTCGACCTCTTCGTGGCGCGCCCGGGCGCGGCACGCGGTCTGCGCCGGCATGCAGTTGGCGGCCGGCAGCACGTCAGATGTCAGCCCCAGGTCGCCCAGCGCCGCCTGCAGCACCTGGGCCTGCACGCTGGCGGCGTTCGCCTTCCAGCCGAAGCGGCCGATGGCCGGGCGCTGCGTCACCGGGTCCCAGACGCGGTTCAGCCGGCCGCGGATGCCGTCGGGCCGGGGTGTGCGCGCCAGCGCCTGCAGCGCGGCGTCGGGCACCGCCTGCAGCAGGCCCAGCCCGTAGACGACCGAGCCGACACGCGGCGACAGCAGCACCGGCCGCAGCGCGCCGTAGCCGAGTTCGCGGAACTGCAGCTGCGGGCGGCGCAGCTGGCTGCGGCTGCCGTCGGCACCGACGTGCAGCACAGGCACCCAGCGCAGACGGGCCCGGCCTTCGCCGGGCACGCCGGGCACGCCTTCTTCGTTCAGCTGCTCGCCGTAGACCGGGTGCGGGCGCGGGCCGCCGTGCGCGCCGCGGCCAGGCACCGACAGGCGCACCAGCATGGACAGCATGCGCTCGTCGGGCCCGGCCGGCGCCTGGCCGCGGCCGTTGTCGGGGTGGCAGGCGATGCAGGACAGCCGGTTGTACAGCGGCCCCAGCCCGCGGCTGTCGCCCTCGTGGCGCGCGCCGGCGATCCAGGCGCGCTGGAACAGGTTGCGGCCTTCGAAGAAGGTCTCGAGCCCCGCCGCATCCAGGCCGGCGACGGGGTGGCTGAAGGCCTGGGCGCTGCTGTCGGCCACCGCCTGGCCCTGGGCGCCGGCCAGCGGCGCCAGCGCCGCCAGCAGCCAGGCACAGCGCCGCAGGCGGCGCGACGCGGACCGTGGGCTCACGCCAGCAGCGCCGCGGCTTGCCGGCGCCGCTGCGCCGCGGCTGCGCGCCAGCCCTGCTCCAGCGCCGAAGCCGGCACCGGGGCGCCGTGTTCGACGAAGTGCAGCTGCGCGGCCAGCGCGGGGTCGGCGGCCGCGGCGGCGTCGAGCGGCGGCGCCTCCAGCAGCGCCCGCGCGGCGGCCACGTCGCGCCCGGCCGCCTCGGCGGCGTGCAGCTGGCGCCAGAGAGCCGCGTGTTCGGCGTGGTCGACGACGAAGGCCTGCTCGAACAGCGCCGCCAGCAGCCCCAGCCGCGGCTGGGTGGCGGCGTTGTCGTAGCCGTAACCGCCACGCGCGGCAGCCTCGAAGGGGTTGAAGTAGTCCGCCGGCAGCCGCGCATAGACCGAAGGCCGCACCGGCAGCTTGCGGATGCCGGGGTCGGCCAGCAGCAGCTGCCCGGCGTCCGACAGCACATAGCGCACGAAGGCGAGCGCGCCGGCACGGTTGGGCGCGCGGCGCAGCAGCGCCACGTGCGCGGGGTTGACGCCGCCGTGCGCCGGGTAGGCGAAACGCAGCGGCGCACCGCGCGCCACGGCCGAGGCGGCGAAGAAGTCGATCGTCAGGCCGATCGCGGCCCGGCCGCTGGCGACCTCGTCGCCGATCAGCGTGCCGCCGACGTTCACCCAGCGTGCGTTGCCGGCGATGGCGCTCCACAGCGCCCAGCCGCGTTCCCAGCCGAAGGCCTGCAGCACGATGTCGACCAGCACCGGCGCGAAGCCGACACGCGACGGCACCGGCGCGGCGATGCGCCCGGCCCAGTGCGGCGCGGCCAGATCGGGCCAGTCGGCAGGCACGGCCAGGCCGAGATCGGCGAGCTGGCGCGGGGCGTAGACGAAACCGTAGCCGGCGATCTCGGTGGCCAGGAAATGGCCGTCGGGGTCGGAGATCGTGGTGCCGCCCAGGCGCTCGGGCAGGCCGGCGCGCGGCACGTCCTGCGCATCGAGCACCGCCAGCGCGCCGTCGCGTTTGAGCGCCTGGAAGGTGCGCGGCGACGCCGCCCAGACGAGGTCGACGCCGCGCCCCTCGGGCGACGCCAGATAGGCCGGCATCTCGTGCGGCAGGCGCCAGAGGACCTGCAGCCGGGCGCCGGGCTCGGCCTTCTCGAAGGCGGCCTCGAAACGCGAGATCGTCTCCTGCGGATACGCGGTCAGCACGACGACCGGTCGCCGGCTGCGGGCCTGGGCGGCCGGCAGCCCGGCCGCGGCCACGACGGCGGCACAGCCGGCCAGGAAGCGGCGACGGGTGGAGGAAGTTGTAGCCATGGGGTGCTCAGAATGCATAACGAAGATCCGTGCGCCAGCTGCGGCCGGCCGCCGGGAAGCCGGCGTCGAGCGCGTAGTTCTTGTCGCCGACGTTGTCGACGGCGGCCTCCAGCGTCAGCGCCGGCAGCGGCTTCCAGCTCGCCTTGAGCCCGAAGACGCTGAAGCCGCCGAGCGCGACGGTGTCGCTGACCCAGCGCCGGCTGTCGTACTCGGCCGTCGCCTGCCACGAGAGCTGCGCGCCGGTGCGGACCACGGCATAGGCGAAGAGCTTGCGGTCGGGCACGCCGACGAGGCGGGTGTCGGGGTTGCTGACGTTCTTCTGCTTCATCGCGGTGAAGTTGCCACCCAGGTCCAGCCAGGGCAGCACGCTGCCGCGCGCGCCGAGTTCGAGGCCGTAGACACGCGCCTCGCCGACGTTGCGCATCTGGCAGGGCGTGCTCGAGCTGCAGGAGCTGCCGCCGGCGACGAACACCGACTGGATCTTGTCGTCGATGCGGCTGCGGAAGACCGCAGCCTCGACGTCCAGCGCGGGCAACGCGGCCAGCGGCCGGCCCTGGTAGCCGGCCTCGAGGTTGAGCGCGGTCTCGGCGCCCAGGTCGGGGTTCTCGACGTAGTTGCCCAGGCGCTGCGAGTAGCGGTCCTTGAGCGTCGGCAGGCGCGTCTTGCGCGCCAGCGTCAGGTAGGTGCGGTCCAGCGGCGTCAGGTCGTGGAACAGGCCGGCCTGCAGGTTGGTGGCGCCGCTGCTCGACGGCAGCGCGTAGCGGCTGCTGGTGCTGTACACCTCGTCCGGACGCAGCTCGTGGTGCGCCGCGCCGACCGAGAGCTGCCACTGCGGCGCCAGCTCGACCAGGTCCTCGGCGCCGAACGAACGCAGCGTGTCCTCGTAGCGGGCGTTGAGCGTGCCGTTGGCGTCGAGCTCGCGGTGGCGGTCGGCTTTGTGCTGCAGCACCAGGCGCAGCAGATGCGCCTGCCAGCGCCGCGACTCGAGCTCGACGGCAGCGCCGGTGGTGCGGTCGTGGTAGATGCTGCGGCCGGTGGAGACGCTGCCGCGGCCGCTGGTGAGCAGCGTCGTGTAACTGGCGTCGGTGTAGCTGTCGACCTCGTTGTCGAAGGCGTCGTGATACAGGCGCAGCTTGAGCTTCTCGACGCCGCCGAGCGCGGTGCTGGAGACGAAGTACAGGCTCTCCTTGTCCCAGTACGGCCAGCGCCAGTAGCGCGCCGAAGCCGGGTCGGTGGACGGCGGCTGGCCTTTCTCGCCGTCCTGGCGGGTGTAGGACAGCGCGTACTCGTCGCCGCCGGCGGGCGTCAGGCCCAGCTTCAGCGACAGCTTGCTGTCGCGGCGGTCGGAGTTCTCGCGCAGGCCGCCGTCTTCGGTGGTGGTCGGCTTGAAGTCGGAGGACAGACGCATGCCGTCGGCCTCGCGGTAGGAGGCGCCGGCCTGCGCGTACCAGATGCCCTGGCGCGTGCCGACGTTGACGCCGGCCTTGCGCTCGCCGCCGGCACCGGCGCCGAGCTGGGCGTCGCCTTCGAAGGCCGAGACCGGCTTGCGCGTGACGAGGTTGACCGCGCCGCCGAGCGCGTTGGCGCCGTAGGCCACCGAGCTGTAGCCCTTGGCGACCTGGATCGCGGCGATGTCGCCGGTGCCGAAGCGGCCGAAGTCGACATAACCGTCATAAGGCACATACACCGGCACGCCGTCGATGAACAGCGGCACCTGGCGCGCGTCGAAGCCGCGCACGTAGACCATCTGCTCGTTGCGCAGGTTGTTCGACAGCGTGACGCCGGGCAGCAGCGCGACGGCGTCGCCGACGGTGTCGCGGCCGAACTGCTGCATCTGGCTGCGTGTCACGACCGAGCCGGCCTGGTCCTGCGGCATCTCGCCAACCTGGGCGCGCGCGCCGGTGACGGTGATGGTGCCGAGGTCGAAGACGGTGTCGTCGGCGCGTGTGGGCGGCGCCAGGACGGTGGCGCAAGCCAGCGCCAGCCAGGTGGGTGCGGTGTGAGGTTTCATCGCCGGGAGGGTTGGGTGACGGGACGGTGAAGCCTGATCGCAATATACGTTCCAACATAACGACATCCGTGCGCACAGGATTTCCTTGTCGCATAGACGACAAACCGGCAATGGCGCGCAACAGAGTGCGTCATATAGCTGACAACATGACGCCATGCCGGCACGGCGCACGCCGGCGGCTATCCTGTCGCGCAAGAGAATCGGCGCGGGAGCACAGGGATGGCGCACAAGCGGGACAAGACGCCGCGGCTGGGCGTGGGCGGCGAGCTGTGGATCACGGCCGACGGCCGCAACCTGGGCAGCCACGCACGCATGGGGCTGCTGCGCGCGGTCGTCGAGCAGGGCTCGATCACGCAGGCGGCCAAGGCCTTCGGCATCAGCTACAAGGCCGCCTGGGACGCCGTCGACACGATGAACCGGGTGGCCGGCGAGCCGCTGGTCGAGCGCCGGCCCGGTGGCCGCGGCGGCGGCTCGACCCGGCTGACCGAACGTGGCCAGCGCCTGCTCGAGCGCTACGCCCAGGTCGAGGCGGTGCACGAGCGTTTCGTCGAGATGCTCGCGCGCGAGGCCTTCGACCTGGAGCAGGACTTCTCGCTGCTGAAGGTGCTCAACGTGCGCACGACGGCGCGCAACCAGTTCCTCGGCACCGTGTCGGCGCTGCGCGCCGGCGCCGTCAACGACGAGATCGAGCTGACGCTGCCCGGCGGCATGCGCCTGGTGGCGATCGTCACGCGCGGCAGCACCGAGGCTCTGGGGCTGCACACACGGGCGCCAGTGGTGGCGATGGTGCAGGCGGGCAACGTCATCCTCGCCACCGGCATCGAGTCGATGCGTTTCTCGGCACGCAACCAGCTGCCGGGCACGGTGCTGACGCTCACGCCCGGCAGCGTCAACACCGAGGTGCTGCTGGAGGTCGACGGCGGTGGCCGCCTGGTGGCCGTCGTCACCCAGGCCAGCGCCGAAGCGCTGGCACTGGCGCCGGGGCTGCGGGTGACGGCCTTGATCAAGGCCTCGGACGTGCTGCTGGCGGTGACGGTCTGAGCCCGCCGCGGCCGGCGGCCGTCAGAAATCGTGCCGCAGGCCCAGCTCGAAGGCCGTCGAGCTCTGGCCGCCGAAGTAGTTCGGCGCCGTCGGCAGCGCGCTCGTCGCCGCGCCGCCGGCGATCGTGAACGTGGCGCCGCCCTGGTTCTTCAGCCGCGCGAGATGGGCGTAGAGCGCGCTGCGCCGGGACAGGTTGCAGACGTAGCCGGCGCCGGTCAGGCTGGCGTCGTTGGCGCTGAGCGCCGCGCTCGCGCCCTGCTGGTTGGCGCGCAGATGGCTCAGCTTGACGACGCCGGGGCCGGCCGGGATCACGGCCGCGACCAGCGTGTTCGTCGTGCGGTCGCTGCCGTACACCCAGCGCCGCTGGCCGGCGCTGGCGCGCACCCAGCCGAAGTCCCAGGACGCGCCCCAGGTCTGGTCCTTGAAGTCCTGGCCGCCGTTGGCGTTGCGGGTGCTGAACTGGGCGGCACCGAGGTTCAGCCGGCCGTCGGTCCAGCCCAGGCGCCAGCCGTCGCCGCGCGTCGAGCCGGTGCCGGCGCTGCCGCCTTCGCCGGCGCTGGCCATCAGCGCGCCGGAGAAGCCGGCCAGGCCGCTGGGCAGGAAGTACTCGACGACGTTGGCGACACGCAGCGTCGGGCTCTGCGCCAGCGCCGCGGCCGTGCTGCCGAAGGCCTGACCGATCGCGCGCGACTGCGTCGAGCGGAAGGTGTTGGCGCCGGCGATGCCCAGCGTGGCAAAGGGGTCGGCGGCGCTCCACACCAGGTGCGTTGGCACCCAGTCGCGGCCCAGGCGCAGCTCGCCCCCGTCCCGGTGCGCCAGGCTGAGGGTCGAGCGCCGGTCCCAGAACGGGGTGCTGGTGCCGCCGCTGTCGGCGAAGATCGTGCCGTCGAGATAGAAGCCGGCGCTGAGGCCGGCGCCCAGGTCTTCCTGGCCACGCAGCACCAGCTTGCTGGTGCTGTTGGCGCCGCTGACACTGGAACTGACGCTGCCGAGCGTGCCGTTCTTCACCTGACGCACGCCGACGTCGACAGTGCCGCCGAGGGTGATCGACGACTGGGCCAGTGCCGGCGCGGCACCCAGGCCGGCGGCGGCGACGATGGTGAGCAGGCGGATCGTCATCTTCGTCCTCGCTGTCTGCATGTCGGGAACGGACCGCGGCGCCGGCGCGCCGGTGCTTCAGCAGCTTAGCGGCATCACTCCGGCTGGAAACCGGCGCTGCGCAGCAGTTCGGCGCCCTGGGCGACGTCGCGCGCAATGAAACGCTTGAACTGGTCGGCGTTCTCGGTGACCGGGCTGATGCCCAGGTTCGCCCAGGCCCCGGTGCGCGCCAGCTCGGCGGTGGCGGCGTTGACCGCGCTGTTCAGCACCGTCACCCGGGCCGCCGGCGTGCCGCCGGGCGCCCAGACGCCGTACCACGAGGCATAGGCGAACTCGGGCAGCCCGGCTTCCTTGAAGGTCGGCACCTCGGGCGCCAGCGTGCTGCGCCGCACCGAGGTGATCGCGATCGGCCTGACCTTGCCCGCCTTGGCCATCGGCAGCAGCGAGATCATCGAGTCCAGCACCAGGTCGGTGTGGCCGCCGGCGACGTCCATCAGCGCCGGCTGCGTGCCCTTGTAGGGCACGAAACTCAGCTTCAGCCCGCCCTCGCGCGCCATCAGCAGCGTCGCCAGGTGGCTGGGGGCGCCGGCCGCGGGAATGCCGGCCGACCATTTGTCGGGCTGCTGGCGGATCGCGGCGAGCACGTCGGCCAGCCGGGTCTGCGTCTTGGACGGGGCGATCACGAGCATCAGCGGCGCCTCGCCGACGCGGGCCACCGGCACGAAGTCGGTCTGCGGGTCGTAGGGCGAGGCCTTCAGCACCTGCCGGGCGAGCACGTGAGTCGCCGCCGAGAACAGCAGCGTCTGGCCGTCGGCCGGCGCCGACTGCACCGCCCGGCCGCCGATGGTGCCGCTGCCGCCGGCCCGGTTCTCGACCAGCACGGTGACGCCGAGCTGCTTCTGCAGCTGCGTGCCCAGCAGCCGCGCCGCGGCGTCGACGCCGCCGCCGGCGGCAAAGGGCACGACGATGCGCAGCGGCTTGTCGCGTTCGGGGAACGTCGCCCCCTGGGCCAGCGCCGCCGCCATCGGTGCAGCCAGCAGCAAGGCCAGCGTGGTCTTCAGCCATCTCGTCATCTTGTCTCCTCGTGCTCGTCGCGGCGGGCTGGCCCACCGGGTGATCGGCCCGCCGTCCGGCTGGCCCCCAGGTGCTGGGAGCACCGACTCTAGGGAGCAGGCTCCCTTGCGCCTAGCCGAGGTTCGCAGCTTTCAGACTTGCCGAAAAAGGCAAGTCTCGAGCACCGTGCCGCGCCGCCGGCGCCCCTGCACCGGGCGTGACCGCCGCCGCGGGCGAGAATCGCCGCTCCGATGAACGCACCCCCGCTGCGCGTGCTCGCCGTCATCCCGCCGATGACGCAGCTGAACACGCCCTACCCCTCGACCGCCTACCTGACCGGCTTTCTGCGTTCGCGCGGCATCGCCGCGATGCAGACCGACCTCGCGCTGGCGCTGGTGCTGGAGCTGTTCACGCCGGCCGGGCTGGCTGCCGTGCGCGCCGCCGCCGCGGCGCTGCCGCCCGCGCGCCGCACGCCGCGGCTGGACGCCTTCGAGGCCCAGTTCGAGCGTTACGCCGCGACGATCACGCCGACGATCCGCTTCCTGCAAGGCGGCGACGCGACGCTGGCGCACCGCATCGCCGGCCGCGCCTTCCTGCCCGAAGGCGCACGTTTCTGCTCGCTCGACGTCTACGTCGACCCCGACGACCCCGAAGGCGGCGACCCGCTGGCCTGGGCCTTCGGCGCGCTGGGCACGCAGGACCGCGCGCGCCACCTGGCGACGCTGTACCTGGACGACCTGGCCGACGTGCTGCGCGACGCCGTCGACGCGCGTTTCGAGTTCGTGCGCTACGCCGAGCAGCTGGCGGCCAGCCAGCCGAGTTTCGAGCCGCTGGCGCAGGCGCTGGCGGCGCCGCCCAATCTCGTCGACGCGACGCTGGAGCGCCTGGCCCAGGCCGCGCTGGCCGAGCACCGGCCCGACGTCGTGCTGCTGAGCGTGCCCTTCCCCGGCTCGGTCTACGGCGCGCTGCGCATCGCCCAGGCGATGAAGGCGGTTCAGCCGGGGCTGCGCGTGGCGCTGGGCGGCGGCTTCGTCAACACCGAGCTGCGCGAGCTGTCGGATGCGCGCCTGTTCGACTTCGTCGACGCGGTGACGCTGGACGCCGGCGAGCGCCCGCTGCTGGCGCTGCTGGAGCACTGGGGCGGCAGACGCTCGCAGCAGCGCCTGGTGCGGACCTTCGTGCGCGACGAGGGCGGCACGGTGCGCTACATCGACATCGGCGAGGCCGACGTGCCGTTTGCCGAGGTCGGCACGCCGACCTGGGACGGGCTGCCGCTGGGCCGCTATCTGTCGCTGCTGGACATGCTCAACCCGATGCACCGGCTGTGGAGCGACGGGCGCTGGAACAAGCTGACGGTGGCCCACGGCTGCTACTGGAAGAAGTGCAGCTTCTGCGACACCAGTCTGGACTACATCTCGCGCTACGACGCCGCCGGCGCCGAGACCCTGGTCGACCGCATCGAGGCCATCGTCGCCGAGACCGGGCAGACGGGTTTCCACTTCGTCGACGAAGCCGCGCCGCCCAAGTCGCTGAAGGCGCTGGCCGCCGAGCTGCAGCGCCGCCAGCTGCCGATCTCGTGGTGGGGCAATGTGCGCTTCGAGAAGAGCTTCAGCCCCGAGCTCTGCCGCCAGCTCGCCGACAGCGGCTGCATCGCGATCAGCGGCGGGCTGGAGGTGGCGTCGGACCGGCTGCTGGGGCTGATGCAGAAGGGCGTGTCGGTCGAGCAGGTGGCGCGGGTCACGCGCGCCTTCAGCGACGCCGGCATCCTGGTGCACGCCTACCTGATGTACGGCTTCCCGACGCAGACCGTGCAGGACACGGTCGACGCGCTGGAGTACGTGCGCCAGCTCTTCGAGGCCGGCTGCATCCAGTCGGGTTTCTTCCACCGCTTCACCTGCACCGTGCATTCGCCGGTCGGGCGCGACCCGGCGGCCTACGGCGTGACGCTGCAGCCGCTGCCGCCGACGAGCTTCGCACGCAACGACGTCGGCTTCGTCGACCCCAGCGGCGTCGACCACGACGTGCTCGGCGTCGCGCTGAAGAAGGCGATCTACAACTACATGCACGGCATCGGCCTGGAGGCCGACGTGCGCAGCTGGTTCGACCAGCGCGTGCCCAAGCCGACGGTGGCACGCGGACGCATCGCGCGCGCGCTGGCGCGCGGCTGAAGCTGGCGGTCAAGGCCTTGCGGCCTTGCCTGTCCCGCCTCAGCGCATCTCGAAGAGTTCGCGGTGGAAGCGCCCGGCCGGCATGCCGGCGGCGGCCAGGTCGCGCTCCAGCGCCTCGCCGAAGGCGGCGGGGCCGCAGAACCAGAAGTCGGCATGCAGCCAGTCGGGCACCAGGCGGCGCAGCCGGGCGCCGTCGAGGCGGCCGTCGCGTGCGTCCTGCAGCACGTGCAGGCGCACGCCGGCGGCCTGGGCGTCGGCTTCGAGGCGGGCGATCACGCGCGCGTCCAGCGTCGTCGTCGGGTGGAACATGTCGATCGTGCGGCCGTCCGGCGCCTGCGCCAGCGCCTGCAGCCGGGCGACGAAAGGCGTGACGCCGATGCCGGCACCGATCCACACCTGGCGCCGCGCCTCGCCCTCGAAGCGGAAGCTGCCGTACGGGCCTTCGACGGCGACGGCGGCACCGGCCTTCAGCGTCTGCGGCAGCGTGCGCGTGTAGTCGCCCAGCGCCTTGATCAGGAAACGCAGCCGGCCGTCGCCGGCCCAGGCCGAGCTGATGGTGAACGGGTGCGCGCCTTCGTTCTCGTCGAAGGTGACGAAGGCGAACTGGCCGGCGGCGTGGCCGCGCCAGCCGGTGCCGAGCTGGACCGTCACCGCGGTGACCTGCGCGGCCTGCAGGAACTCGACCTGCTCGATGCGCCCCTCGACCCGGCGTGCGCGGCCGATGCGGCGCGCCAGGCTGATGAAGGCGGCCACGGTGCCCACGGCCAGCAAGGGCGCCAGCACCAGGCCCACCGGCTGCAGCCAGTATTCGGGCTTGCTCAGCACCACCGAGTGGAAGACGAGCACGAGGTAGACCAGCGCCATCGCGCGGTGGGTCTGGAAGAAGCGGCGGTACGGGAAACGTTTGATCAGCGCGATCGTGATCAGCGCCAGCATCACGTAGAAGGCGTACTCGCCGATCTCCTCGGCCGGATGGCGCATGCCCTGCAGCCAGGCGAGCCAGGCGTCGGCGGGCTCGGGCCGCGGGCCGCGCTGCGGGCGCTCCAGCCAGCCGGCCTGCACCAGCCACTTCGGGCCCTTGGCGAACAGCCAGTGGGCGACGGACAGCACCAGGCCGCTGACGCCCAGCCACTTGTGCAGCCGGTAGCCCTTGTCCAGGCCATGCAGGCGCTCTTCCAGCCAGGCCGGGCGCAGCGCCAGCAGCATGCCGACGCTCATCACCGCGATGCCCAGCACGCCGCTGTACTGCACCAGCAGGTTGCGCCAGGCGAACACGCCCTGGGCCGTGGGCAGCGCCGCGGCTTCGGCGAGCAGCCACAGGGCGCTGACGCCCAGCAGCAGCCCGGCGAAGGTGCGATGGATGGTTTTCATGGCGATCGTTCAGTGGATCTGATGACCTCACTGTGGATGCGCCAGGTGAAGGCCGTCTTAAGAACCCTGGCCGAGAGGTGGCGGTGAGGTCGTGGCCGCTGGATTTGTTTGCGGCCAGAATGCGATTCAGCAAGCGATTTGATTTGCACCCAACTACTTGACCAAGGCCAGCCGATAGACTGTAAGTCCAGCTTGACAGTGATTCCCACCCTGGCCAAGCAAACCGTGGCACGCAGGCGGCCACATCGCAGAAGGAAGGAAGTCATGAAGTACGGAAAGAGAGCAATCGCCGCGACGGCGCTGGCCGCCCAGGCAGTGCTCTACACCTCGCCTGCCGTTCCGGCCACGGCGCCGAAATACATCGCCGAGCGCTTCGACTGCTCCGCTGTCGCCGGCCTCAAGCTGGCGCCGGGTGCACTCACGGTGCTGCTGGTCGACGAGTCGGCACAGCCGGCCAAGGCCCGGCTGGAGACGATGCGTGCCCCGGCATGCCGCAGCGTCTACGCGGCGCAGCAGGTCGCCGACAACGGTGCCTGGCTGGACCGCGACTGGCTCGGTGACGTGATCTTCTCGGCCGTCGATGCACGCGCCGACAAGCCCGCGACCGACCTGGTGCAAAGCCGTTTGCGCGCGCCGCACTACGTCGTCACCGCGACGACGACGCTGGTCGACAAGACCGGGCCCGATGCGCTGACCTTCGCGCTGTCGCGCGAGATCGGCCACGGCGTCTACCGCCACGGCACGCGCACCTCGGCGCTGCGCCTGCTGTCCACGGGCCTGTACGCGACCAGCCTGCTGAGCTTCGGCATGCTGCCGACGCTGAGCGCCTCGGTCGTCGCCAGCGGCGCTGCCGCCGACACCGGCCTGGGCCTGGGCACCTGCGTGGTCGCCGGCCTGAACAAGCGCTTCGAGCTGCAAGCCGACGCTTTCGGCGTGCGCTCGCTCGAGACCCTGGGCGTGGCCAAGCCGCTGGCGCAGCGCGTCGCACTCGGCGTGCTGCGCAGCACGCCGGCCGAAGAAAGCCGCTGCATGGACGCGCAGAACGCGACCGCCGGCACCTTCGCGCGCAGCCAGGCCGTGCTGGCGCTCTGACACGCCGGCACCCGCCCAACGAAAGCCGCCCGGTCACACGGGCGGCTTTTTTTCGCGGCAAACAAAAAGGGGCGGCCCGCAGGCCGCCCCAATCCGTCCAGTCAGCTCTGCGGCGTCTGCCGGCTCAGTCAGCCTGCTTGCGCAGGAAGGCCGGGATCTCGATCTCGTCCATGCCGTTGCTGGCCAGCGCGTCGACCTTGGCCGCGGCCTGGCTGCGGCCGCTGCGCCAGACGCTGGGCGTGTTCAGGCCCTGGTAGTCGTGCGTCGGCGGCACGCTCGGCGCGCCGACGGCCTGCTGCGTCAGGATCGGCAGGTTGTCGGTGCCGGTGCGCAGCACCGGCTGTGCGGCCGGGGCCTGCTGCACGACGGCCAGCGGCGGCGCCGGGCGGCTTTCCTGGCGGCGCGCCGAGCTCAGGCCCGTGGCGATCACGGTCACGCGCAGCTGGTCGCCCAGGCTTTCGTCGTAGGCCGTGCCGTAGATGACGTGCGCGTCCTCCGCGGCGTAGCGGCGGATCGTGTTCATCGCGTTGCGGCTCTCGGCGAGCTTGAAGGTCGCCTTGCTCGCGGCGATCAGCACCAGCACGCCGCGTGCGCCCGACAGGTCGATGCCTTCGAGCAGCGGGCAGGCGACGGCGGCGTCGGCGGCCTTGGTCGCGCGGTCCGGGCCGCTGGCGGTGGCCGTGCCCATCATCGCCTTGCCGGGCTCGCTCATCACCGTCTTCACGTCCTCGAAGTCGACGTTGACGAGGCCGGGGATGTGGATGATGTCGCTGATGCCGCCGACGGCGTTCTTCAGCACGTCGTTGGCGTGCGCGAAGGCCTGGTCCTGGGTGACGTCGTCGCCCATCACGTCGAGCAGCTTCTCGTTGAGAACGACGATCAGGCTGTCGACGTTGGCCTCGAGCTCGCTGACGCCGTCGTCGGCCTGCTTGCCGCGGCGCTTGCCTTCGAACTCGAAGGGCTTGGTGACGACACCCACCGTCAGGATGCCCATGTCCTTGGCGATGCGGGCGATGACGGGCGCCGCGCCGGTGCCGGTGCCGCCGCCCATGCCGGCGGTGATGAACAGCATGTGCGCGCCGGCGATCGACTCGCGGATGCGGTCGACGGCCTCTTCGGCGGCTGAGCGGCCGACGTCGGGCTTGGCGCCCGCGCCCAGGCCGGTGCTGCCGAGCTGCACCAGCGTGCTCGCGCCGCTGCGGTGCAGGGCCTGCGAGTCGGTGTTGGCGCAGATGAAATCCACGCCCTGCACGCCCTGGGAAATCATGTGTTCGACGGCATTGCCGCCGCCGCCACCGACGCCGATCACCTTGATCTGCGTGCCTTGGTCGAATTCCTCGATCATTTCGATGGGCATGTGGAGCCTCCTATGAATGCAGTTGCCGGACGGTTGACTTGACGGAGTAACGGGCCTCGTTGCGGGCCTTGCTCAGAAATTCCCCAGGAACCAGTCCTTGGCGCGGCCCAGCAGCGTCGTCACCGACCCCGCCTGAGCCGCGGCCTTGTGACCGCGTTGCCTGGCAAGACGCGCCTCCTCGAGCAGCCCCATGACGGTGGCTGAACGCGGATTCGCGACCATGTCGCCGAGTGCGGCGTGGTACGTGGGCAGGCCACGCCGCACCGGCTTCAAAAAGATGTCTTCGCCGAGTTCGATCATCCCGGGCATCACCGACGAGCCGCCGGTGATGACGATCCCCGAGGACAGCAGCTCCTCGTAGCCGCTCTCGCGGATGACCTGGTGCACGAGGGTGAAGATCTCCTCGACACGCGGCTCGATGACGCCGGCCAGTGCCTGCTTGCTGAGCATGCGCGGCGAGCGGTCGCCCAGCCCCGGCACCTCGACCTGGTCGCCCGGGTCGGCCAGCAGTTGCTTGGCGACGCCGTGTTCGACCTTGATCTCCTCGGCGTCCTTGGTCGGCGTGCGCAGCGCCATCGCGATGTCGCTCGTGATCAGGTCGCCGGCGATCGGGATCACGGCGGTGTGGCGCACGCTGCCGTCGGTGTAGATCTGGACGTCGGTGGTGCCGGCGCCGATGTCGACGACGGCCACGCCGAGCGACTTCTCGTCCTCGGTCAGCACCGCGGCGGCGCTGGCGCTGGGGTTGAGCACCAGGCGCTCGACCTCCAGGCCGCAGCGGCGCACGCACTTCAGGATGTTCTCGGCGGCACTTTGAGCGCCGGTGACGATGTGGACCTTGACCTCGAGCCGCGAGCCGCTCATGCCGATCGGCTCCTTGACCTCGTGGCCGTCGATCACGAACTCCTGCGGCTCGACCAGCAGCAGGCGCTGGTCGTTGGGGATGTTGATCGCCTTGGCGGTCTCGACGACACGCGCCACGTCCACCGTCGTCACCTCGCGGTTGTCGCGCACGATGACCATGCCGGTGGAGTTCTGGCCGCGGATGTGGCTGCCAGTGATGCCGGTGTAGACGCGGTCGATCTTGCAGGCGGCCATCATCTCGGCCTCCTTCAGCGCCTGCTGGATGCTCTGCACGGTGGCGTCGATGTTGACGACGACGCCGCGCTTCAAGCCATGCGTCGTCGCGACGCCCAGCCCCGCGACGCGCAGCTCACCGTCGGGCAGCACCTCGGCGGCCACCACCATGACCTTGGCGGTGCCGATGTCCAGGCCGAAGACGAGATCCTTGTATTCCTTGGCCATGTGTTCCTTCAGTTGATCGTCTTCGTCGTGACGCCGCGCAGCCGCACCGCATAGCCGTCGGTGTGGCGCAGGTCGGCGTATTCCAGCGGCGCACGCCAGCGCGCCGTGACCTCGGGCAGCGTGCGCACGAAACGCGCCGCACGTTCGATCACCTCGTCCTCGCTGCCGCGGCCCAGTTCCAGCGTCGCGCCGTTGTCCAGCTCGACGCTCCAGGAGCCGCGGTGCGACAGATGCAGTTCCTCGACCGCGGCGTCCAGCGGCGCCAGCAGCGGCCCGAGCCGGCGGAACATCGCCAGCACGCCGGCGGCCTCGGCGTCGGGGCCCGAGAACACCGGCAGGCCTTCGTCCTCGACGTCGCCGACGTTGGCGTCGAAGATTTCGCCGAAGCTGTTGACGAGCCGGTCGTTGCCGTCCTCGCCCTGCCAGACGGCGGCGGCGCGGTGCTCTTCCAGCCGCACCGCCAGCCGGTCGGGCCAGACGCGGCGCACGACGGCGCTGCGCACCCAGGGCACGGCCTCGAAGGCATCGCGCCCCTGCTGCAGATCCAGGCTGAAGAAGTTGCCGCGCAGCCGCGGCATCGCGTTGGCGCGGATGGTGTTGACGCTGTTGCGCCCCATGTCGCCGTCGATCTCGACGCCGCGGATCGTGAACTGCGGCGCCCGCACCAGCCACATCACGCCGGCCGCCAGCAGCGCCGCGCCGGCGAGCACGAACACCCCGCTGGCGACGCCGTTCATCAGGCGCACGTCCATCGGTTGTTCGTCCAGCGGCAGGGTGGCGGCTCGCAGCATGGCGTCCTCAGGTCCCCGGGTGGTCGAGCGCGGCGCCCTCGAGCACGTGCACGCACAGCTGCTCGTAGCTCAGGCCGGCGACACGCGCAGCCAGCGGCACCAGCGAGTGGCTGGTCATGCCCGGGCTGGTGTTCATCTCCAGCAGGAAGGGCTTGCGGTCGCTGCGCCGGATCATCAGGTCGGCGCGGCCCCAGCCGCGGCAGCCCAGCAGCCGGTAGGCGGCCAGCGTCAGGCGCTGGATCTCGGCTTCCTCGGCCGGCGGCAGGCCGCTCGGGCAGTGGTAGCCGGTCTCCTCGGAGAAGTACTTGTGCTCGAAGTCGTAGTTGCCGTCGGGCGCCTCGATGCGGATCACCGGCAGCGCACGCGCCGCAGCACCTTCGCCCAGCACCGCGCAGGTGACTTCGACGCCGTCGATGAACTCCTCGCACAGCACGTCGCTGTCGTACTCGCCGGCCAGCGTCACCGCGTCCTGCATCTGCGAGTAGCCCAGCACCTTGGTGATGCCGATCGACGACCCTTCGCGCGGCGGCTTGACGATCAGCGGCAGGCCGATGCGGTCCGGCACGGTGATGATGTCCTCGCGCGCGCGCTGCCCCGGCGCCAGCCAGACCCAGCGCGGCGTCGGCAGCCCTTCGGCGGCCCAGATGCGCTTGGTCATCACCTTGTCCATCGCGATCGCGCTGGCCATCACGCCCGAGCCGGTGTACGGGATGCGCAGCAGCTCGAGCGCACCCTGCACCGTGCCGTCCTCGCCGTGGCGGCCGTGCAGCGCGATGAAGGCGCGTTCGTAGCCGGCGTGTTTCAGCTCGGCGAGTTCGCGCTCGGCCGGGTCGAAAGGCTGGGCGTCGACACCGGCCGAACGCAGCGCCTGCAGCACGCCGTTGCCCGACATCAGCGACACCTGCCGCTCAGCGCTGGATCCGCCCATCAGCACGGCGACCTTGCCCAGGGGGTTCATGCCACCACTCCTTGTTGCGTCAACTCCACGACCTTCTGCGGCACCCCGCCCATCGAACCCGCACCCATCGCGATGACGACGTCGCCGTCCTGCGCGAACTCGGCGATCGCCGCCGGCAGATCGCCGACGGCGTCGACGAACACCGGGTCGACCTTGCCGGCGACACGCAGCGAACGCGCCAGCGCGCGGCCGTCGGCGGCGACGATCGGCGGCTCGCCGGCGGCGTAGACCTCGGTCAGCAGCACCGCGTCGGCGCTGCCCATGACCTTGACGAAGTCCTCGAAGCAGTCGCGCGTGCGGGTGTAGCGGTGCGGCTGGAAGGCCAGCACCAGGCGCCGGCCGGGGAAGGCGCCACGCGCTGCGGCGATCACGGCCGCCATCTCGGCCGGGTGGTGGCCGTAGTCGTCGATCAGCGTGAAGGTGCCGCTGCCGCGCGCCGGCGCCACCGGCAGCTCGCCCCAGCGCTGGAAGCGGCGGCCGACGCCGGTGAAGCCGGCCAGCGCACGCACCGTCGGCTCGTCGGGCAGCTCGAGTTCCATCGCCACCGCGATCGCCGCCAGCGCGTTGCGCACGTTGTGCACGCCGGGCAGGTTCAGCGTGATCGCCAGGTCGGGCATGTCGACGCCGTTGCGGCGCTGGGCGACGAAACGCATCTGGCCGCCGGGCAGCGCCTCGACGTCGACGGCGCGCACCTGCACGTCCTCGCCCAGGCCGTAGCTGACCACCGGGCGCGAGAGCATCGGCAGGATCGCGCGCACGCCGGGGTCGTCGCCGCAGACGATGGCGGCGCCGTAGAAGGGCATGCGGTGGATGAAGTCGACGAAGGCCGAACGCAGCCGCGACAGGTCGTGGCCGTAGGTCTCCATGTGGTCGGCGTCGATGTTGGTGACGACGGCCATGATCGGCATCAGGTTCAGGAACGAGGCGTCGCTCTCGTCGGCCTCGACGACGATGTACTCGCCCGAACCCAGGCGCGAGTTGGCGCCGGCGCTCAGCAGCTTGCCGCCGATGACGAAGGTCGGGTCGCGGCCGGCTTCGGCGAGCACGCTGGCGACGAGCGAGGTCGTCGTCGTCTTGCCGTGCGTGCCGGCGATCGCGATGCCGCGGCGCAGCCGCATCAGCTCGGCCAGCATCACCGCACGCGGCACCACCGGGATGCGGCGCGCACGCGCCGTGATCACCTCGGGGTTGTCGCTCTTCACCGCGGTGGAGACGACGACGGCGTCGGCGCCCTCGATGTTGGCGGCGTCGTGGCCGATGGCGATGCGCAGGCCGAGCGCGGCCAAACGCTCGGTGGTGGCGCTGGCGGCCTGGTCGCTGCCGCTGACGCGGTAGCCCAGGTTGTGCAGGATCTCGGCGATGCCGCTCATGCCGGCGCCGCCGACGCCGACGAAGTGGATCTGCTTGACGGCGTGTTTCATCGCGGGGTCAGTTCTTCAATGAGGTCGGCGACACGCGCGGCCGCCTGCGGGCGGGCGAGGGCGCGGGCGCGGTCGGCCATCGCGGCGAGCGCGGCGCGGTCCAGCGTGCGCAGTTCGTCGGCCAGGCGTTCGGGGTTCAGTTCGGGCTGCGGCAGGTGCTTGGCAGCACCTTGCGCGGCCATCATCTCGGCGTTGTCGCGCTGGTGCGAGGTGGTGCTGACGATCAGCGGCACCAGGATCGCCGGCACGCCGGCGGCGCAGAGTTCGCTGACGGTGATCGCGCCGGCGCGGCACAGCATCAGGTCGCAGTCGGCCAGGCGGCGCGGCATGTCGTCGATGAAGGGCAGCACGTCGGCGGCGACGCCGGCGCTGGCGTAGGCCGCCTTCACCGCGTCCAGCTGGGCGACGCCGGTCTGGTGCGTGACCCACGGACGTTCGTGCGGCGCCAGCCGGGCCAGCGCCTGCGGCACGGTGTCGTTGAGCACCTTGGCGCCCAGGCTGCCGCCGACGACGAGCAGCTTCAGCGGCCCGCTGCGGCCGGCATAACGTTCGGCCGGCGCCGGCAGCGCCTCGATCTCGGCGCGCACCGGGTTGCCGGTGACGACGGCGTTTTTCGTCGCCTTCGCCGCAGCGCCGTCGAAGCCGAACGCGACGCGGTCGGCCACCGGCAGCAGCGAGCGGTTGGACAGCAGCATCGCGGCGTCGGCGTTGACCAGCACCAGCGGCCTGGACAGCAGCGAAGCCATCAGCCCGCCGGGGAAGCAGACGTAGCCGCCCATGCCGAGCACGGCGTCGGCACGGCGCCGGCGCAGGATGCCCAGGCAGTCGGCGAAGGCCTTCAGCAGGCGCAGGCCGCCGGTCAGCGCGCCCATCGCGCCCTTGCCGCGCAGGCCGGCGAAGCCGATCGCGTCGAGCGTGATGCCGGTCGGCGGCACCAGCTTGTTCTCCATGCCGCTGCGCGTGCCCAGCCAGCTGACGCTCCAGCCGCGGCGCTGCATCTCGCGTGCGACCGCGATGCCGGGGATCACGTGGCCGCCGGTGCCGGCGGCCATCACGACGAGGTGGCGGCCGCTCATGACCGGCCTCCGCGCATCAAGCTGCGATTCTCTATATCCACCCGCACCACGATCGCCAGCGCGATGAGGTTCATCAGGATCGCCGAGCCGCCGTAGCTCATCAGCGGCAGCGTCAGGCCCTTGGTCGGCAGCACGCCGAGGTTCACGCCCATGTTGATGAAGGCCTGGCCGCCCATCCAGATGCCCACGCCCTGCACCATCAGCCCGGCGAAGACGCGGTCCAGGGCGATCGCCTGGCGGCCGATGACGAAGATGCGCCGCGTCATCCAGAAGAACAGCGCGATGACCGCGGCGACGCCGACGAAACCCAGTTCCTCGCCGATCACCGCGAGCAGGAAGTCGGTGTGCGCCTCGGGCAGGTAGTGCAGCTTCTCGACGCTGGCGCCCAGCCCCTGGCCGAAGATCTCGCCGCGGCCGAAGGCGATCAGCGAGTGCGTCAGCTGGTAGGCCTTGCCCTGGGCATAGAGCGGGTCCCAGGGATTCAGGTAGGCGAGGATGCGGTCGCGCCGCAGGTCGTCGAAGGCGATGATGGTGGCGAAGGTGGCCACCAGCACCGCGGCGATCAGGAAGAACATGCGGCCGTTGACGCCGCCCAGGAACAGCAGCCCCATCGCCACCGTCGCGATGACGATGAAGGCGCCCATGTCGGGCTGGCGCAGCAGCAGCGCGCCGATGAAGGCCACCGCCACCACCATCGGCCAGACGGCGCGGAAGAAGTTCTCCTTCACGTCCATCTTGCGCACCATGTAGCTGGCGGCGTACATCGCGATCGTGATCTTGGCCAGCTCCGAGGGCTGGAAGTTCATGATGCCCAGCGGGATCCAGCGGCGCGAGTTGTTCACCACCTTGCCGACGAAGGGCAGCAGCACCAGCACCAGCAGCAGCAGCGAGACGACGAAGATCTTCTCGGCGTGTTTTTCCCAGAACGAGATCGGCACCTGGACGACCGCGAACGCGACCACCGCGCCCAGCACCAGCGAGAACACGTGCCGCGTCAGGAAGTAGGCCTGCGAGTAGTTGCTGAACTTCGGGTTGTCGGGCAGCGCGATCGAGGCCGAATAGACCATCACCAGCCCCAGGCACAGCAGCGTCGCGATGACGGCGACCAGGGTCTGGTCGAAGGCGCGCAGCGCGGCCGGGCGCGCGCCGGCGACGACGCGGTCGCGCACCGGCAGCGCGCCGACGCTCTCGCGCCGCGTCGCCCACCAGTTGCGGATCGCGCCGATGGCGTTCATGCCTGGCCCTTCTGCGCTGCCACGTCCTGCACCGCGGCGGCGAAGACCTCGGCGCGGTGGGCGTAGTTGCGGAACATGTCCAGGCTGGCGCAAGCCGGGCTCAGCAGCACGGCGTCGCCGGGCTGCGCCTGCTCGAAGCACCAGGCGACTGCGGCTTGCAGCGTGTCGTGGCGTGCCAGCACCGGGCCGTTCACGTGCGGCTCGATCGCGGCGGCGTCGCGGCCGATGGTCGCCACGGCACGCGCCCAGCGCGCCAGCGGCGCGGCCAGCGGCGCGAAGTCCTGGCCCTTGCCGTCGCCGCCGAGGATCACGACCAGCTTGGCCGGCGCCTTGTCGGCCCCCAGGCCGTCGAGCGCGGCGACGGTGGCGCCGACGTTGGTGCCCTTGCTGTCGTCGAAAGCCTCGACATCACCGACGGTGGCGATCCACTGCACGCGGTGCGGCTCGCCGGCGTAGTCGCGCAGGCCGTGCAGCATCGGCGCCAGCGGGCAGCCGATGGCGCTGGCCAGCGCCAGCGCGGCGAGTGCGTTGGCGGCGTTGTGGCGGCCGCGGATGCGCAGCGCGTCGGCCGGCATCAGGCGCTGCAGGTGGATCTCGTGTTCTTCGTCGCGGCGCAGCTTGACGGTCTCGTCGGCCGGCAGCGCCCGCACCAGCCAGGCCATGCCGTTCTCGACCACCAGGCCCCAGTCGCCCGGGCGGCGCGGTGCGTCCAGGCCGAAACGCTGCACGCTGCGACCCACCGGCTTGTTGCGGCCCTTGGCCGGCAGCGGCGCCGGCACCATCGCCTCGACGATGGCGTCGTCGCGGTTGATCACCATCACCGCGTCGCGGCCGAAGACACGCGTCTTGGCCTCGGTGTAGGCGGCCATCGAGCCGTGCCAGTCGAGGTGGTCCTGGGTGACGTTGAGCACGGTCGCGGCGGCCGGCTCGAAGCCGGTGACGCCGTCGAGCTGGAAGCTGGAGAGCTCGAGCACCCAGACCTCGGGCAGGTCCTCCAGCCGCGCGGCCAGCGTGTCCAGCATGGTCGGGCCGATGTTGCCGGCGAGCGCGACGCTGCGCCCGGCACGTTCGACCAGCAGGCCGGTGAGCGTCGTCGTCGTCGTCTTGCCGTTGGTGCCGGTGATCGCGATCACCTGCGGCGCGTAACCGCGTTCGGCCTTCAGCGCCGCCAGCGCTTCGGCGAAGACCTCGAGTTCGCCCTGCACCGGCACGCCGTCGGCACGCACGGCGGCGAGCACGGGCGCGATGCGCGCGTCGTGCGGCGACAGCCCCGGGCTCTTCAGCACCCGGTCGACACCTTCGAACGCGGCGGCATCGAGCGCGCCGCCGATCAACTCGGCGCCCGGGCAGTGGTCGCGCAGGCCGACGGCGTTGGGCGGCTGCTCGCGCGAATCCCAGACGCGCACGAAGGCACCGTGGCGCGAGGCCCAGGTCGCCATCGCCAGGCCGGAGTCACCCAGGCCGAGCACGAGCACGGTTTTTTCGGCGAAGCTGTTCATCGTGTTCACCGCAGCTTCAGGCTCGCCAGCCCGACCAGGCACAGCAGCATCGTGATGATCCAGAAGCGCACGACCACCTGGCTCTCGGTCCAGCCCTTCTTCTCGTAGTGGTGGTGCAGCGGCGCCATCAGGAAGATGCGCCGGCCTTCGCCGTAGCGCTTCTTCGTGTACTTGAACCAGGCGACCTGGGTCATCACCGACAGCGCCTCGGCGACGAAGACGCCGCCCATGATCCCGAGCAAGATCTCCTGGCGCGTGATGACGGCGATGGTGCCGAGCGCGCCGCCCAGCGACAGCGCGCCGACGTCGCCCATGAAGACCTGCGCCGGGTTCGCGTTGAACCACAGGAAGGCCAGGCCCGCGCCGGCGAGCGCGGCGCAGAACACCAGCAGTTCGCCCGCGCCCGGGATGTAGGGCAGCAGCAGGTAGCGCGAGAACACCGAGTTGCCGGTGACGTAGGCGAAGACACCGAGCGCCGAGCCGACCAGCACCACCGGCATGATGGCCAGCCCGTCCAGGCCGTCGGTGAAGTTGACCGCGTTGCTGGCGCCGACGATGACGAACCAGGTCAGCGCCATGAAGCCGAACACACCCAGCGGATAGCTGACGGTCTTGAAGAAGGGCACGATCAGGTCGGCCTTGGGCGGCAGCTCGTTCGAGAAGCCGCTCGTCACCCAGCGCAGGAACAGCTCGAGCACGCGCAGGTTGGAGGTCTCGGAGACGCTGAAGGCGAGGTAGATCGCGGCCACCAGCCCGATCAGCGTCTGCCAGAAGAACTTCTCGCGCGAGCGCATGCCTTCCGGGTCCTTGTTGACGACCTTGCGGTAGTCGTCGACCCAGCCGATGGCGCCGAAGCCGAAGGTCACCAGCATCACGACCCAGACGAAGCGGTTGCTCCAGTCGAACCACAGCAGCGTCGACACGCCGATGCCCAGCAGCACGAGCACGCCGCCCATCGTCGGCGTGCCGCGTTTGCCCAGGTGCGACTGGACACCGTATTCGCGGATCGGCTGGCCGATCTTCAGCTCGGTGAGGCGGCGGATGACCCAGGGGCCCAGCGCCAGGCCGATCAGCAGCGCCGTCATCGCCGCCAGCACCGCGCGGAAGGTCAGGTACTGGAAGACACGCAGGAACCCGAGCTCGTCGGGGAACAGCGCCAGCAGCCACTGGGTGAGCGCGAGCAGCATCAGCGCACCCCTTCCTTCAACGCGCGCACCACCTGCTCCATCCGCATGAACCGGGAACCCTTGACCAGCACCGAAGCAGCAGCCGGCGCCTCGGCGAGCGCCGCGACGATGGCCGCGGCATCCTTGAAATGACGATCGGCGCCGACCTGCGCCGACAGCGTGCCCGCAGTCCAGACGCAGTCGACGCCCTGGGCCCGCGCCGCGGCGCCGACCTCGGCGTGGAACTCGGCGCCGCGGTCGCCGACCTCGCCCATGTCGCCCAGCACCAGCCAGCGCGGGCCGGGCAGCGAGGCCAGCACCGCGATCGCGGCCAGCACCGAATCCGGGTTGGCGTTGTAGCTGTCGTCGACCAGCGTGATCTCGCCGCGCGGCGTCGCGACACGGGCCGCATGCGAGCGCCCGGCGACCGGCTGGAACGCGCCCAGGCCGGCGGCGATGGCGGCCGGCGCGACCCCGGCGGCCAGCGCACAGGCGGCGGCGGCGAGCGCGTTCTTGACGTTGTGGCGGCCGGCGGCGGCCAGCGTCGTTGCCACCGGGCCGGCCGGCGTCGTCATCCTCAGGTGCCAGCGGTCGCCGTGCCAGTCGGCGCTTGCCGTGAGGTCGGCGTCGCCGTCGAGCGCGAACGTGAGCGTGCGGCGCGCCGCGGCGAGTTCGCGCCACAGCGGCGTGTATTCGTCGTCGGCCGGGAACACGGCGACGCCGTCGGCCGGCAGCGCGGCAATGGCCTGGCCGTTCTCGCGCGCCACCGCCTCGACCGTGGCCATGAACTCCTGGTGTTCACGCTGGGCGTTGTTGACGAGCGCGATCGTCGGCCGGGCGATGGCCACCAGCTCGGCGATCTCGCCCGGGTGGTTCATGCCGAGTTCGACGACGCCGGCGGCGTGGTCGGGACGCAGTCCCAGCAGCGTCAGCGGCACGCCGATGTGGTTGTTCAGGTTGCCGCGGGTCGCGAACGCGGCGTCGCCGTGCGCGGCGCGCAGGATGGCCGCGAGCATCTGCGTGACCGTGGTCTTGCCGTTGCTGCCGGTGACCGCCACCAGCGGCAAGGTGAACCGCGCGCGCCAGCCGGCGGCCAGCTGCTGCAGCGCGGCCAGCGAGTCGGCGACCAGCAGCCCCGGCACCGCGTCGGACAGCCCGGTCTCGGCGATCGCGGCCACCGCCCCGGCGGCGCGGGCGCCGGCCAGGAAGTCGTGGCCGTCGAAACGTTCGCCGCGCAGCGCGACGAACAGGTCGCCCGGGCGCAGCGTGCGCGTGTCGCTGTGCACACGTGCGAACGCGGTCGACGCGTCGCCGACCAGCGTCGCGCCGGGCACGAGCGGCAGCGCTTGCGCCAGCGTCAGCATCATCCCTGGGCTCCCGGCCGGCGCGCGAGCGCGGCGCGCGCCTGGGTTTCGTCGGAGAAGGGGCGGCGCACGCCCTTGATCTCCTGGTAGTCCTCGTGGCCCTTGCCGGCCAGCAGCACGACGTCGCCGGCAGCGGCATTGGCGATCGCATAGGCGATCGCCTCGCCGCGGTCCTCGATGACGTCGACCTCGTCGTGGCCGGGCACGCCGGCCAGGATCTGCGACAGGATGAAGGCCGGCGACTCGTCGCGCGGGTTGTCGCTGGTGGCGACGACACGGTCGGCCAGGCGCGCGGCGATCGCACCCATCAGCGGGCGCTTGGTCGCGTCACGGTTGCCGCCGCAGCCGAACAGGCACCAGAGCTGGCCGCCGCGCGCCGCGGCCAGCGGGCGCAGCGCATGCAGCACCTTCTCCAGCGCGTCGGGCGTGTGGGCGTAGTCGACGACGACTTCCAGCGCCGGGTCGCCGACCCGCTGCAGCCGCCCGGGCACCGGCACCAGCGCCGGCACCACCGCGGCGGCGTCGGCCAGCGGCACGCCCAGCGCGCGCAGGCCACCCAGCACCGCCAGCAGGTTGTGCGCGTTGTATTCGCCGATCAGCGTGCTGCGCACCTCGGCCGTTGCGTCGCCTTCGTGCAGCGTGAAGGCCAGGCCGCCGTCGACGTAACGCAGCTCGCCGGCGCGCAGCCGCGCCGGCTGCGAGGTCGAATAGGTCCAGACGTCCAGCGCCAGGCCTTCGGCGGCCAGGCGCGCGCCCTGCTCGTCGTCGATGTTGATGACCGCGGCCTTCAGGCCCGGCCAGTCGAACAGGCGGCGCTTGGCTTCCCAGTAGGCGGCCATCGAGCCGTGGTAGTCGAGGTGGTCGCGGGTGAAGTTGGTGAACAGCGCGACGTCGACGTGGGCCGCGTCCAGCCGGTGCTCGACGATGCCGATCGACGAGGCTTCGAGCGCGCAGGCGGCGAAACCCTGGTCGACGAAGCGGCGGAAGGCGGCGTGCAGCGTCACCGGGTCGGGCGTGGTGAGGCCCGTGGCCTGTACGTGGCCGGGCTCGCCGACACCGAGCGTGCCCATCACGCCGCAACGCTGGCCGAGTGCGGTCAGGGCCTGCGCCGTCCACCAGGCGGTCGAGGTCTTGCCGTTGGTGCCGGTGGTCGCGACGACCTTCAGGCGCTGGCTCGGCTGTTCGAAGTAGGCGTGCGCGATGCCGGCGGTGGCCGCCTTCAGTTCGGGCAGCGTGGCCACACGCGCGTCCTCGAAGCCGAAGGCCTCGACGCCGTCGAGTTCGACCAGGCAGGTGGCGGCGCCGGCGTCCAGCGCCTGCTGCACGAAGCGGCGGCCGTCGTTGGCATAACCCGGCCAGGCGATGAAGGCGTCGCCGGGCTGCACCAGACGGCTGTCGGTGCGCAGCGTGCCGGTGACCCAGGACGAGAGCCAGCGTGCGGCGGCCTCGGGGGACTTCAGGCGCGTCAGCGGCATGCGCCCTCCCCCTGGTTGGCGGACGAGGAACGGAAGATCTGCATCAGAAGCTTTCTTGCTCGGCGGCGGCCGGGTCGGCGACGATCTGCGCCTGCACCGGGATGTCCGGCGGCACGCCCATCATGCGCAGCGTGTTCTGCACGACCTGGCTGAACACCGGGCCGGCGACGTCGCCGCCGAAGAACACGCCCTTGCTTGGTTCGTCGACCATCACCGCGACCACGATGCGCGGCGCGGAGATCGGCGCGATGCCGACGAACCAGGCCCTGTACTTGTTGCTGTAGCCCTTGCCTTCCTGCTTGCGCGCAGTGCCGGACTTGCCACCGGTCGAGTAGCCGATGGCGGCGGCCTTGGGCGCGGTGCCGCCGCGCTGCGTGACCAGGCCCAGCATCGCGCGCATCGTGTGCGCGGTCTCGGGCTTGAAGACCTGGACGCCGGCGGTCGGGCCTTCCTGGCGCAGGATGGAAACCGGCGCGATGTCGCCGTCGCGCGCGAACACGGTGTAGCCGCGGGCGATCTGCAGCAGGCTCGCCGACAGGCCGTAGCCGTAGCTCATCGTCGCCTGCTCGATCGGGCGCCAGGTCTTGTACGGGCGCAGCCGGCCGGTGACGGCGCCGGGGAAGTCGATCTGCGGCTTCTGCCCCAGGCCGATGGCCGAGAACACCTCCCACATCTCGCGCGGCTGCATCTGCATCGCCATCTTGACGGTGCCGACGTTGCTCGACTTCTGGATCACCTGGGCGACGGTGAGCGGGCCGTGCGGGTGCGAGTCGCGGATCGTCGAGCCGGTGATCGTGATCGTCCCGGGTGCGGTGTCGATGACGGTGGACGCCGTCACGCGGCCGGTCTCCATCGCCAGGCTGGCGACGAAGGGCTTCATCGTCGAGCCGGGCTCGAAGGTGTCGGTGAGCGCGCGGTTGCGCAGCTGCGCGCCGCTCAGGTTGCGCCGCTGCCCCGGGTCGTAGCTGGGGTAGTTGGCCAGCGCCAGCACCTCGCCGGTGAGCGCGTCCAGCACGACCACGCTGCCGGCCTTGGCCCCGTGCTGCGCGACCGCGTCGCGCACACGCTGGTAGGCGAAGAACTGGATCTTGGAGTCGACCGCCAGCGTGACGTCGCGGCCGTCGAGCGCCGCGGTCTGGTCGCCGATGTCCTCGACGACGCGGCCGAGGCGGTCGCGCACCACGGCGCGCAGGCCGTCGCGGCCCTGCAGCTCCTTGTCGAAACGCAGCTCGATGCCTTCCTGGCCGTGTTCCTCGACGTTGGTGAAGCCGACGACGTGCGCCGCCGACTCGCCCTCGGGGTAGCTGCGCTTGTACTCGCGCACCTGGTAGACGCCCTTCAAGCCCAGCGCCTTGACGCTGTCCCAGACGGCGTCGTCGGCCTGGCGGCGCAGCCAGACGAAGTTCGGGTTGCCGGCCAGCCGGGTGTCGAGCTCGGCCGTCGTCATGCCCAGCGTGCGCGCCAGCGTGCGCCGCTGCGTCGCGTCGGCCTGCAGATCCTTCGGGATCGCCCAGATCGACGGCGACGGCACGCTGGTGGCGAGCACGAGGCCGTTGCGGTCGAGCACGCGGCCGCGGCTGGCCTGCAGCGACAGCGTGTGCGCGTAGCGCTTCTCGCCCTGCTTCTGATAGAAGTCGTTGCCCAGCACCTGGACCCAGAGCGCGCGGCCGAGCAGCAGCGCGAACGAGGCCGCCACCAGCGCGACGACGAAACGCGAGCGCCACGGCGGCGTCTTGCTCGCCAGCAGCGGGCTGGTGGCGTAGTTGACGCTGCGCACGCTGGCGCCGTTGCCGGGCTTGCGGCGGCCGATCATCGCGAGGCTCCGGAAGCTGCGGCGTCGGCGACGTACTGCGTCACGGCCGGCGAGGCCGGGCGCATGTTCAGCTTCTCGCGCGCGACGCGTTCGACCCGCAGATTGGTCGCCTGCGCCTGGCGCTCGGCGTCCAGGCGCTTGAAGTCGGCGTCGAGCTGCAGCTGCTCGTTGCGCGCGCGGTCCAGCGCCGCAAACAGGCGCCGGCCTTCGTAGGAGCTGCGCACCAGCATGAAGGCGCTCGCCAGCAGCGCGGCGAGCAGCAGCAGGTTCAGCTTCATCATGCCGGCACCTCGGTGCGTTCGGCCACGCGCATCACCGCCGAGCGAGCGCGCGGGTTGGCGGCGACTTCGCGGTAGTCGGGCTTGATCCGCGCCAGCGCCTTCAGCCGCAGCGGCCGCGGCGGCGCCATCGGCGCGCGGCGGTCGAACTCGTCGCGGCTTTCGCGCGCGATGAAGGTCTTGACGATGCGGTCTTCGAGCGAATGGAAGCTGATGACGACCAGGCGTGCACCCGGCGCGAGCAGCGCGAGCGCGGCGTTCAGCCCCTGCTCGAGCGCCTCAAGCTCGGCGTTGACGCAAATCCGAAGAGCCTGAAAGGTGCGTGTTGCAGGGTCCTGGCCCGGCTCGCGGGTCTTGACTGCACGAGCCACGAGCGCGGAAAGCTCCCCGGTGGTTCGAAGCGCGTCCCCGCTCTGCCGGCGAGCAACAATCGCCTTTGCAATCGGTAGAGCAAACCGTTCTTCCCCATAGTCGCGGATCACCTGTGCAAGAAGGCGCTCGTCGGCGCGGGCCAGGAAGTCCGCGGCGGTTTCGCCGCGGGTCGTGTCCATGCGCATGTCCAGCGGCGCGTCGAAGCGGAAGCTGAAACCGCGCTCGGGGGTGTCGATCTGCGGCGAGCTCACGCCCAGGTCCAGCAGCACGCCGTCGACCTGGCCGACGCCGCGCGCCGCCAGCTCGTCGGCCATCTGGGCGAAGCTGGCGTGGCAGATCGAAAAACGGGGGTCGGCGATCGTGGCCGCCGCGGCGATGGCCTCGGGGTCGCGGTCGAAGGCGATGACGCGGCCCTGCGGCGACAGCGCCGCCAGCAGCGCGCGCGAATGGCCGCCGCGGCCGAAGGTGCCGTCGACGTAAACGCCGTCCGGCTGCGTCACGAGGGCCTCGACGGCCTCGGCGAGCAAGACGGTCGTGTGGGGGCGACCCGTCTGCGTCACGGCGGTCATCCTGCGACCTGGTTCTGCAGCTCTTCGGGCAGGCCGCTGGCGATGGTCAGCGCTTCGGCGGCCTCGTAGCGGGCCTTGTCCCACAATTCGAACTTGTCGCCGACGCCCATGAAAACGACCTCGCGCTCCAGCCCCGCCCAGGCCCGAAGTTCGGGCGGCAGCAGCACGCGCGAGGCGGCGTCGATCTCGACTTCGGTGGCCGAGCCGATGTACATGCGGCGCCAGCCTTCGTACTTCATCGGCAGGCGCACGAGTTCGGCTTCGAACGTGTCCCAGACCGGACGCGGATACAGCGTCAGGCAGCCCGAGGCGTTCTTCGCCACGACCATCTGGCCTTGCACGGTGGACATCAGCACGTCACGCCAACGCGCCGGGACGGTAATCCGCCCCTTCGCGTCCAGCGTCAGCACCGGACCACCACGGAAGGCAAAAGAAGGCACGAAACCCCACAGAAATCTACTTTCCTGCACTCTACCTGACGCTACAAGCCCGGGTCAATGGCGCGGAACGGTAAAAATTCAGTGGAATCAAGGACTTATCGGCGCTCTCGCAAGCACTTTTTGAGACAGAAAGTGCT
The DNA here is from genome assembly GCF_016583785.1 of Rubrivivax gelatinosus. GTDB lineage: Bacteria > Pseudomonadota > Gammaproteobacteria > Burkholderiales > Burkholderiaceae_C > Rubrivivax > Rubrivivax gelatinosus_B. The sequence continues at coordinate 6,094 of NZ_NRRU01000030.1, read as the reverse complement.
TCAGAATGAAGGACTTGCGAGGGGCACTGAAAGTGCTTTGTGAGCGCGACCGCGCCACCGTGCGTTTTGCACAGCCGAAGTGGGGGGCGGTGCAGCTCCCACGTTTTGACACCGTGGCGGCGCATGACGGCGCCTGACCGCTCGCAGCCCGACATGACGGCCCGCGGCGCCTCGGCCGGCGCCGAGCAGGCCCGCCTGGGCCGGGGCCAAGGGACGCGCCGGATAGCGCCGACGGCATACTCGCGCCCCCACCAAGCCCCACGCCCGAGATGAGCTGGCAGAACAACGATCCGCTGTACCGGCTGCGCCATGCCCTCGTCGGGCTGACGATCGCGCTCGTGCTGTCGGTGCCGGCGGCGGCACTGGCCGGGCGCTGGATTGGCGACGCGATCGGCGACGACTACGCCTGGCGCGCCGGCGCCTACGCGCTGCTGCTGGCCTATGTCGTGACCGGCGCGGTGGTGCTGTTCGTGAAGGTCGCGCGCCACGAGACGCGGCCGGTGTCGGCCGCGCGCATTGCGCTGTGGTTCGCCAGCCTGTGGCTGTGGCCGGGCCTGCTGCTGCTGCGCCGCCGCGGCGGCGGCGACGTCAGCGGGACTGCTTGATCAGCCGCCCCGCGGCCGACTGCACCGGCCGCGCGTTCATCGGATACAGGCGGGAGAAGATGTCGATCTGATCCTGCGACACCGCCACCGGCTGACGCATCACGATCCAGAGCACGCCTTCGGTGCAGGGCGGCGTCGTCAGCGAGCCCATGTAGGTGTAGTAGCCGCGCTCGGTCGGCAGCAGCTGGTTCAGGTCGAGCGCGGTGTTCGCACGCGCTTCCTCGTTCTTCTCCAGCGGCAGGTTGTTCCAGACCGACTGCACCACCGGCTGCGCGCTGCCGCGCTCCAGCAGCACCGCGACCACGGCCAGCCGCCCTTCGGAGTCCTTGTGCACCAGGTGCGCAACCATCTCGCTCTGGCGGCCGTTGATGCGCTCCTCCGACGGCCGGTGGAAGTGGAACTGCACGAGTTCGTAGCGCCGCCCGCCGACGCCGATGAAGTTGCCCGGGCCGACGTTGACCTGCACCGTGTGGCCGTTGTCCAGCACGGCGAAACCGACCGCCTGGTAGTCGAACTGCACCGGCTCGAGGTCGACGGCGATGCCGCCGCGGATGTCGATCGGGCTCTGGCGCTTGCCGACCGCGCAGGTGCCGAACTCGGGCTTGAGCGCGCCCCAGCTGGACGGGCCGCCTTCGCCGACATAGCTCCAGTGAAGATCGTGCGCCGGCTCGGCGCGCGGCTCGGTGCGCGGCGCACGTGCCGGACGGCGCGGCGCGGCCTCGGCCGGCGCGGCGCGCGAGGTGATGCGCACGACGTTGCCAGTGGCTTCCGTATCCTTGGCGGCACCGAGCTTCTGCGCCAGGCGCTCGCGCACCCGGTCCAGTGGATCGGCCGGTTCTGCCGGCGCCGCGGCTTTCGCCGATGCCGCCGGTTTGTCCGCCGGTTTAGCCGCAGCGTCGCCATGGTCGGCGGCGTGGGCCTGGGACACGAAGACCAACGCGGCGGCCAGCGGCAGCGCCGACCAGGCACACCATGACAGGATGCCGGCACGGTGGCCGGCGGCAGTTCGGGAACGGTTCATCGCGGGGGTCTCCACCCCGGATATCGGCCGTCTCGGGGGCCGTCTTGAGCGCTGTCAGCCGCCGAGCCGCGGGCGCACCCAGGCCCAGGAGACGACGCCGATGCTCATCAGCCCGAAAGACGCCAGCGCCAGCGCCGCCGTCGAGTGCATCACCAGCGGCACGACGACACCGGCGACGACGCCGTTGGCGACGCTGCCGATGCAGGCCTGCACCGACGACGCCATGCCGCGGCGCTCGGGCACCAGGTCCAGCACCATCAGCGTGACCACCGGCACCATCAGCGCCCAGCCGAACGAGAAGATGCCGATCAGCGGCATCGCCCACCACAGCCGCGGCTCGAAGGCCAGATTCATGACGACGTTGACGAACGAGACCACGAGCATGATCGTGAAGCCGTGGCGGATCTGGCGCGTCGGCTTCAGGCGTCCGGCCGCACGCCCCGAGGCCCAGGCGCCGGCCATGATGCCGCCGATCGTGAACAGGAAGAACCAGAAGAAGTGTTCCGGCGGCAGCTTCAGGTGCTCGCCCAGGAACACCGGCGCCGCCAGCACGTACAGGAACATGCCGTTGAACGGCACGCCGCTGGCCAGCGTCAGCGCGATGAAACGCGGGCTGCGCACCATGCCCCAGTAGCCGCGCAGCAGGTGCATGGCGTGGAAGGACTGGCGCGCGTCGGCATGCAGCGTCTCGGGCAGCCAGCGCCAGTTGGCCGCCCACAGCGCGGCGCCGACGACGACCAGCAGCCAGAAGATCGCGTGCCAGTCGACGTGCACGAACAGCAGACCGCCGACCATGGGCGCCACCGCCGGCGCGACGCCGAAGTAGATCGTCACCTGCGACATCACGCGCTGCGCCTCGGCCGGCGGGAACATGTCGCGGATGATGGCGCGCGAGACGACGACGCCGGCCCCGGCCGACATGCCCTGCAGCGCGCGGAAGAACACCAGCCAGCCGATCGACGGCGACAGCGCGCAGCCGACCGACGCCAGCGTGAACACCGCGACCCCGGCGAGCACCACCGGCCGGCGGCCGAAGCTGTCGGCCAGGGCCCCGTGGAACAGGTTCATCAGCGCGAAGCCGAACAGATAGCTCGACAACGTCTGCTGCATCTGCACCGGCGTCGCGTCGAGCGAACGCGCGATGCCGGCGAAGGCCGGCAGATAGGTGTCGATCGAGAACGGCCCGAGCATGCCCAGGCAGGCGAGCAGCACGGCCAGCGTCCAGCGCGGGCCGCGCCAGAGCTGGGGCGCGTCGGGGTTCATCGGGCAGGCAAAGCGCGCGAGTCTAGCGAGGGCGCGCTACGCCCGCCGCGGCGGGGGGCATGCAGGCACCCCGGCGCCGGGCCGCGCGCGCTGAATAAAGTGTGAAGTGGGCCGATAGGCCGGATTCTGTGCACCGCCTCCCTTGCGGGACGCGGCGTGACCGCCATTCCTCTTGGCCGTGGATCGCTCCACGGCTCGGTGCCACCTACCCGCCGGCTCCGCAGGCGACATCATCGCCGGCCTATTCGGTGTTGCTGCGCGTAGAGATTGCCCGTTTCACCCGCCGCGGGACTACGTCCCACGCCGAGTGGCTATGCGGCACCGGGCTTTCGCCCGGGCCCGCTCGGCTTTCGCCTCCCGGGCTGCCGGCTGTCGCCGGCACCGCACAGAACACCCGCCGCAGGCTTTCGCCCCGCACCGACTCGTCTCTGTTGCTCTAATCCTCACCTCGCGGTGGACAGCCGTTAGCTGCTACGCTGCCTTGTGCAGTCCGGACCTTCCTCCCGTGCGGCGTTTCCGCTGATGCACCGGCGGCGGTCTGGCCCGCTTCACCGCCCCATTATCTCCGGAGAGCAAGAATGAGAGCCGACAACGTCCTGGCCACCATCGGCAACACGCCCCATGTGCGCATCAACCGCCTGTTCGGCGCGACGCACGAGGTGTGGGTCAAGTGCGAGCGCGCCAACCCGGGCGGCTCGATCAAGGACCGCATCGCGCTGGCGATGGTCGAGGATGCCGAACGTTCGGGTGCACTCAAGCCCGGCGGCACCATCGTCGAGCCGACCTCGGGCAACACCGGCATCGGCCTGGCGATGGTCGCCGCGGTCAAGGGCTACCAGCTGGTCCTGGTGATGCCCGACAGCATGAGCGTCGAGCGCCGCCGCCTGATGCTGGCCTACGGCGCGCGCTTCGAGCTGACGCCGCGCGAGAAGGGCATGAAGGGCTCGATCGCGCGCGCCCAGGAACTGCTGGCCGAGATCCCCGGCTCGTGGATGCCGCAGCAGTTCGAGAACCCGGCCAATATCGAGGTGCACGTGCGCACCACCGCCGAGGAGATCGCCCGCGACTTCCCCGAAGGCCTGGACGCGCTCATCACCGGCGTCGGCACCGGCGGCCACCTGAGCGGTTGCGCCCGGGTGCTGAAGGCGCGCTGGCCGCAGCTCAAGGTGTACGCGGTCGAGCCGACGGCCAGCCCCGTGATCAGCGGCGGCCAGCCCTCGCCGCACCCGATCCAGGGCATAGGCGCGGGCTTCGTGCCGAAGAACCTGGACACCGAGCTGCTGGACGGCGTGATCCTGGTCGAAGCCGAGGCCGCGCGCGAGATGGCGCGGCGCAGCGCACGCGAGGAAGGCCTGCTGGTCGGCATCTCCAGCGGTGCGACGCTGGCCGCGATCGCGCAGAAACTGCCCGAACTGCCGGCCGGCGCACGGGTGCTCGGCTTCAACTACGACACCGGCGAGCGCTACCTGTCGATCGAAGGTTTCCTGCCCGCCTGAAGCCGGCGATAGCCCGAAAGCAAGAAGCCCCCTCGCGGGGGCTTCTTCGTATCTAGATCTCGGAAGGCCGGGCTGCCGCGGCCTGGACCGGCGGCGCCGCCTGCAGCGGCTGCGCCGGTGCCGCGTCGACCGGCTGCGCGGCGGCCGGCACGAAGACGACGTCGGGTGCCGCCCAGTGGGCGATCGAGACGCCCACGGCCACCGCCGCGATCCAGCCGAGCACCCACCAGCGCATCTTCATGGTGACCAGTATGGGGCCGCCAGCGGCGCCGGGGCAAGGCGCTTACTGCGCCTGCTGCAGCGCGCGGATGCGCTCTTCGATCGGCGGGTGGCTGGAGAACAGCGCCATGAAGCCGCTCGGCTTGCCGGCGATGCCCATCGCCTGCACCTGCTGCGGCAGCTGTCCCGGCTCGATCCCGCCCAGGCGCGCCAGCGCGTTGATCATCGGCTGCTTGCGGCCCATCAGCTGGGCGGCGCCGGCGTCGGCGCGGAACTCGCGGGCCCGCGAGAACCAGGCGACGATGATCGCGGCCACCAGGCCCAGCGCGATGTCGAGCACGATGGTCGTGACGTAGTAACCCACGCCGACGCCGTCGCGGTCGTTCTTCAGGATCACCTTGTCGACGAAGTAGCCGATGACGCGCGACAGGAACACGACGAAGGTGTTCATCACGCCCTGGATCAGCGTCAGCGTCACCATGTCGCCGTTGGCCACGTGCGCGATCTCGTGGCCGATCACGGCCTCGGCCTCCTCGCGCGTCATGCTCTGCAGCAGCCCGGTGGACACCGCCACCAGCGCCGAGTTCTTGAACGCGCCGGTGGCGAAGGCGTTGGGCTCGCCTTCGTAGATCGCGACCTCGGGCGTGCGGATGCCGGCCTGCTGCGCGAAACGCTCGACGGTGCCGACGATCCAGCGGTGCGTCGGGTCGTTCGAGCCGTTGATGACCTGGGCGCCGGTGCTCATCTTGGCCATCGGCTTGCTGATCAGCAGCGAGATGAAGGCGCCGCCGAAACCGAAGATCGCGGCGAACGCGAGCAGCGAGCCGAGGTTCAGCCCGTTGGCGGTGAGGAATCGGTTGACGCCCAGCAAGCTCGCCGTGATGCCCAGCACCAGCATCACCGCCAGGTTGGTCAGGACGAAAAGCAGCACTCGTTTCATTGCAGTTGCGCCTGTTTGAAGGCGCCAGGGTAGTCAAACCAGGTCGGCATGTTAGGGCTCGCCCCGGCAGTTCAAGCCTTGCCCTCGGACGAGACAGGGCTTGCGGGCGCGCAAGTCACCCGCAGCCGTGACGGAAAGCCGCTTCAGCCGCCGGGCGGGCGCAGCCGCACCTTGTTCGGCTGGCCGGGCGGCAGCAGCTCGAAACGGTCGGCGTAGGGCGCGAAGAAACGGGTCGACGAGCCGCGCGGCCCGAGCAGGTCGGCGTCGCGCAGGCGCTCGGAGGCCAGGCGCAGCTCGACGGTCTCGCCGCGCACCAGTTCCGGCAGCGCGGCCAGGATCTGGCGGATCTCGTCGGGGTAGGCCGTGATCGGTGCCGGCGCGGCAGCCGGCGCCGGGCGCGCCGCCGCCTTCTTCGCGGCCGGTGCCTGCCGGCGGCTGGGCCGGGCTTCGGCCACCTCGGGGGGCGCCGGCGGCGGCGTGTCCACCGGGGCCGCAGCGGCTTCGGGTGCCGCTCGAAGCGGTGCCGGCGGCCACGCCGGCAGACGAGACC
>NZ_NRRU01000029.1 GCF_016583785.1 Rubrivivax gelatinosus | reverse complement strand
CTTCTGCAGCGCCGACGCGCCGGCCGCGGCCGCCGCGTCGGCGCTGCAGAAGGTGGCACGCCAATGAACGCGATCTTCGAGCAGCCCTCGGTCTGGCAGCGCGCGAGAACGGTTTTCGCCGGCTTCGACGGCCCGCTGGCGCTGGCCATCCTGCTGCTGGCGGCTATCGGCCTGGTGACGATGTACTCGGCGGGCTACGACCACGGCACCCGTTTCGTCGACCACGGCCGCAACATGCTGCTGGCCGTCTTCGTGCTGTTCGCCGTCGCCCAGGTGCCGCCGCAGCGGCTGCAGCAGATCGCGGTGCCGCTGTACCTCGTCGGCCTGCTGCTGATCATCGCGGTGGCGATCCCGGGCCTGGGCATCACGAAGAAGGGTGCGACGCGCTGGCTCAACCTGGGCGTCGTGATCCAGCCCAGCGAGATCCTGAAGATCGCGATGCCGCTGATGCTCGCCTGGTGGTTCCAGAAGCGCGAAGGCATGCTGCGCGTGCCCGACTTCCTCGTCGCCGGCGTGCTGCTGGCCCTGCCGGTGCTGCTGGTGATGCACCAGCCCGACCTCGGCACCGCGCTGCTGATCCTGGCCGGCGGCGTCTACGTGATCTTCTTCGCCGGGCTGTCCTGGAAGCTGGTGCTGCCGGTACTGGCGCTGGGCGCGGTCGGCGTCGTCGCGCTGATCGTCGCCGAGCCGACGATCTGCCAGCCCGGCGTCGAGTGGCCGATCCTGCGCGAATACCAGCGGCACCGCGTCTGCACGCTGCTGGACCCGACCCAGGACCCGCTGGGCAAGGGCTTTCACATCATCCAGGGCATGATCGCGATCGGCTCGGGTGGTGTCACCGGCAAGGGTTTCATGAACGGCACCCAGACGCACCTGGAGTTCATCCCCGAGCGCACCACCGACTTCATCTTCGCCGCGTTCTGCGAGGAGTTCGGCCTGGCCGGCGTGGTGCTGCTGCTGCTGGCCTTCGTCTTCCTGATCTTCCGCGGGCTGATGATCGCGGCCGAAGCGCCGACGGTGTTCTCGCGCCTGCTGGCGGGCGCCGTCTCGCTCAGCTTCTTCACCTATGCCTTCGTCAACATGGGCATGGTCAGCGGCATCCTGCCGGTGGTCGGCGTGCCGCTGCCCTTCGTCAGCTACGGCGGCACCGCGATGGTGTCGCTGGGGCTGGGCCTGGGCATCCTGATGTCGGTGGCACGCAGCCGCCGCTTGATGCAGAGCTGACCGCGCCCGGCTTCAAGGCCCGGCCGGGTCGTCGCCACGCAGCGGAAAGCGCACCGTGAACAGGGCGCCGGGCGTGCCGTGCGGGCTGCCGGGGCGCAGTTCGGCGTCGGTCACGGTGACTTCGGCGCCGTGCACGTTGGCGATCTCCTGCACGATCGCCAGCCCCAGGCCGCTGCCGTCGACGTCGGTGCCGAGTGCGCGGTAGAAGGGCTGGAACACGACCTCGCGTTCGGCCGGGGCGATGCCGGGCCCGGTGTCCTCGACCTGCAGCACCAGCACCTGGCCGAAGGGGTCGGGCATCACGCGCGCGGTGACGGTGCCGCCGGCCGGCGTGTACTGCAGCGCGTTGTCGACCAGGTTGCGCACCATCTCGCGCACCAGCACCGGCTGGCCCCACAGGCGCGCGCCAGCGTCCTCGGGTTCGGGGCCTTCGTAGCCGAGGTCGATGCGTTTCTCCATCGCCTTGGGCACGAAGTCGCGCACCGTCTCGACGACGATGGCGGCGAGGTCGACATCCTGCTTGCGCAGCGCCTGCTCCTTGTCCTCGGCGCGCGCCATCGCCAGCAGCTGGTTGACCATGTGCGCGGCGCGCTGGCTGGACAGCGCGATCTGCTGCAGCGAGTGTTTCATCGACAGCGTGTCGCCATGGCCGCTGTCGAGCTCGCGTTCGGCCAGCTCGGCCTGGGTGCGCAGCCCTGCCAGCGGCGTCTTCAGCTGGTGCGCGGCGTCGGCCAGGAAGTGGCGCTGGGCGGCGATCGACTGGTCGAGCCGGCCGAGCAGGTCGTTGATCGCGCCGACCAGCGGCGCCACCTCCTCGGGCACGTGGCGCTCTTCGATCGGCGACAGGTCGGTGCTGTCGCGCTGGCGGATGCGCTGCTGCAGGTCCGACAGCGGCCGGATGCCGCGCGCCAGCGCCAGCCACACCAGCAGCACCGCCACCGGCAGGATGACGAACTGCGGCAGGATCACGCCCTTGATGATCTCGGTGGCCAGGCGGGACCGTTTGTCCACCGTCTCGGCGAGCTGGATCAGCGCACCGTTGCCGCCGGCTTCGTCGCCGGCCCAGAGATAGGCCACGCGCACCGGCTCGTCGCGGATGATGTCGTCGCGAAAACGCGGCTCGACCGAGGGCGAGGTGTCGGCCGGCAGCGGCAGGTCGGCGTCGCCGGCGACGAGTTCGCCGCGCGTGCCGCGCACCTGGAAGAACAGGCTGTCGTTGTCGTCGGGGCGCAGCAGCTGCGTCGCGGCCTGCTCGAGGTGGCGGCGCGTGGCGTCGGGCGGGTTGGCCGCCGTCAGGCTCTCGCTGGCGGCCTGGCGCGCGATCACGCGCACCATCACGCCGAGTTCGCGGTCGTAGGGCCGGTTGGCGATGTTCTGCGCCACCAGCCAGGTCAGCGCGACGCTCATCGGCCACAGCAGCAGCAGCGGCGCGAGCATCCAGTCGAGGATCTCGCCGAAGAGTGAACGTTGTTCGCGAGCCGCCATGCCTGTTCAGGATACCGTCCGGGCTTGCCGAGCGTCCGGCCATGCAGCCCGACTGCGCCGACCCACCGGGCCCGAGGCAGGGTGCGGTGCGGGCCGTCAGGCCGCGATCTTCTCCAGGCAGTAGCCCAGGCCGCGTACCGTGGCGATTCTGACCGGACCCTGCTCGATCTTCTTGCGCAGGCGGTGGATGTACACCTCGATCGCGTTGTTGCTCACTTCCTCGCCCCACTCGCACAGGCGCTCGACGAGCTGGTCCTTGCTGACCAGGCGGCCCGAGCGCTGCAGCAGCACCTCGAGCAGCGAGAGCTCGCGCGCCGACAACTCGATCATCTGGTCGTTCAGGTAGGCGACGCGGCCGGTGGCGTCGAAGCTCAGCGGGCCGTGTTTGATGACGCTGGACGCCGTGCCCAGGCCGCGGCGCGTCAGCGCACGCACGCGCGCTTCCAGCTCCTGCAGCGAGAAGGGCTTGGCCATGTAGTCGTCGGCGCCCAGGTCCAGGCCCTTGACGCGCTGCTCGACGCTGTCGGCCGCGGTCAGGATCAGCACCGGCACCGTCGCACCACGCGCGCGCAGCCGGCGCAGCACGTCGAAGCCGTGCAGCTTGGGCAGGCCCAGGTCGAGGATGACGAGGTCGAACTCGTGCGCCGACAGCGCCGCGTCGGCCTCGGTGCCGCTGCCGACCTGGTCCACCGCGTAGCCCGAGGCCCGCAACGAGCGCAACAGGCCATCGGCCAGGACCTGGTCGTCTTCGGCGATGAGGATGCGCATGGCGGTCTCCGACGGCGGGCCCGTGCTCCGGGCTCTGGATCAGGCAATTTTAGCGGTTTGCCTCTTGATACTTGGCAGGGTGTTCGCCCTGTCTACCCACTGTGGGGGGCGCACCAAAGAACTGTACGAATATCCAGTTTCTGCAATAATCCGGGCCAATCAAGGAGAACCCGATGGACGCGCCGAAACCGCTCAACGCCGAAAAAGCCAAGGCCCTGCAAGCCGCTCTCGCCCAGATCGAAAAGCAGTTCGGCAAGGGGTCGATCATGCGCCTGGGTGAAGGCGAGGTCATCGAGGACATCCAGGTCGTCTCGACCGGCTCGCTGGGCCTGGACGTCGCGCTCGGCGTCGGCGGCCTGCCGCGTGGCCGCGTCGTCGAGATCTACGGCCCCGAGTCCTCGGGCAAGACCACGCTGACGCTGCAGGTCATCGCCGAGATGCAGAAGGAAGGCGGCACATGCGCCTTCATCGACGCCGAACACGCGCTCGACATCCAGTACGCGCAGAAGCTGGGCGTCAACCTTCAGGACCTGCTGATCAGCCAGCCCGACACCGGCGAGCAGGCGCTCGAGATCGTCGACGCGCTGGTGCGTTCGGGCTCGATCGACCTGATCGTCGTCGACTCGGTCGCGGCGCTGACGCCCAAGGCTGAAATCGAAGGCGAGATGGGCGACTCGCTGCCGGGCCTTCAGGCACGGTTGATGAGCCAGGCGCTGCGCAAGCTGACGGCCACGATCAAGAAGACCAACACCATGGTCATCTTCATCAACCAGATCCGCATGAAGATCGGCGTCATGTTCGGCAACCCCGAGACGACGACCGGCGGCAACGCGCTGAAGTTCTACGCCTCGGTCCGGCTGGACATCCGCCGCACCGGCAACATCAAGCGCGGCGAAGAGGTCATCGGCAGCGAGACCAAGGTCAAGGTCGTCAAGAACAAGGTGGCGCCGCCGTTCAAGACCGCCGAGTTCGACATCCTCTACGGCGAAGGCATCAGCCGCCAAGGCGAGATCATCGACATGGGCGTCACCGCCCGCATCGTCGAGAAGTCCGGCGCCTGGTATGCCTACGGCGGCGAGAAGATCGGCCAGGGCAAGGACAACGCGCGGGAGTTCCTGCGCGAGAACCCCGACGTCGCGCGCGAGATCGAGAACAAGGTGCGCGAATCGCTCGGCATCCCGCTGCTCTCGGGTACCGAAGCCGCGGCCAGCTGACGCCGCCGCTGCGCCCGCGCGCCGCCTGATGGCCTTTGCCGCACCTTCGCTCAAAGGCCGCGCGCTGCGTTACCTGGCGCAGCGCGAGCACTCGCGTGTCGAACTCGAGCGCAAGCTGGCGCGCCATGCCGAGGACAGCGCCGAAGCCAGTGCCGCCGAGCAGATCGCGGCCGCGCTCGACGCGCTGCAGGCCGACGGCCTGCTGAACGAGGCGCGGGTCGCCGAGTCGGTGCTGGCCCATGGTGCGCCGCGCTTCGGCGCGCGCCGGCTGCGGCAGACGATGCAGTCCAAGGGGCTGGCGCCCGAGCTGATCGCGCAGACGCTGGAGCAGGCGCGCGGCAGCGAACTCGAGCGTGCGCTTGAACTCTGGCGGCGCCGCTTCGGCAGCGCCCCGGCCGACGCGTCGGAGCGCGCGCGGCAGATGCGTTTCCTCGCCGGCCGGGGTTTCGAGGCGGAACTCATCCGCCGGGTCGTTCCGCCGGCCGGCGCTGGCACCGATACGGACGCGTCCGACTTCGCCGCCGACCTCGAATAGCAGGCCTGTACCGCAGGCGCAAGCGGCGCCCCGTGCCGTCCGCCACGCCGTCCAGGCAATGTCCAGGCGACCAATGCGCTAGCGGCTCGCGTGCTACATTGCCGCCGCCTTTTTGCGCGGCGCCCGCCCTGCTCCCAGATGACTCTCCCGCCAGCGGCGGCCCGTCGCCAGCTCAAGCACCGTCGCCAGTTCGACGTGCAGGTCTTTGTCCGGGACGACGGCCTCTGGGAAGTGGATGCGACGCTGGTCGACACCAAGACGCGCGACGCCCAACTGGCCGGCGAACGCCGCGCCGCCGGCATGCCGATCCACGACATGCTGATCCGGCTGGTGGTCGACACCTCGCTGAACGTCGTCGACGCCGGCGCCAGGACGCGCTGGATGCCGTATGCCGGCCACTGCGACGACCACGGCCAGGCCTACCGCTCGCTGATCGGCCTGAACCTGGCGCGCGGTTTCCGCAAAGGACTGCAGGAGCGCGTCGGCGGCGTGCTCGGCTGCACCCACATCACCGAACTCGCCCAGGTGCTGCCGACCGCGGTGATCCAGGCTTTCGCCGGCGAGGTCATCGACACGCGCGGCGACGGCGGCGTCAAACCCTTCCAGCTCGACCGCTGTCATGCCTTGCGCAGCGACGGCGAGGTCGTGCGTCTCCACTACCCGCGCTGGCATCGCCCCGCCGGCGCGTTTCACGACACCCCCAGGAGCCCCGAATGAAGATCCACGAATACCAGGCCAAGGAACTGCTGCGCCAGCACGGCGTGCCGGTGCCGCGAGGTTACGCGGCGTTCACGGTGCAGGAGGCGCTGGAAGCGGCGCAGAAGCTGGGCGGCTCGGTATGGGTGGTGAAGGCGCAGATCCACGCCGGCGGCCGCGGCAAGGGCGGCGGCGTCAAGCTGGCGCGCTCGCTCGACGAGGTCAAGGCGCTGGCCTCGCAGATCCTGGGCATGCAGCTGGTCACGCACCAGACCGGCCCCGAAGGCCAGAAGGTGCGCCGGCTGCTGGTCGAAGAAGGCGCCGACATCAAGAAGGAGTACTACGTCGCCGCGCTCACCGACCGCGCGACGCAGAAGATCGCGCTGATGGCCTCGTCCGAAGGCGGCATGGACATCGAGGAAGTGGCGCACGCCACGCCCGAGAAGATCCTGAAGGTCTTCGTCGACCCGCTGGTGGGCCTCACCGACGCGCAGGCGCTGGAGCTGGCTGCCGGCATCGGCGTGCCCGCGGCCAGCCAGGCGCAGGCTGTGGACGTGTTCAAGAAGCTCTACGCCTGCTACATGGCCACCGACGCCAGCCTGGCCGAGATCAACCCGCTGATTCTCGAAGGCGACGGCCACATCAAGGCGCTGGACGCCAAGTTCAACTTCGACGCCAACGCGCTGTACCGGCACCCCGACATCGTCGCCTGCCGCGACCTGGACGAAGAAGACCCGGCCGAAGTCGAGGCGAGCAAGTTCGACCTCAGCTACATCAGCCTGGACGGCAACATCGGCTGCCTGGTCAACGGCGCGGGGCTGGCGATGGCGACGATGGACACCATCAAGCTCTTCGGCGGCGAGCCGGCGAACTTCCTGGACGTGGGCGGCGGGGCGAACGCCGAGAAGGTCACCGAGGCCTTCAAGATCATGCTGCAGAACCCGGAGGTCAAAGGCATCCTGGTCAACATATTCGGCGGCATCATGAAGTGCGACACCATCGCCGAAGGTGTGGTTGCCGCGTGCAAGGCGGTGAACCTGCAGGTGCCGCTGGTGGTGCGCATGAAGGGCACGAACGAGGACCTGGGCAAGAAGATGCTGGCCGACTCGGGCCTGCCGATCATCAGCGCCGACACGATGGCCGAAGCGGCCACCGCCATCGTCAACGCAGTGAAATGACCCACCCCCGTAGCGCCTTCGGCGCTCCCCCTCAAGGGGGCGCCGCCAGCGGCCCGGCGAAGCCGGTTCCGCGGCGGCCGCTTGATTGCAGCCACCGCGGCTGACGCGAAACGAACGAGGACATCGATGAGCATCCTGATCAACAAGGACACCCGCGTCATCACGCAGGGCATCACCGGCAAGACGGGGCAGTTCCACACCCGCATGTGCCGCGACTACGCCAACGGCCAGAACTGCTTCGTCGCCGGCGTGAACCCGAAGAAGGCCGGCGAGGACTTCGAGGGCATCCCGATCTACGCCAGCGTCAAGGAAGCGGCGGCGCAGACCGGCGCAACCGTCAGCGTGATCTACGTGCCGCCGGCGGGTGCCGCCGCGGCGATCTGGGAAGCGGTCGAGGCCGAGCTGGACCTGGCGATCTGCATCACCGAAGGCATCCCGATCAAGGACATGCTGGAGGTGCGCAACAAGATGAAGCAGCGCGAAGCCGCGGGCGGCAAGAAGACGCTGCTCTTGGGGCCGAACTGCCCGGGCACGATCACGCCCGACGAGATCAAGATCGGCATCATGCCGGGCCACATCCACAAGCCGGGGCGCGTCGGCGTGGTCAGCCGCTCGGGCACGCTGACCTATGAAGCGGTGGCGCAGCTCACCGAGCTGGGCATAGGCCAGAGCTCGGCGGTGGGCATCGGCGGCGACCCGATCAACGGGCTCAAGCACATCGACGTGATGCGGCTGTTCAACGAGGACCCGGACACCGACGCGGTAATCATGATCGGCGAGATCGGCGGCCCCGACGAAGCCGAGGCCGCACGCTGGTGCAAGGAACACATGAAGAAGCCGGTGGTGGGCTTCATCGCCGGCGTCACCGCGCCGGCAGGCAAACGCATGGGCCACGCCGGGGCGCTGATCTCGGGTGGTGCCGACACGGCAGACGCCAAGCTCGCGATCATGGAGGAGTGCGGCTTCACGATCACGCGCAACCCGTCGGAGATGGGGCGGCTGCTGAAGTCGCTGCTGTAAACAGCCGACGAGCAGCAGACCAAGGCCCGCACGACGGGCCTTTTTCGTCTGCGCTCACGCTGGCCTCCGATGTCCTTCACCGTCCTCGCCCTCGTTCTGCTGGCCGCCGCGCTGCACGCCGGCTGGAACGCGATCGTCAAAGGTGCACGCGACACCTTGCTGACGACGGTGATGGTGGCCGTCTGCTCGGCGGCCATCGCCGCGCTGGCGCTGCCCTGGCTGGCGGCGCCGGCGCCGGCGAGCTGGCCGTTCATCGCCGCGTCGACCGTGCTGCAGGTCGGCTACTTCGTGCTCGTCGCCCGCGCCTACGGAGCCGCCGACATGAGCCTGGCCTACCCGCTGATGCGCGGCAGCGCGCCCTTGCTGGTGGCACTCGCCAGCGCCGCCGTGCTGCACGAGCCGCTGTCGCCGGCGGCCTGGTCCGGTGTCACGCTGCTGTGCGCCGGCATCCTCGCGCTGGCGCTCGTCGGCAGCCGCGGCGCGCAGCGTGCCGGGCTCGGTTACGCGCTGCTGAACGCGCTGGTCATCGCCGCCTACACGCTGATCGACGGCGCCGGCGTGCGCCGCTCGGGGGCGCCGCTCGCCTACACGCTGTGGATCTACCTGCTCACCGGCCTGCCCTTGACGGCCTGGGCGCTGCTGCGCCGCCGGCCGGGCTTCGTCGCCCAGCTCTCGAAGCACTGGCGTGTCGGCCTGGCCGCGGGCGCCGCCACGATCGCCTCGTACGCGCTGGCGCTGTGGGCGATGACGCAGGCGCCGGTGGCGGTGGTCGCGGCCCTGCGCGAGACCTCGATCGTGTTCGCGATGCTGATCTCGGGCCTGGTGCTCAAGGAGCGCCTGGGCCTGGCGCGCGTGCTCGCCGGCTGCGCCATCGTCGCCGGGGCCGGCGTGCTGAGGCTGGCATGAGCCCCGCGCCGTGTCCGCACCGGGGGCGTTCGTGAAGCCGTGCGTAGTTCCACGCACCGGCACCCGCAGTGCCCTGCCTACACTGCGCCGCAGATGTCGCGGCGTCGTTCCAGCGCCGCGCGAAACATAACAACCGGGGTCACATGGAAATCACATCGGCTGCCTTCTGGGCCGCGCTCGGCTCGATCATCTGGGTCAACATCCTGCTGTCCGGCGACAACGCCGTCGTCATCGCACTGGCTGCGCGCTCCTTGCCGCCGCAGCAGCAGAAGCAGGCCATCTTCTGGGGCAGCGCCGCCGCCATCGTGATGCGGATCGTGCTGACGATCATCGCCGCGAAGATGCTCGCCTGGCCCTTCCTGAAGATCATCGGCGGCCTGGCGCTGCTCTACATCGGCGTCGATCTGCTGCGCGAGGACGACGACGGCGGCGACCAGGGCAGCGGCGCAGCCGACGGCGGCATGCTGGCGGCCGTGCGCACCATCCTCGTCGCCGACCTGGTGATGAGCCTGGACAACGTGCTCGCCGTCGCCGCTGCCGCCAACGGCGACGTGCCGCTGCTGGTCATCGGCCTGGCCGTCAGCATCCCGCTGATCATCTTCGGCAGCACGCTGCTGCTGCGCGTGATGGAGCGTTACCCGCTGATCGTCACCGCCGGCGCCGCGCTGCTGGGCTTCCTGGCCGGCGAGATGCTGCTCACCGACCCCGCCGTCGTCAGCCGTTTCGGCGAACAGCCGCACGCGGTCGTCAACACCGCCGGCGCCATCGGCGCGGCGCTGGTCGTCGGCATCGGCCTGATGCTGCAGCGCCGGCGCTCGGCCGCGAAGCCTGACACGGAGTAAGTGGCGCTACGGACCCGCCGACGCGGGCCCGGTGGTTATCATCGCCACACCGAAGGGGAGTAGCTCCTGCCGGCCCGACCAGGGGGACACGGTCGGCGCCGGACGATGGCGGGCCGTCAATACGAAGCGCAGCTTCCGGTCCGTCGGGCCACAACCATACAACTCCAGCCGAGCGAGACCTTCGACGCCAGAGCACACCGCGCACGCCGTGTGCCCTACGTCGTTCGTTCTCGCCTGGAGTTTCGATGGAGTTCCTCTCACCTGCCTGGTTCTCGGCGCTCGTCGCCATCATCCTGATCGACCTCGTCCTCGCGGGCGACAACGCGATCGTCATCGCGCTGGCCGCACGCCAGCTGCCGGAACACCTGCGCAAGCGCGCCATCGTCTGGGGCACCGTCGGCGCGGTCGTCGTGCGCTCGACGATGACGCTGGCCGTGGTCTGGCTGCTGAAGATCCCGGGGCTGATGCTGGTCGGCGGCCTGGGCCTGGTCTGGATCGCCTACAAGCTGCTGGCGCCGCAGGACGGTGAGGGTGAACACGGCATCGCCGTCACCACCTTCTGGGGCGCGATGCGCACCATCATCGTCGCCGACGCGCTGATGGGCATCGACAACGTGCTCGGTGTCGCCGGCGCCGCCCACGGCAGTTTCGACCTGGTCGTCATCGGCCTGCTGATCAGCATCCCGATCGTCGTCTGGGGCAGCACGCTGGTGCTCAAGCTCGTCGACCGCTTCCCCATCATCACCTACGTCGGTGCCGGCGTGCTGGCGTTCACCGCGGCCAAGATGATCGTCGGCGAACCCTGGCTCGACCCCTTCTACGACCCGAACCTGCCGGCGCGCCTGCTGACCTACGCCGTGCTCGTCTGCGGCGTGCTCGGTGCCGGCTGGTGGACGGCGCGCCGCCATCGGGCGGCGGCTGCGGAACCGCCGCGTGCCGCCTGACTCCCAGCAACGCGAGGAGACCCACCATGGAACAGATCGCTGTCTTTGTCGACGACGCCGACCACGCCCGTCAGATCCTGGCGCCGATGCTGGCCGCCTCGGGCCTGCCGACACGCTGGATCGTCGTCGGCTGTGCCCCCAAGCTGACGCACCGCATCGGCAAGTGGGTCTCGCACCGCAACCGCGAGCAGTGGCGCGAGCACTGGGCGCGCGGCCTGCGCGCGCGCCTGGAGCCGGTGTTCGCGTCCACCCCCGGCGAACGCGAGTGGATGGTCGCGCGCTGCCCGCTGCCCGAAGTCAGCGAGCGCCTGCGCCGCCGGCTCGGCGCCGACCTGCGCGTGCTCGATGCGCGCCGCCCCAAGCTCGGCGTCGCGATGCAGCCGGTCAGTGCCGAGCAGCCGCAGTCCGACGGCGGCCGCTGGACCGCCGCCGCCGCGGTGGCCACCGGCATGGCCACGGTGCTGGCGCTGAGCGACTGAACACACGAACGCGGGGCGGTCGTGCGCCGGCCCTGTGCTAGCGTCGCGCGGTCCTTTTTCCCGCGCCGCAGCCCGTGCTTCCCCCAACCCCCGCCGCCGGCCCCGTCGTGGGCGGTTACCGCCTCGCCGGCCTCATCGGCAGCGGCCAGCACGGTGACGTGCACCTCGCCACCGACATCGCCAGCGGCGAGCAGGTGGCGTTCAAGCGCCTGCGGCTGCCGGCCGGCGACCCGCGCCGACGCGGCGACACGCAGCGCCGCTTCACCGCCGAGACCGACGCCACGCGGCGCCTGCAGCACCCGGACATCGTGCGCGTCATCGGCGCCGGCAGCGACGAGGCCGGCCCCTGGCTGGTGATGGAACTGCTGTGCGGTTGCAGCCTGGAGCGCTACACCCATGGCGCGCGGCTGCTGCCGGAGCCGGTCGTGCTGCGTGTCGCCGAGCGCGTCGCACGCGCGCTGGCGTATGCCCACGGCCAGGGTGTCGTGCACCGCGACCTGAAGCCGGCCAACGTGATGGTCGACTGGGCGAGCCGGCGCGTGACGCTGACGGACTTCGGCCTGGCCCGCGGCGTCGACGCCGAGAGCACCCGCACCGGCCTCGTGCTCGGCTCGCCGGCCTACATGGCGCCGGAGCAGCTGGCCGGCGCCGCCGCCGACGCGCGTGGCGACCTGTACGCGCTCGGCGTCCTGCTCTTCGAGCTGCTGGCCGGGCGGCGGCCGCACGAGGCGCCTTCGCTGGGCGAGCTGCTGCGCGACGTCGCCGAACGTCCCGCGCCCGATCTCGGCAGCCTGCGCCCCGGGCTGCCCGCGGCCCTGGTCGAGCTTGTCGCCAGGCTGCTGGCCAAACGCCCCGCCGAACGTCCGGCCGATGCCGTGGTGGTCGCCGACGCGCTGCACGACATCATCCGTGCGATCGACGGCACGGCGGCAGTGCCGCTGCCGCGCTCTTGACATGCCGGGGCGGCCGGGGTGCAGATATCCGTTGCACAATCGCAAAAAACCATGACTGACCGAGCCAGGTTCGTGCCGTGCCGATGACGACCGAGTTCTTTTCCGGCGTCGATACCGGTCGCGCCCGCAGCAACAACGAGGACTCGGTCGCGATCGACGCCGAGGCGCTGCTCGCCGTGCTGGCCGACGGCATGGGCGGCTACAACGCCGGCGAAGTCGCCAGCCAGATGGCCACCAGCTTCATCGTGCGCGAGCTCGGCCGCTGGCTGCGCGAGGCCGGTGCCCAGGCCAGCGACGGCGACGTGCGCCGGGCGATGGACATCTGCGTGGACAACGCCAACCGCGCGATCTTCAACGCCGCCAACGCCAACCCGCAGTACGCCGGCATGGGCACGACGCTGGTGGTGGCCGTGTTCCGCGACAACCGCCTGATCCTGGGCCACGTCGGCGACTCGCGCGCCTACCGCATGCGCGGCGGCCGGCTGCAGCAGATCTCGCGCGACCACTCGCTGCTGCAGGAGCAGATCGACGCCGGCCTGATCACGCCCGAGCAGGCCGCGTTCTCGTCGAACAAGAACCTGGTCACGCGCGCCGTCGGTGTAGAGGACACGGTGCTGCTGGAGATGCACGTGCACGACGTGCTGGCCGGCGACCTGTACCTGATGTGTTCCGACGGGCTCTCGGACATGCTCGACGACGCCGCGATCGGCCGGCTGCTGGCGGCCTGCGGCGAGTCCCTCGAGGCAGGGTGTCGTACCCTGATCGACGCCGCCAATGACGCAGGCGGCAGGGATAATATCTCCGTGGTCCTGGCGCGCGCCTCGGGTGGTGCCGGGGCCGCTGTCCGCTCCTGGTGGCCGTTTCGCCGCTAGCCAGTATCAAAACAACGGCCGTACCGGCGCGGATCGGGCGGCGCCCGCACGCCGCAGCCGACGGTAGGCACATCTGAGGTCTCGAATGGGCAAGCTGGTGGTATCGCTAGACGGTGTCGTCATCAAGGAAGTCCAGATCACCAAGGACAAGACGACGCTCGGGCGGCGCCCCTACAACGACATCGTCATCGACAACCTGGCGGTGAGCGGCGAGCACGCGGTGCTGCAGATGGTCGCGGCCGACGTCTTCATCGAAGACCTGAACAGCACCAACGGCACCTACATCAACGGCAAGGCGATCAAGAAGCAGCTGCTGGCGCACAACGACACCGTCGAGATCGGCAAGTACAAGATCAAGTACCTGACCGAGGAGAGCTCGGAGTACGAGAAGACGATGGTGATGCGGCCGGCTACCGGCACGGCGCCGGCCTTCACGTCCGCCGGCCCGACCCGTTCCGGCCACGCCCCGGCGGCGGCTGCGGCGCCGACGGGCAGCGCCTCGATCAAGGTGCTCAACGGCGCCGCCGCCGGCCGCGAGGTGACGCTGACCAAGGTCGTCACCACCGTCGGCAAGCCGGGTGTGCAGGTGGCCTCGATCACGCGCCGGCCCAACGGTTATGCCTTCTCGCACGTCGAGGGCGTCACGCGCCCCAGCGTCAACGGCGTGCCGCTGGCCGGCGACTCGGTGCCGCTGCGCAACGGCGACGTCATCGAGCTCGCCGGCACGGCGATGCAGTTCATCCACCACTGAGCGCCGGGCCGGCGACGCCGGAAGGCCTGGCCCGCCGATCCAAGGCCCGAGCGCGATTTCGCGGGCGAGACTTGAGCCGGTGCTGCCGCCCCCTCCGCGGTGGCGCGTGACGGTCTTCACGGTCGCTGCCCGCGCGGCAGCACGACCCCCCGCTGCAGCGGGGCGAATGCCCATTCCCCGGCTTGCGTGCCTGCGGTCCGGCGTTCAGCATGGGTCTCCCGTCGGACTTCCGGCGGCCGACTTCGCCGCCTCATGCAGATCCGCATCCTCGGTTGTTCGGGCTCCATCGCCGCGGGCAACCGAACCACTTCCTTCCTCCTCGACGACGACGTGCTGGTCGATGCCGGCACCGGCGTCGGCGAGCTGACCCTGGACGAACTCGTGTGCATAGACCACGTGTTCGTCAGCCACTCGCACCTGGACCACGTGCTCGCGATCGGCCTGCTGGCCGACAGCGTCAAGCGCCGCCGCGCCGCCGCGGGGCGGCCGCCGATCCGGGTGCACGCGCTGCCCGAGACGCTGGCGGCGCTGCAAACGCACGTCTTCAACGGCGTCATCTGGCCCGACTTCACGCGCCTGCCCAGCCCGGAGCAGCCGATGCTGGAGTTCGTGCCGTTCGCGGTCGGCGACCGGCTGGTGCTGGATCCCGGCCGCACGGTCGAGGTGCTGCCGGCGTCGCACACCGTGCCGGCGGTCGGTTTTGCGCTGGTCGACGCGGCCGGACGCACCTGGGCCTACAGCGGCGACACCGGCCCGATCCCGGCGCTCTGGCGCCGGCTGGCGCAGCTGGACCTGCGCGCGCTGATCGTCGAGACCGCCTTCGGCGACGACGAACGAGCGCTCGCCGACGTCAGCCTGCACCTGTGCCCGGCGCTGCTGCGCGAGGAACTGGCGCAGCTGCAGCGGCCGGTGGACGTCTACATCACCCACATCAAACCCGGCATGGTCGACGCGGTGATGTCGGAGATCGCCGCGCTGCCCGGCCCGCACCGCGTGCGCGCGCTGCGCTCGGGGCAGCGGCTGGTGTTGGGCGACTGACGAGAAACGTCGCTTTGTGCCCCATGGGGCAGCGCGCGGGCCCGGGAAAGTGACGTTTTGCGTCAGTCGGTGTGATGGATTTGACGCTATGCGGCCTGGCACGACCCCTGCGAATGCGGGGTGTCTCTCGAATCTTCCCCACTCTCAACCGGAGCTCCATCCATGAAACGTGCCCAGCAAGGTTTCACGCTGATCGAACTGATGATCGTCGTTGCGATCATCGGCATCCTGGCCGCCGTTGCGCTGCCGGCATATTCCGACTACACGAAGAAGGCCAAGGTTTCGGAAATCGTGCTGGCGGCCTCTGCCTGCCGCACCGCGATCACCGAGACCGTTCAGTCCGCGACCACGCTTCCCGAGGCCGGTTCCTGGGGCTGCGAAGTCGCCGACGGCTCCGGCACCAAGTACGTCAAGAAGGTCGATACCGCTTCCGACGGGACGATCAAGGTCACGACCCAGGGCTTCGACGACACCGCGCTGGACGGCAAGATCGTGTCGCTCAAGCCGTTCTCCGATTCGGACATGACGACCGCGCCTGCTGCTGGCGGCACCATCGCCGCGTGGCGTTGCGGTAGCACGACTGACGGCACGACGCTGCCGCCCAAGTACCTGCCGGGTTCCTGCAAGGGCTGATCCCCGCGTCCAGCAAGCCTGAATGGCGGCCGATCGGCCGCCATTTCTCTTTCTGGCCTGCGCCCAACCCGGCCATCATCGCGTTCCAGCTTCCGCCGATGCCATGAACCGCTCAGCCGTCTTGGATAACCACAACGAGGTGCTGCCGCTGGCCGGCGCCGTGGCCGTCGAACCGCCGTCGACGCTGGAACTGACGATCCTGATGCCCTGCCTCAACGAGGCGCGCACGCTGGGTCGCTGTGTCGCCAAAGCCAGGGCCTTTCTCGCCGCATCGGGCGTGGAGGGCGAGGTCCTGGTCGCCGACAACGGCTCGATCGATGGTTCTCAGGCCCTGGCGGTCGAACTCGGCGCCCGTGTGGTCCCGGTTCCGGAGCGTGGTTACGGTGCCGCGCTGCGCGCCGGCATCGCGGCCGCCCGCGGCCGGTTCGTCGTCATGGGCGACTCCGACGACAGCTACGACTTCAGCGCCCTGGCGCCGTTCGTCGAGCAACTGCGTGCCGGCCATGATCTGGTCGTCGGCAACCGCTTCCGCGGCGGCATCGCCGACGGCGCGATGCCGCCGCTGCACCGCTATCTCGGCAACCCGGTGCTCAGCTTTCTCGGCCGGCGCCTGTTCGGCGGCCCGCTGCGAGACTTCCACTGCGGCCTGCGCGGCTTTCGCCGCGATGCGGTGCTGGCGCTGCACCTGGTGACACCCGGCATGGAGTTCGCCAGCGAGATGATCGTCAAGGCGCTGCAGGCACGGCTGCGTGTCACCGAGGTGCCGGTGACGCTGTCCAAGGACGGCCGCGGCCGTCCGCCGCACCTGAACACCTGGCGCGACGGCTGGCGCCACCTGCGCTACCTGATGCTGTACGCGCCGCGCTGGCTGTTCCTCTACCCCGGCCTCGCGATCTTCGGATTCGGCCTGCTGCAGCTGGCGCTGGCGAATGCGGTCCGGCCCGGGCAGATCGCCTGGCCGGTCGGCATCCATACCCAGCTCTTCGCCGCCGCGGCGATGGTGCTGGGTTATCAGACCATGCTGTTTGCGGTCGGAGCGGTTCTCGCGCGTCACTTCGCGCGCCTGGACACGCCGCATCCGCGGGAGCGCTGGGCGCTGCAGATGGCGGCCGGGCCGACGCTGCCGCTATGGGGTGGCGCCAGCGCGCTGGCCGGCATGGCCTTGTGCGCCGCGCTGATGCTGCAATGGGGCCGCGCCGGCTTCGGCGCCCTCGATCCCGAGGTCGCGATGCGCCAGATCATCCCGGGCATCGCGCTGGTCCTGATCGGCAGCCAGTCGCTGGTGGCGTCGATCTTCTTTGCCGCGCTGCGCAGCGCTTTCGACTCGAGTCGGCCGGCAGCCACCGCCGCCCAGCGCTCGCGCTGACCCCGTGACGCGGGCACTGGCACTGGAGGCGTTCGTCCTCACGCTGCTCGCAGCGTTGGCAGCGGCTTCGATACCGCTGGCCACCGGCTACTTCTCGTGGAGCTGGGACGCGCTGAATCACCACGTCTACCTCGGCCTGGTGGCGCAGTCGCCGCGCTGGGATCTGGACGTGGTCGCCGCCAGTTACCAGGGCTATCAGTACCCCTATCTCTACTGGCCGATCTATCGGCTCGCGCTGTGGACCGGTTCGGGCGCTGCCGCAGGGGCGCTCTGGTCGGCGTTCCAGGCGGCCATGGTGGTGCCCCCGGTCTGGCTGATCGGCCGGCGCCTGATGCCCGACGCCGCTGGTTGGCAAGGCGTTGCGCTGCGCAGCCTGAGCTGCGCGCTGGCGGTCGCCAGCACGGTGATCCTGATCGGCGTCGAGACCAGCGCCAACGATCTGCTGGCCGCGGTGCCGCTGCTGTGGGCGATCGCACTGATGCTGCGTCCGGGCGCCGGCAGCCGCTCGGCGGCGGTCGCGGCGGCGCTGTGGGGCGTAGCGGCCGCTTTCAAGCTGTCCAACGCCATCTACTTGCCGGTGCTGCTGCTGTGGTGGTGGACTCCGCACAAGCCCTGGTTCCCGCCGCGGCGCGGGCTGGCGATCGCGCTCGGCGCGGCCCTGGGTTTCGGGCTCGCTTACGCGCCCTGGGGTTGGCAGCTGTGGCGGCTGACCGGCAACCCGTTCTACCCCTTCTTCGGCAGTTGGTTCGGGGGGGCCTAGAGGATGCTGCGCTTCAAGCCCGACGGCTGGCTCGAAGGCCTGCTGCGGCCGCTGATCCTGATCGATCCTTCGGCCGGCATCTATTTCGAACGTGCCGCGCCGGACTTCCGTTTCGCCTGGCTGGGCCTGCTCCTGCTGGTCGTCTGGTTCGCTCACCGCGGCAGACCCGGTTTCGGCCGCCAGTCGACGCAGGCCCTGCTGCTGCTCGGTCTGACGTTCTACGTCTGGACCTTCGTCATCGGCAACGCACGCTACTTCGCGTTCGGGTTGCTGCTGGTCGGGCCGCTGCTGGTGATGGTCTGGCGCCGCCTGCCCGGGACCCGCTCTTTCCGCGTCAGCGTGCTGGCGCTGGTCTGCACGATGCAGGTGTACGGGGTGTATCAAAGTTACCGGCCCAACCAATGGGGGCTGGCACGGTGGTCCGACGGCCCGGCACTGTCGCTGGAGGACGCCCCGCAGCGCCACCGGCCGGCGGTGTTCCTGACGGTGACGACGATCTCCTATTCCGCCCTCGTCCCGCTGTTCCATCCCGATTCTCGCTGGGCCAACGTCACCGGGCAGATCGACCTGACGCCCAAGCTGCCGGAGTTCGTGCGCCTGCAGCGCCTCGTCGCCAGCGACCTGCCGCGCTACATCGTCGCGCCGATCCTGCCGAACTTCATGGACGCCGATGGCCAGCCGGAGCCGGCGGTGCGCGAGTACTACGACCGTGTGGCCGGCAGCGTCGGCCTCGGTTCGGCGCCAGCGCCCTGCACGGCGCTGTGGTCCACGCTGCCGACGGGCCTGGCGGAGACCCGCGGGTCGGGCCCGCGCCAACGAGGCTTCTGGATCTGCCCGCTTCAGGCGACGGGACGTGCCGCGCCGGCCGCCGCGACCGCCTTCGACGCCCGCACGCTGCGGGTCTTCGAACGCATCGAGGCGGCGTGTCCCCGGTTCTTCCCGCCGAACAATGGCATCGACCGCGTCATCGACGGCGTGGCCCTGAGGCACTATGCCGGCTCTGACATGCGCCTCTACCTGGACGGCGCCGACCGGGTCCAGTTCCGCTATTTCCGGGCCATGAATCCGACCTATGTGGCAACCGGAGCCGAGGTCCTGCAGGATCGGTTCCAGCTGCCGTGCGACAAGGTCGACGGGCGTTATCGCTGGCCCTGGGCTCGCGACTGAAGCCCAAGCCGGACATCACGATGAAGGGTTTGCGCCTCTCTCAGATCGTCGCCGACGGGCGCCCAGGCGGTGGCAGTACTGTCGTGCTGGGGCTCGTCGACCATCTGGCCGGCGCGGCGGCCGAACTCGTGCTGGTGTCCCAGCCGGGCTCGTATCTCGAGCAGCAGGCGCGGCGGCGAGGGGTCGATTTCATCGGCGTCGATTTCTTCGGCCAGCCTGGCGACCCCCGCATCACGCAGCGTCTGGCGCGGGCGCTGGCCGGGCGTCGCTTCGACCTGACCCATCTGCACGGGCTGCGGGCAGCGCATTACGTGGCCGGCTTGCCGGCGCGTGTTCCCGGCCGGCTGGTCTACACGGTCCATGGCCTGCACCAGCTTCATCTGCCGGGGCCGCTGCGTTGGCTGGCGAATGTCGCGGAGCGGCGGGTGATGCGGCGTGTCGATGCCCGGGTCTTCGTGTCGCATGCCGACCTCGGCGCCGCCCGGCGCCACGCGCTGCTTGCAGCGTGCGCCGAGGCCGAGGTGATCCACAACGGCGTCGATGTCCAGGCGCTCCGCAGCCACGCCCGTGCCGAGCGGGATGTCGACGTCGCCTTCGTCGGCCGCCTCGATCGCCCGAAAGGGCCGCTGGCGGCGGCGCGGGTGCTCGCGGCACTGGCTGCCGAAGGCCGGCGTTGCGTGCTCGCCGGCGACGGCCCGCTGCGCGACGCGACCCACCGTGCCTTGCAGGCCACGCCCGGCGGGCGGCAGGTGCGGTGCGTGGGCGCGCTGCCGCACGATCAGGCACTCGCCTTGGTCGCGAGCGCCCGCGTGCTGATCATGCCCTCGCTCTGGGAGGGCCTGCCGCTGCTGCCGATGGAAGCGATGGCGCTCGGTGTGCCGGTCGTGGCGACGCGTTCGCCGGGCACCGCGGAGGTGATCGACGATGGCCGGACCGGCGTACTCGTCGCCTCCGGAGATGAATGCGCGCTGACGCAGCAGGTGCGTGGCCTGCTCGGCGACGAACAGCGCTGGCGGACTCTGCAAGCCAACGGCCTGCAGCGCGTCGGAGAGGCCTTCGGTCAGGTGCGCTGCCTGAGCGAGTACGAGGCGCTGTATGAACGGGTCCTGGGCTCGCCTGCACGATGAGCTCGCCTCGCATCACGATGATCACGGCGGCCCTGAACCCAGGGCCCGAAGTCGCCGAAACGATCGACAGTGTGCTCAGCCAGTCCCGGCCTGGGCTGCAGTACATATTTGTCGACGGGGGCTCGCGACCCGAGGCCTTTGCCCGGGTCCAACCCTATGCGCACCATTTCAGCTGTCTCGTCCGTGAGCCTGACCGGGGAATCTCCGACGCATGGAACAAGGCGCTCGCCCTCGCCGAGGGCGACGTCGTCGGCATTCTCAATGCCGACGACCATCTGCTGCCCGGTGCGCTGGACCACGTTTCGCAAGCCTTCGGCGCGCATCCCGGAGCGCTGCAGGTGGTTCACGGCGACGCCATCCGACTCGACGGGACGCAGCGCTCGCGCTGCCGACCGCGCGCCACCTCCGCCGCGTCGTGGTACCTCGGCATGCCGCTGGTGCATCCGGCGACCTTCGTCGCCCGCAGCGTCTACCGCCGTGTCGGCGGTTTCAACTGCGATCGACGCATCGCGATGGACTACGACTTCCTGCTGCGTGCCTGGCGCGCCGGCGCGAGCTTCCGCCACATCGCCGAGCCGCTGGTGGTGATGCGCGGCGGCGGACTCAGCGACCGGCTACCGCTGGTCGGTTTCCATGACGTGCGCACCAGCCAGATCGAGGCTGGCCTGAACCGGCCGCTGATCGAGACCCTTCACGCCGCGCGCGTGCTGACACGGCGCTACATCCGCCCGATGTTCGGGCGCTGATCAGCGCCGTCTCAGCGCCGGCACCATGGCTGCCAGCGCGGCGAGATCCGCAATCCACAGGGCGCCGGCCGCCCCGGCCGCGCCGAATGCGGGCACCAGCGCCGCCAGTGCCGCGGCTTGTACGAGCAGGCCTGCAAATACGGCGCGCGCGTAGGCGGCATCGAGACTGTGTGCCAACAGATGCAGCGTGCCCAGTCCGAGAACGGCCGTCGAACTGATCACCGCGAGACTCATGACGCGCAGCGCGCCGGCGGCTTCGCTGAAGCCGGAGCCGGCGACGACGCCGATGATGAACTCCGGCGCCAGCGCCAAGGGCAGCGCCGCCGCGCATGCCAGCGCCAGCAGGACGACGGGTAGCCGGTTGCGTGGACGCGCACCGTCCGCCGCGGCGACGCTGGCCGGGAACAGCGCCTGGCCCAAGGCACCGAAGAGGCCCTGGATCGCCGCGCGCACCTTGTCTGCCGCCGCGTACTGTCCCAGGGTGGCGTGCGAGCCCAGGGCCCCGATCAGCGCCTGAACCATCGCGTTGCCGAGCGCCGGCACGGCGTTGATCCAGACCGTCGAGGCGCCCAGCCGGAATGCCCGGCCGAGTTCGTTCGCTTGCAGGCGGCAGGGCTGGCGCACGCCGCGCAGTTCGGGGTCCATGGACGCCAGCGCGACGGCGACCAGCGGCGCTGCGCAGTTCAGGACGGAGCCGAGCCCGATGTCCTGCGGCTCCCGCACCCACAAAGCGATCGCACCGAGTGCTGCCACGCGCCCGGCCAGCAGCGTGCCTGCCGCGACCAGCAGGCGAGCTCGGGCCATCAGGTACCAGGTCGGAAACAGGATCGCACCCAGCACCGAAATCGCCGCCGCCGGCAGCAACGGGCCGGAGCCGGGGATCAGGGCCATGACCGACAGCGCGCAGCCGCCGACGCCGAGCTTGGTCAGCTGCACGGCCCAGAACAGCCGATGTCTGCGTGCCGGCTCTCCCGCCCAGTGCACCGCCTGGCGCGTGCCCGAGAAGTTGAAGCCGAAGTCCGTCAGCGTGCTCAAGCCGACGCCCACGGCGACCGCCAGCACGCACTGCCCATAGCCCGCAGGCCCCAGGCTGCGCATCAGCAGCAGCTGGGTCAGGAAGCCCACCACCAGGCTCGCCGCCTCCAGCGCCGTAACCCCTGCCGGGCCCAGCCAGACCCGGCGTCCGGTCGTCATCGGCCGTCTCCGGCATCGCGCCAGTCGCTCCAGCGCGCCTGAACCCAGGCGCTGAACTCCTGCCGGAACCGCTGGGCCCCGAATCCTTCCGCGCTGCGCCGGCAGCGCTCGTGCACGTCCGCCGGCCACCCGGCCTCGGATTCGACGACGGCCCGCGCCAGCGCCTCGGGTGTCGGCTCGGCATAGAGCCAGGCGTTCTCGCCCTGGCGCAAATAGTCGAGCGCCCCGCCGCGGGCGAGGGCGATCACCGGCGTTCCGGCCGCCAGCGCCTCCACCGGCGCGATGCCGAAATCCTCGACCGCGGCGAAGACGAAAGCCCGTGCGCTGGACAGGTGGCGCAACTTGTCGGCCTCGGGCAGCGCCCCGGTGAAGCGCACGTTGCCCGGCGCGCCGCGCCGCAGCGCCTGCAGCTGCGGCCCGCCGCCGACGACGGTCAGCTCGCGCCCGGGCAACCGGCGGAAGGCCTCGACCATCAGCGCCGTGTTCTTGTATCCCATCAGCCGGCCGACGGTGATGTAGCCGCGACGCCCGCCGTCATCCACCAGTTGGGCGGCGGCGCCGATGTCCACCGGCGGGTGGATCACCACCGCGTCGCGCCGGTAGCTCTTCAGGATGCGCTGGCGCACGAAGCTGGAGTTGGCGGCGAAGTGGTCGACGCCGTTGCTGCTGCCGGCGTCCCAGGCGCGCAGCCGGTGGAACATGCGGCGTGCGAGCCAGGACAGCGGGCCGTGCTCCAGCCCTTCGGTGCGCAGGTACTCGGCCTGCATGTCCCAGGCGTAGCGCATCGGCGAGTGGCAGTAGCACAGGTGCAGCGCCTCGGGCGGCACCAGCACGCCCTTGGCGACGCAGTGGCTGCTGGAGATCACCAGATCGTGGCCTGTCAGGTCCAGCTGCTGGATCGCCATCGGCATCAGCGGCAGGCAGCGCGTGAAGTAGCGCTCGACGCCGGGCAGCCGCTGCAGCCACGAGGTCACCGTGCGCCGGCGCGGCAGGCGCGCGGCGTCGGCCGCCGGCATGCGGTCGATCAGCGTGTACAGCACCGCGTCGGGGAAGAGCGCGAGGATCTCTTCGAGTACCCGTTCGGCACCGGCGCGGTCGACGAGCCAGTCGTGGACGACCGCGACGTTCTGGGGCAATGCGGGCATGGGGCGGGCCTGCGGAGCGCAGGCGGGAGAAAGTGTATCTGCGCGCCCGGGGGCGCCAGCGGGTTCTTGATAGCATCGCGCCGGCCTCGCCGCGGAGGCCGCCACGCCTCCCACAGCCGGAGGCTCACACCCTTGCCTGCAGCCCCCTTCGCCTCCTCCGTGCGTGTCGCGCTGGCCATCGCCGCCGCCGCCGCGCCCTCGCTGCTGGCCTACAACGTCTCCCCGTCGCCGACCTTCCTGAACCAGGCGCTGGCGGTCGGGCTCTGGGGGCTGTTCATCGTCTCGGCGGCGCCGCGTGTGGGCTCGGACTGGCGCGGTGTCGGGCCGCTGCAGGCGGCGCTGGCGCTGGTGCTGGCGGGCGTCTGCTGGTCCTGGTCGCGGGCGCTGCCGTCGAGCATGGCGCTGTCTGCCATAGCCTTGCTGGTCGCCGCGATGGTGATGCTCTCGGGCGGCGCCGCGGCCCAGGCGCGCACCGAGCCGCGTTCGGTGTTCGCCGACTTCTGCGTCGGCTGGGCGGTGGCCGGGCTGCTCAACGTCGCCGTCGCGCTGGTGCAGGTCTTCGCCCCCGACTGGGCCGACGGCCAGTGGATCGCACGCTCGGGCATCCCGGGGCGCGCGGTCGGCAACCTGCGCCAGCCCAACCACCTGAGCAGCCTGCTGCTGTGGTCGGCGATCGCGATCGTCGCGCTGGCCGAACTCGGCCGCATCGGCCGCCGCTTCGCCGCGGCGCTGTTCGCGGCCGTGGTCTTCGCCGTCGTGCTGACGGCTTCGCGCACCGGCATGGTGGGCGTCGCGCTGCTGGCGCTGTGGGGCCTGCTCGACCGCCGCCTGGCCCGGCCGACGCGCCTGCTGCTGGCCGCGGCGCCGGTGATCTACCTCGTCGGCTGGCTCGGCATGGCCGAGTGGGCGCGGCTGTCGCAGCACGTCTTCGGCGGCGAAGCGCGCCTGGCGGAGTCGGATCTGTCGAGTTCACGCTTCGCGATCTGGTCGAACACGCTCGAGCTGATCCGCCGCCAGCCCTGGACCGGCGTGGGCTTCGGCGAGTTCAACTTCGCCTGGTCGCTGACGCCGTTCCCGACGCGCCCGGTGGCGTTCTTCGACCACACCCACAACCTGGTGCTGCAGCTCGCGGTGGAACTCGGCGTGCCGGCGGCCGCGGCCGTGATGGCGCTGCTGCTGTGGGCGCTGGTGGCTGCGGCGCGGCGTGCGTTCGCGCTCGGCGGCGGCGAGCTGGCGGCCGACGGCGGCGGCATCGAGCGCCGCGCCGCCTGGGTCATGGTGCTGATGATCGGGCTGCACAGCCTGCTCGAGTACCCGCTCTGGTACGCCTACTTCCTGCTGCCCGCGGCCTGGGCCTGGGCCTACGCGGCCGGCCGCCGGCGCGGGCCGGCGCTGCCCTCGGGCTGGCCGCAGCCGACGCTGGTGGCCGGCGGGCTGGCGCTCGTCGTCGGCGCGGCGCTGGCGGTGCTGGACTACCTGCCGGTGACGCGCATCTTCACCAGCGCGCCCGACTCGCCGCCGCTGGTCGAACGCATCGCCCGCGGCCAGCGCAGCCTGCTGTTCTCCTACCACGCCGACTACGCCGCAGCCACCACCGGCCTCGTGCCCGGCGCCGACGCGATGCAGCCTTTCGAGCAGGCCACCCACCACCTGCTGGACACGCGGCTGATGACGGCCTGGGCCGAGGCGCTGGCCGCGCACGGCGAAGTCGACAACGCGCGCCACCTCGCGGCCCGGCTGCGCGAGTTTCGCAACCCGGCCAGCCGCGACTTCTTCCTGCCCTGCGACGGCCCGCAGGCGGCGGCGAGTGCGCCGTTCCAGTGCCAGGCGCCGCAGCGTGTGCCCGACTGGCGCGAGTTCTTCCGGCCCTGAGCCGGCTTCAGGGCGCCTGCCAGTCGCCGCTCTTGCCGCCGCGTTTTTCCAGCACGCGCACGCCGTCGATGACCATGCCGCGGTCGGCGGCCTTCAGCATGTCGTAGACGGTGAGCAGCCCGATCTGCACCGCCGCCAGCGCCTCCATCTCGACGCCGGTGCGGCCGCGGGTCTCGACCTGGGCCTCGCAGCGCACGCAGCAGGCGGCGGCGTCGAGCTCGAAGTCCACCGTCACGCGCGTCAGCGGCAGCGGGTGGCACAGCGGGATCAGCTCGGCGGTGCGCTTGGCGCCCTGGATCGCGGCGATGCGCGCGACGCCGAGCACGTCGCCCTTGGCAGCGCGTCCCTGGGCGACGAGTTCGAAGGTCGCGGGCAGCATGCGGATCAGGCCGGCGGCGCGCGCGACGCGGTGGCTCTCGTCCTTGGCGCCGACGTCGACCATGTGCGCCCGGCCTGACGCATCGAAGTGGGTGAGCGGTGAGTTCATGGCCGGAAACAAGAGGGCAAAGCGACGGTGTCATCATAGAGCGCGCCCTGTTCTTCGCGCCGGCGCGTCGCCGGCGGTCATCACGGACATCCCGCCTTGAGGTCTACCGTTTTCTCGCGCCGCCCGCGTGCCCTCGTGCTCGCGCTGGCCCTGGCGCTCTCGGCCCAGGCCGTGACCGCCCAGGTGCGGCTGCCGTCGCTGGGCGAATCCGCCGTCGAGGACATCACCGTCGGTGCCGAACGCCGGCTCGGCGACCAGGTCATGCGCCAGATCCGCGCCGACCCGTCCTATATCGACGACCCGGTGCTGCGCGAGTACCTGGACTCGCTGTTCCAGCCGCTGGTGGCGGCGTCGCGCCAGCGCGGCGACATCGAGCCCGAGCTCGACCGCCAGTTCGCCTGGGAAGCCTTCCTGCTGCGCGAGCGCACCGTCAACGCCTTCGCGCTGCCCGGTGGCTTCGTCGGCGTGCACCTGGGGCTGATCGCGCTGACGACCTCGAGCGACGAACTCGCCTCGGTGCTGGCGCACGAACTCGCGCACGTGACCCAGCGCCACATCGCGCGCGGCAGCATCGCGGCGCAGCGCAACTCGATGGTCAGCATGGCGGCGCTGCTGCTGGGGCTGATCGTCGCGGCGCGCAGCAGCAACGCCGACCTTGCCAACGCGACCATCGTCGGCAGCCAGGCGGCTTCGATCCAGGGCCAGCTGAACTTCTCGCGCGACGTCGAGCGCGAGGCCGACCGCATGGGCTACGGCACGCTCACCGCTGCCGGCTTCGCGCCCCAGGGCATGGCGCAGATGTTCGAGAAGCTCGACAGCGCCAACCGGCTCAACGACAGCGGCGCCTTCCCGTATCTGCGCAGCCACCCGCTGACGGTCGAGCGCATCAGCGAGGCGCGCTCGCGCGCCATGTTCAGTGGCGGCGGCAAGGGCGCGCCGCCGCTGCGCCATGCGCTGATGCAGCAGCGCGCGCGGGTGCTGATGGACAGCGACCCGCAGACGCTGCACCGCCTCGTCGACCAGGGCACCGGCGCCGTCGACGCCCCGCTGCGTGACCGCATCGCCACCGCCTATGCGGCGGCGCTGTCGGCTTCGCTGCTGCGCGAGCACGCCAGCGCCGAGCGCCTTGCCGCCGCGACCCTGGCCCTGGCCACCAAGGCCGAGCCGCGCGAGCCGCAGGCCGAGCGCGACCTGCAGCTGCTGCAGGCGCAGATCCGCCTCAACGCCGGTCAGCCCGCGGCTGCGCTGCAGGTGCTGGATGCGATCACCGTCGACGCCCGCGGCCGCGCGCCACTGCTGATGCGCACCCAGGCCGTGCTCGACCTGCAACGCAGCGGCAAGGGCTCGCCCGACGCGCTGCGCGCCGCGACCGAGTCGCTGCAAACCTGGGTCACCGACCACCCGGCGGACGCCGGTGCCTGGTCGCAGCTGGCCGCCACCGCCGACGCCGCCGGCTTCAAGCTGCGTGCCGTGCGGGCCGAAGCCGAGGCGCGTTATGCCTCGGGCGACGTCAACGGCGCCATCGACCGCCTGCGTGCCGGCCAGGCCGCCGCACGTGGCGCCGCCGGGCAGGACTTCATCGAGGCCTCGGTGATCGACGCCCGGCTGCGCGAACTGCGCGCGCAGCTGCGGCGCGCGTTCTGCGAAGCGCGCGCCAGCGGCGACAACAGCGGCCCGCCCATCGAGGGCCTGGAAGTGCGCGACTGCCCGCGCTGAGGCTGGACGCGAGACGCCGGAAGGCGTCTCGCGCCTGCCGAAGGCTAGAGCGCGATGGCACGCGCGCGAGCTGAGGCTGGACGGCCGAGCCGGCTACAGCGCCGGGCGGCCGAAAAGCTGCTCGACGGCGGCGTCGATCACCATGCCGCACAGGCT
Source organism: Rubrivivax gelatinosus (assembly GCF_016583785.1). Classification (GTDB taxonomy): domain Bacteria; phylum Pseudomonadota; class Gammaproteobacteria; order Burkholderiales; family Burkholderiaceae_C; genus Rubrivivax; species Rubrivivax gelatinosus_B. The sequence continues at coordinate 32,676 of NZ_NRRU01000029.1, read as the reverse complement.
GTAGAACACCGAGCCGATCAGCGCCGCACCGAAGCCCGCGACGCGAAAGCCGTCGAGCACGCTGGCGGCGGCCCAGAACATCAGCGCGTTGATGACGAAGAGGAACAGGCCGAGCGTGATCAGCGTGACGGGCAGCGTCAGCAGCACCAGCAGCGGCCGCACCAGCGTGTTCAGCAGACCGAGCACGAAGGCCGCGATCAGCGCCGCGCCGAAGCCGTGAACGGTGACACCGGGGTAGAGGTTCGCGACCAGCAGCAGTGCCGCTGCCAGCAGGAACCATCGTGCGAGGATCTTCATGGGCCGCAGCATAGCGTGGCGAGATTGCCTTCCACCTATGAAAACAGCTTCTCAGCGACCCATCACAGGCGGTACCATCCCGCGTGCACGGCGCACCCTGCTAGACGAGGTCCTATGAGACTTCGCGCGGCGCCGGAGCCGAGCCACATCTGACGGAGAACATCCACATGGCAACTGCGAAGAAGACCGCCGCGAAGAAGACCGCGGCCACCAAGGCACCGGCGAAGAAGGCGGCACCGGCCACGAAGGCCGCCGCGCCGAAGAAGGCCGCCCCGGCTCCGGCGAAGAAGGTCGTCGCCAAGACGGCCGCCGCGCCGGCGAAGAAGGCTGCCGCGAAGAAGGCCGCCCCGGCGAAGAAGCGCACCCCCAGCGCGGCGTTCATGAAGCCCCTGACCCCGAGCGCGGCGCTGGCCGCCGTCATCGGCGACAAGGCGCTGCCGCGTACCGAGATCACGAAGAAGGTCTGGGAGTACATCAAGAAGAACGACCTGCAGGACAAGGCGAAGAAGACGATGATCAACGCCGACGCCAAGCTGAAGGCCATCTTCGACAAGGCGCAGGTCTCGATGTTCGAGATGACCAAGCTGATCAGCAGCCACCTGAAGTGAGTTTCACGCAGGCGCCGACAGGCGCTTGCTGAAGATCCGAAGGCCAGCGCGAGCTGGCCTTTTTCATTGCGGCGTCGCTGCCAGCGTCTGCTCGCAGAAGGCGTGCATGTCGGTGTCCTGCACCGCGGCCAGCAGCGCCACCATTGCCGAGCGGTGGTGCACGAGGGCCTCGCGGTCGCCGGCCGCCTGCGCCGCGTGTACGGCGCTTTCGTGAGCGAAGAATCGCTCCGATGCCTCGGCGTCGTGGGCCTCGCAGGCCGCGATGCAGGCTGCGGCATGGCGCTGGGCCTCGGCGCCGTGGCCGAGCACGGCGTGGCACAGCGCCAGGTGGTAGTCGGCACGTTCGACGTGCATCCAGGTGCCGGCACGTTCCCAGGCGCGGCGTTCGAGCTCGGCCATCTCGATCATCAAGACGTCCAGCGCCGGCTCGCGCGGGCCCAGGCGCAGCGCATGCGTCACGTTGTGCACGGTTGCGGCGTAGGCGCGGCGTGCGGCGGGGTCGGGGTGGTTCGTGGCGCGGGTCTCCAGCGGCAGCAGGCGCACGCGGGGCGAGTCGAGGCGTCCGAGCAGCAGCTCGGCTGGCACGACGTCGCCGAGCAGGCCCCAGGCCACGACCTCCGGCAGCGGCTCGGCCGGCCGGCCTTCGACCTGCGCCAGCGCCCACTCGGCACGCGAGCGCGCGGGGTCGAGCTTCGCGCCGGCGGGCAACGAGGCGATGAAGGCGTGCAGCAGCCCGGGCCGCGCCAGGTGGCTGAGCATCGTGTGCCGCGCCAGCCGCACGGCGTCGGCGCCGTCCTCGTCGTCGGGCAGGGCGGTGGCGCGGGCCAGCAGTTCGTGCGCCAGTTCCTGCGCCTGCGTGTCGTGGCGCTCCCAGGCCTGTTCCAGCCAGTCGTGCAGGGTGCTCATCGGGCTCCTTTCGGCTCGTTTGCACCCGCATCGTCGCCGGCTGCCGCCGGCCGCGCCATCCTGACTCCCGCGATCAGGCGCCCGTCTGCCACTGCCGCGCCGTCTCCAGCAGCGGCGCCAGGAAGCGCCCGGTGTGGCTGCCGGGGAAGGCGGCGATGTCCTCGGGCGTGCCGGCCACCAGCACCCGGCCGCCGCCGGAGCCGCCTTCGGGGCCCATGTCGATCAGCCAGTCGGCGGTCTTGATGACGTCCAGGTTGTGCTCGATGACGACGATGGTGTTGCCGGCGTCGCGCAGCTGGTGCAGTACGCGCAGCAGCAGGCCGATGTCGTGGAAGTGCAGGCCGGTGGTCGGCTCGTCGAGGATGTAGAGCGTGCGCCCGGTGTCGCGCTTGGACAGCTCGAGCGCCAGCTTGACACGCTGCGCCTCGCCGCCCGACAGCGTCGTCGCCGCCTGGCCCAGGCGGATGTAGCCCAGGCCGACGTCGAGCAGCGTCTGCAGCTTGCGTGCGATCGCCGGCACCGCCGAGAAGAAGCCGTTGGCCTCCTCGACCGTCATCTCCAGCACCTGGGTGATGCTGCGGCCCTTGTACAGCACCTCCAGCGTCTCGCGGTTGTAGCGCGCGCCGTGGCAGGCGTCGCAGGGCACGTAGACGTCGGGCAGGAAGTGCATCTCGACCTTGATGACGCCGTCGCCCTCGCAGGCCTCGCAGCGCCCGCCGCTGACGTTGAAGCTGAAGCGCCCGGCGCCGTAGCCGCGCTCGCGCGCCATCGGCACCTCGGCGAAGAGCTCGCGGATCGGCGTGAAGAGGCCCGTGTAGGTCGCCGGGTTCGAGCGCGGCGTGCGCCCGATCGGGCTCTGGTCGACGTTGATGACCTTGTCGAAGGCCTCCAGGCCCTCGATGCGCTCGTGTTCGGCCGGCTCGGCGTGGCTCTGGTAGAGCTTCTTCGCGACCGCGGTGTAGAGCGTGTCGTTGACCAGCGTGCTCTTGCCCGAGCCGCTGACGCCGGTGACACAGGTCAGCAGCCCGACCGGGATCTCGACGTCCACGCCCTTCAGGTTGTGGCCGCGCGCGCCGACGATGCGCAGCACGCCGCGGCTGTTGTCGGCGGCGCAGCGGCGCGGCGGTACCTCGATGCGCAGCGTGTGCGCCAGGTAGCGCCCGGTCAGCGACTCGGGGTCGGCCGCCACTTCCTCGGGCGTTCCCTGGGCGATGACACGCCCGCCGTGCACGCCGGCCCCGGGGCCCATGTCGACGACGTGGTCGGCGGCGCGGATCATGTCCTCGTCGTGTTCGACGACGAGCACCGAGTTGCCGAGGTCGCGCAGGTGCTTGAGGGTGCCGATCAGGCGTTCGTTGTCGCGCTGGTGCAGGCCGATGCTGGGTTCGTCGAGCACGTACATCACGCCCGACAGGCCGCTGCCGATCTGGCTCGCCAGGCGGATGCGCTGGGCCTCGCCGCCCGACAGCGTGTCGGCGCCGCGGTCCAGGCTCAGGTAGGTCAGGCCGACGTCGTTCAGGAAGCGCAGCCGCGAGCGGATCTCGCGCACGATCTTGTCGGCGATCTCGGCCTTGGCACCTTCGAGCTTCAGGCTCTCGAAGTAGCTCAGGCACTCGGCCAGCGTCGCGTGTTCGACGGCGTAGATCGGCAGGCCCTTGCGCGCCGCCTCGTCGCCGCTGCCGGCGTGGCGCAGGAAGACGTGGCGCGCCTCGCGCCGCAGCCGCGTGCCTTCGCACTGCGGGCAGGGCTTGGCGGCCTGGTAGCGCGCCAGGTCCTCGCGCACCGCGGGCGAGTCGGTCTCGCGCATGCGGCGCTCGAAGTTGGGGAGGATCCCTTCGAACGGATGGCGGCGCTTGACGCTGCGCTGGCGGCCCTTGGTGCCCTCGGCGGTGTACGAGAACTCGATCTCCTCGTCACCCGAGCCGTAGAGCAGCACCTGGCGCGCCTTGGGCGACAGGTCTTCGAACGCGGTGTCGATGTCGAAGCCGTAGTGCGCGGCCACGCTCTCCAGCAGCGAGAAGGTGTAGCCGTTGCGCCGGTCCCAGCCCTTGACGGCGCCGGCGGACATGCTGAGCGACGGGAAGGCGACGACCCGCTCCGGGTCGAACACCGTCACCTGGCCCAGGCCGTCGCAGGACGGGCAGGCGCCCACCGGCGAGTTGAACGAGAACAGCCGCGGCTCGAGTTCGGGCAGCGAGTAGCTGCACACCGGGCAGCCGAACTTGCTGCTGAACAGGTGCTCGCGGCCGGTGTCCATCTCGAGCGCGATCGCGCGCCCGTCGGCGATGCGCAGCGCGGCCTCGAAGCTCTCGGCCAGGCGCTGCTTCATGTCGGGCCGGGTCTTCAAGCGGTCGACGACGACGTCGATGTCGTGTTTCTCGGTCTTCTTCAGCGCCGGCAGCGCGTCGGCTTCGACGACCGCACCCGGCTCGCCGTCGCCACCGACGCGGAATCGCACGTAGCCGCGCGCCTGCATGTCGGCGAAGAGTTCGACGAACTCGCCCTTGCGGTCGCGCACCACCGGCGCCAGCACCATCAGCTTGGTGTCCGGCGGCAGCGCAAGTGCCGCGTCGACCATCTGGCTGACGCTCTGCGCCTGCAGCGGCTGGTCGTGCTCGGGGCAGTAGGGCGTGCCGGCGCGCGCGTACAGCAGGCGCAGGTAGTCGTGGATCTCGGTGATCGTGCCGACGGTCGAGCGCGGGTTGTGGCTGGTGGCCTTCTGCTCGATCGAGATCGCGGGCGACAGGCCCTCGATGACGTCGACGTCAGGCTTGTCCATCAGCTGCAGGAACTGGCGCGCGTAGGCCGACAGGCTCTCGACGTAGCGCCGCTGGCCTTCGGCGTAGAGCGTGTCGAAAGCGAGGCTGGACTTGCCCGAACCCGACAGCCCGGTGATCACGACGAGCGCGTGTTTCGGGATGTCGAGGTCGACGTTCTTCAGGTTGTGCGTGCGCGCGCCGCGCACGCGCAAGGCCGGCAATTCGGCGGCGGCGGGCGCGGGGCGGGGTCGGTCTGCGGGCATCGATAAGCGTGCGGGGGGCAACCGGCCATCATAGCGAGCGCCGCGGGTCCGCTGCCAGCGGGCCCGCGGCGGGCCGCTCAGCCGCGATCGAGCGCGTCGCCGTGCACCGGCACCGCGTCGAGTGCCACCGTGAACGCGGTGTGTTCGCCGGCGACGCTGTCGACCTCGATGCGCCCGCCCATCGCCTCGACGACGCGCTTGCTGAAGTACAGCCCCATGCCCGAGCCCGGGATGCCCGAACACTCGGCGCCGGCGCGGCTGAAAGGCTGGAACAGCTCGGCCAGCTGCTGCTCGCTCAGGCCGCGCCCGGTGTCGGCCACCGTCAGCTCGACGCAGCCGGCGACATGCCGCGCCGAGACCGTGATCGCGCCGCCCGGCCGGTTGTACTTGGCGGCGTTGGACAGCAGGTTCAGCAGCACTTCCTTGACGCGCAGCGGGTCGGCCAGCACCAGCAGCGGCGCGCCCTCGCTGCAGCGGTCTTCCATCGTCAGCCGCATGGACGCCGCCTGGCCGGCGATCATCTGCAGGCAGTCGCGCACCAGCGGGCGCAGGTCGAGCGCGACGCGCCGCAGCGCGAGCTGGCCGCTCTCGATGCCGGAGACGTTGAGCAGCTCGTTGACCAGCTCCAGCAGATGGCGTGCGGCGTCCTCGACCATCGCCACGCGGTAGGGCTTGACGACCAGGTCGCCGGCCTCGGCCTCCAGCCGCATCAGCTGCGAGAAGCCGAGGATGGCGTTCAGCGGCGTGCGCAGCTCGTGGCTGACGCGCGACAGGAACACCGTCTTGGCACGGTTCGCCGACTCGGCTGCCTGCTTGGCCGCGACCAGCCGCGCCTGCTCGTGCTCGCCGCTGGTGTCCCAGGCGCAGCCGACCATGCGCACGGTGCGCGGCGCGGCGCCGCCTTCGAGGTGGGCGCGCCCGGCCACGTGCAGCCAGCGTTCGGGGCCGTCGTCGGGTGCCAGCCGCAGCTCGATGCCGAAGGCGGTGCAGGCCTCGGCCGCCTGCCGCACCGCTTCGGCGAAGGCCGGAGCGTCCTGCGGATGCAGACAGCCCTCGAGCGCGGCGCAGATGTCGGCCGGCGGCGCTGCGTCGCCGAAGCCGGTCAGAGCGCGCAGGCGTTCGTCCAGATAGAGCTCGCCGTGCTGCAGGTCCCAGTCCCAGACGCCGATGCCGCCGGCGTCGTTGGCGACGCTCAGGCGCTCGGTGAGTTCGCCGATCCGGCGCCGTGCCTGGGCCTGGACGGTGATGTCCTGGAACATGCCGACGACCACCGGCCCGGCGTCGCCGAGTTCGGCGCGGCCGACGACGCGCACCCGCAGGCTGCGGCCGTGGGCGTCGTGCATGTCGAGCTCGAAGTCGAACGGCGCCTGCCCCGGCTGCGTCGCGTAGAGCGCGCCCGACAGCGCCGCATGGCCGTCGGGCGTGCACAGGTTCAGCGTGCGCTCCAGCGTCGCCGGCTCGTCGTCGGTGAGCTCGAAGACCCGGCGCAGGTGGGTCGACCAGCGCATCGTGCCGCACTCGACGTCGTACTCCCAGCCGCCGATGCGCGCCAGCCGCGCCGAGTCGGCGAGGAAGGACTCGCGCACACGCAGCGTCTCGCTGGTCTCGCGCAGCGCGCGCACGTCCTCGATGTGCTCGGTGCGGTCGATGACGGCCATCGCGAACTGCGGCACGTCGCCGTCGACCGGCAGCGTCGACAGGTGCATCTCGCCGATGAAGCGCCGGCCGTCCTCGGCGACGAAGCCGACCTCGTCGAGCGTGATCGAGCCGAGCGCGCGTGCCTGGTGGAAGGCCGGGCGCACGTGCTGCTGGTAGTGCGCGCCGTCGACCAGGCGGAACAGCAGCCGCGCCCCCAGCGTCTGGCGCTGCATCGCGAACAGGCGTTCGGCCTGGCCGTTCTGCTCCAGCACCTCGCCGTTGAAGTTCACCAGCATGGACGCCACCGGCATGCCGAGGAACAGCGTCGTGAAGCGCGACAGCGCCTGCTCGGTGCGCTCGCGGCTCTGCTGCAGCTCGTCGGCCTGGGCGTGCAGCTCGGCCTGGTAGATGCGCAGGTCCTCGGCGAGCGTGCGTACCTTGGTGTCGTTGCGCTGGATCGCGGCTTCGGCGCCGGCGAGGTCGCCGCGCTGCAGCGCGTGCAGCAGGTCGGCGCGCAGGTCGATGCCGCCGTTGGCCACCTGGGCGACGAGACGGTCGCGTTCGCGCACGCGACGGCGCAGCTGCAGCTCGCTCATTGGGGCACCCTTCGGCCTGCGGCCGGTCCCGCCAGGCGGGAATGAGCCCCGGACAAGTCCTGAGGGCTTACTGGGGCACCCTTCGGCCTGGCGGCCGGTCCCGCCAAGCGGGAATGAGCCCCGGACAAGTCCTGAGCGCTCATGCGACCGCCTGGCTGCCGTCGGGCAGCGAGCCGCCGCTCAGCAGCACCCACTCGCTGATGTCGACGTGGCTGACGACGGCGCCGCCGCCGGCGATGCCGAGCGGTGCCGCGTACATCATGAACCAGCGTTTCTGGTCCGGGGCGTGACAGGGATAGTGCATCTGGAACATCGGCAGGCGGCCTTCGAGCACGGCGTTCAACCCTTCGTGGGCCCGAAGCGCGTCGGCGTCGGACAGCGCCGACTCGGCGCAGGTGCGCAGGTAGTTGCAGCCCGGGCCGGTGCTGCGTTCCGCGGGGTCGCCGTTCTCCGCCGCGAAGCGGCGCCAGGCGTAGTTGACCAGCGTGATCGCACCGCGCACGTCGACGACGGCGACGTGCTGCGGCAGCGAGTCGATGACGGCCTGCAGGCGCTGCGAGTCCTTCACCGAGTCGATGTTGACGAAGGTCATCACGGCGCGGCTGGCGCCGGGCGTGCGGCCCGGATAGGGCTGGATGCGCGCCAGCCACCACTGGCCGTTGCGGCTGCGCACCTCGCGCTCGCTGACGCTGCCGCGCTCCAGCGTCTGGCGCAGGTCGGCGAACAGCGAGGGGTAGTCCAGCCGGTGCGCGAAGTCCTCGATCGAGCGCCCTTCGTCGCCCTGGCGCAGGTGGAACAGCGGCGTCGCCTCGGGCGTGAAGCGTGTCAGGCGCAGGTGCTCGTCGACGAACACCGTCGGGATCGCCGCCGCCTTGGAGACGTTCTCCAGGTCGGCGTTGACCGAGTTCAGGACGTCGACCTTCTCCTGGTACTCGGAGTTGACGGTGTAGAGCTCCTCGTTGACGGACTGCAGCTCCTCGTTGGTGCTCTGCAGCTCCTCGTTCGAGGCCATCAGCTCCTCGTTCGTCGCCTGCAGCTCCTCGTTCGAGGTCTCCAGCTCCTCGATCGTCGCCTGCAGGTTGTCGTGCATGATCGCCAGATCACGCTCGAGCTCCTCGATGCGGCGCAGGTAGCGGTCGTCGGGGGGCACGGTGACACCGTCGCCCGCGCCGTCTTCGTCGCGCACGACCGGGCCCTCGGTCACGGTCTCCAGCGACAGCAGCGCGTAGCCGCCGTCGTCGCTGCCGTCCAGCGGCCGCGCGACCAGCTGCACCCGGCGCCAGCCCTCGCCGTCGGCCAGCCGGATCGGCGCCGAACGCTGCAGCGTGCCCTCGGCGGCGATGGCCTGCAGCAGCATGCTCGCCACCGGCGCCAGGTCGCGCGGCAGCAGCTTCATCAGGTCCAGCGTCGCGTGGCCTTCGTTGAACTGCAGCAAGAGCCGCGTGTCGCCGTAGACGCGCAGCAGCTGGCGCGCCTCGCTGACGACGACCGACGGCGGCGCATAGCTCTGCATCAGCACAGCCAGCGCCGTGTCGCCGCCCGGGCGCGGGCCCAGCGGCGGCATGAGCCCGGCGCGGCGCGGCTCGCCGACGCGCGTGTAGTGCAGGCCGCGCAGGTCCATCGTCGCCGCCGAGCGGTCGCGGCGCAGCAGGCGGTAGATCTTGCTGCGCTGCCTGACGGGCTGGAAGTCGCGGTGCAGCTCGCCCAGCGACTCGCTCGGGCCCAGCATCAGGTGGCCGCCGGGCGCGAGCGCGTACTGCAGCCGGCGCAGCGCGCTCTCCTGCGCGATCGGCTCCATGTAGATCAGCGCGTTGCGGCAGCTGACCAGGTTCATGCGCGTGAACGGCGGGTCGGCGATGACGTTGTGGCGCGCGAAGATGATCATCTGGCGCAGCTCGGGCTGCACCTGGTAGCGGCCCTGGCGGTCGATGAAGAACTGCGCCAGACGCTCGGGCGAGATCTCGGCGGCGATCGTGTCCGGATACAGGCCGGCGGCGGCGTGGTCCAGGTACTGCTGCTCGACGTCGGTGGCGAAGATCTTCACCGGCCGCGTGCGGCCGATGCGGCGGAAGGCCTCGGCGAACAGGATCGCGATCGAATACGCCTCCTCGCCGGTGGCGCAGCACGAGACCCAGGCGCGTATGCCTTCGGGGCCGGCGTGCTCCACCAGCTCGGGGATGATCTGCTCGGCCAGCAGCTCGAAGACCTCGGCGTCGCGGAAGAAACGCGTCACCGGGATCAGCAGCTCGCGCCGCAGCAGCACCTGCTCGTCGGGCGAAGCCGCCAGGTGCTCGCGGTACTCGAGCAGCGACGGGAAGTGCAGCACCTGCATGCGGCGCTCGATGCGGCGCAGCACGGTGGTCGGCTTGTACTGGCGGAAGTCGATGCCGCTGGAGGCCAGCAGCATCTCGTGGATCGTGTCCAGCGGCTGCGCCACCGCCGGTGCGTGCGGCGACAGCAGGCGCACGCCTTCGTTGCGCGGCGCCACGAGCTGGGTCGCGAGCTGCGCCGCCAGCGCCTCGGCCGTGCCCATGAAGTCGTAGTGCGCGGCGTGGCTGGCGCTGAGCGGCATGCCGTCGAACTTGGCGCTGCTCGGGTCCTGGACGTAGAAGATGCCGCCGGCGGCGTTGATCTCCTGCACGCCGCGCGAGCCGTCGGAGCCGGTGCCCGAGAGCACGACGGCGATCGCCCGGTCGGCGAACTGCTCGGCCAGGCTGCTGAAGAAGGTGTCGATCGGCAGCGTCAGCCCGTGTTCGGGCTTGGGTGCCAGCTGCAGCCGGTCGCCGGCCAGCCGCATCATCTTGCCGGGCGGGATCAGGTAGACGCGGTTGGCCGCCAGCGCCATGTCGTGCTCGGCCACGCACACCAGCATCTCGGTGTAGCGGCCGAGCAGGTCGGCCATCATGCTTTTGTGGTCCGGCGACAGGTGCTGGATCACGACGAAGGCCGCGCCGGTGGCCGGCGACAGCGCCTTGAAGACCCGAGCCAGCGCGTCCAGCCCGCCGGCCGAGGCGCCGATCGCGACCACGCGGCCGGCAAAGACGGTGTCGGTTTGGGCCGCGGTCAGGCCGTCGACCTCTGGCGCAGGCTGCGCTCGCTTCTGGCTTTTCCCCGCCAAGTTCCTCGCCCTTTTCGGGTGCTCCCGTCAGCCGCGCGATCCGTCGCGCTGATACCCCTAATACCCAAGTATCGAGCGAGGGCCAGCTTTGCGATAGATGCAGATCAAGCGTCTTGCCGCAGGACGCGGAGGATTTCCGCTCCGTAGGCTTCGAGCTTCTTGCTGCCGACGCCGCTGATGCCGGCCAGTTCGTCCAGCGTGGCGGGGCGCTCGCGTGCCATCTCGGCCAGTGCGGCGTCGTGGAAGACGACGTAGGCGGGCACGTTGTGTTCACGCGCGACCTCGCCGCGCCAGGCCTTGAGCGCGGTGAAGCGCGCGGTGGCGGCTTCGTCCAGCGGCAGCGGCGGGGGTTTGTCGGCGCCGCCGCGCGTGCGGGTGCTGCGGCCGCGCCGCGGCGCCTCGGCCGGCACGCGCAGCAGCAGCTGCACCTCGCCGCGCAGCACCTCGCGTGCGCCGGCGGTGAGCTCCAGCGTGTTGAACTCGCCTTCGGTGCGCAGGTGGCCGAGCGCGATCAGCTGGCGCAGCACGCTGCGCCACTGGCTCTCGGGAACCTCGGCGCCGATGCCGAAGGTCGACAGCGTCTCGTGGCCGTACTGCGCCACCTTCTCGGTCACCTTGCCGCGCAGCACGTCGATCAGGTGGCCGGCACCGAAACGTTTGCCGCCCTGCTGGCGGAAGCGGTAGACGCAGGACAGCGCCTTGCGCGCGGCTTCCGTCGCGTCCCAGGTGGCGGGCGGCGCCAGGCAGTTGTCGCAGTTGCCGCAGCGCAGCCTGGGCACGGCGCCGGCGGCGTCGTCGTCCTCGTGTTCGCCGCCGTCGCCGTAACACTCGCCGAAATAACCCAGCAGCCGCACGCGCCGGCAGTCGTGGGCCTCGGCCAGCGCGAGCAGGGCGTCGAGCTTGGCGCGCTGCAGGCGCTTGAAGTCCTCGTCGGCCTCGCCGTCGTCGATCATGCGGCGCTGGTTGACGACGTCGGCCAGGCCGTAGGCCATCCAGGCGTCGGCCGGCAGGCCGTCGCGGCCGGCGCGGCCGGTCTCCTGGTAGTAGGCCTCGATGTTCTTGGGCAGGTCCAGGTGGGCGACGAAACGCACGTCGGGCTTGTCTATGCCCATGCCGAAGGCGATCGTCGCCACCATCACCAGGGCGTCCTCGCGCAGGAAGCGGTCCTGGTGGCGGCGGCGCGTGTCGGCGTCCAGCCCGGCGTGGTAGGGCAGCGCCGGGATGCCTTCGGCGCTCAGCCAGGAGGCCGTGTCCTCGACCTTCTTGCGGCTCTGGCAGTAGACGATGCCGGCGTCGCCCTCGTGTTCGTCGCGCAGGAAACGCAGCAGCTGGCGCTTGGGCTCGTCCTTCTCGACGATGGTGTAGCGGATGTTCGGGCGGTCGAAGCTGGAGACGAAACGTTCGGCCTGCTCCAGCCGCAGCCGGCTGACGATGTCCTCGCGCGTGTGGTCGTCGGCGGTGGCCGTCAGCGCCATGCGCGGCACCTGCGGGAAACGCTCGTGCAGCGCCGACAGGCCCAGGTATTCCTCGCGGAAGTCGTGGCCCCACTGGCTGACGCAGTGGGCTTCGTCGATCGCGAACAGCGCCAGCTGGCCGCGTTCGGCCAGCGACTCGAGCATCGCCAGGAAACGCGGCGTCAGGATGCGTTCGGGCGCGGCGTAGAGCAGCACCAGGCGGCCGGCGAGCAGGTCGCGTTCGACGCGGCGCGTCTCGTCGCCGTCGAGCGTGCTGTTCAGAAAGGCCGAGGGCACGCCGACTTCGTCGAGCGCGCCGACCTGGTCGTGCATCAGCGCGATCAGCGGCGAGACGACGACGGTGACGCCCTGGCCGGCGCGGTGGCGCAGGATCGCCGGCACCTGGTAACACAGGCTCTTGCCGCCGCCGGTGGGCATCAGCACCAGGGCGGCGCCGCCGGCGGCCACGTGCTCGACGATGTCGCGCTGGCGGCCGCGGAAGGCGGGGTAGCCGAAGACCGCGTTCAGTACCTGCTGCGCGGGATCGGCCTCGACGGTGGCGGGACTCATGGAGGGGCCGGATGGTACGCGAGGCGCGTCGGCGCGGGCCCGCGCCCTCGGGCGAGGGCAGCCTCCTCCTGCAGGGGGAAGCCCCAAGGCGGGGCCCCGGCCGGCAGGGCGGCCGGTATCATCGGCGCCCAGTGCCGGCCTTCGCGCCGGCGTCCGTCCTTCCCTCTCGTCTTCCCCACCCCAGGAGGGCACGCTCATGGCCTCGGTCAACAAAGTCATCCTCGTCGGCAACCTCGGCCGCGACCCCGAAGTGCGCTACGCCCCCAGCGGCTCGGCGATCTGCAACGTCACCATCGCCACCAGCCGGCAATGGAAGGACAAGACCAGCGGCGAGCGCCAGGAAGAGACCGAATGGCACCGCGTGGTCTTCTACGACCGCCTGGCCGAGATCGCCGGCGAATACCTGAAGAAGGGCCGCCCGGTCTACGTCGAAGGCCGTCTGAAGACGCGCAAGTGGACCGACAAGGACGGCGTCGAGAAGTACACGACCGAGATCATCGCGATGGAAATGCAGCTGCTCGGCGGCCGTGAAGGCGGCGGTGGCGGCGACATGGGCGGTGGCGGCGACGACATGGCGCCGGCCCCGCGCCGCGCCCCGGCCCCGCGCCCGCAGGCCGCCCCGGCGCCGCGTGCGCCGGCACCGCAGAAGTCGAGCACCGGCTTCGACGACATGGACGACGACATCCCGTTCTGATCGGCCGCTTCGGTTCCCCGCTCCAGGCCCGCTGCCTCCCGGCTGCGGGCCTTTTGTTTTGCCGCTCCGCGCGATGACCTCCGCTTTCTTCCCGACCCTGCTGGCGCAGATCGACCGCGCGCGCCGCGTCGATGCGCTGCGCCACGGGGCCCTGCTCGATCGCTGCGGGCCTATCGGTGCCGCGCACTGCAGCCGTTCGAGCTTTCCCTGGCACCTGACGGCCAGTGTCTTCGTCGTCGACGCGGCGCACCGGCGCACGCTGCTCATCGAGCACCCGACGCTGGGCCGGCTGCTGCAGCCCGGCGGCCACCTCGAAGCCGGCGAGCATCTGCTGCAGGCAGCGCTGCGCGAACTGCACGAGGAATGCGGCATCGCCGCCACCGCGCTGCTGGCACTGGACGAGCAGCCGTTCGACATCGACCTGCACGCCATTCCGGCGTCCGAGCGCCGAGGCGAACCCGCGCATCAGCACCTCGATTTCTGTTTCGTCGCGACCGCGACGGACGACGCCGGCCCCGGCGGCGAACTGGCGACGCGCTGGCTGCCGCTGGATGATGCACGCGTGCACCAGCAGCCCCGGCTGGCGCGCCTCGCCGCGCGCCTGGCGGCAGCACGGCCGCTGTCGCTGGATCAAGGCCTTCGATACCGAGGGGGGTAGATTGGGTCTCCTCACTCAGGAGATGTCGATGCCCACGATCCGTTCATCCCTCGTTCTCGCCGCCGCGGTGCTGCTTGCCACGGCCAGCTTCGCCCAGAACGCGCCGGCGCCCGCCAGCGCGGCCGCCAGCGCTGCCGCACCGGCCGCCACTCCCGGCATGGGCATGGGGCCTGGTGGTGGCCGCGGCCCGGGTGCCGGCATGGGGCCCGGCGGTGGCAGGGCGCGTGCGGGCCAGGGCGTGACACCCGGCTGGGCGCTGATGACGCCCGAGGAGCGCACGGCGCACCAGGCGAAGATGCGCGCGATGACGACGCGCGCCGACTGCCGCGCCTACGTCGAGCAGCACCACGCCGACATGGGCGCGCGTGCCCAGGAGCGCGGCGTCGCCGTGCCGGCCATGCCGCGCCGCGACCCCTGCGCCGGCCTGCCCGGCTGAGACGCCGGCGCGCGCGACATCCGGCACGGGGCGGCCGGGTTCGGGTTGCACCTGTTTTATACCCGGTGGGGTATCAGATAGGATGGCGGCATGAATCCGATCGCCCGCGCCCTCGTTCGCGTGTCCCTGCTGCCGGCGCTGCTCGCCGGCCTGGCCGCCGCGCCGGCGTCCGCTGCCGCGCCGACGGTGCCCGTCGTCGTCGTCGTCGGCCAGGCCGCGGCGGCCGGCGGTTTCGAGATCGACGCCAGCCTGCAGGCGCTGCGCCAGAGCACGGTGGCGGCGCAGGTGTCGGGCAACGTGCTGCAGCTCGCGGTCAAGGCCGGCGACCGCGTCAGGGCCGGCCAGCTGATCGCCCGCATCGACGAGCGCGACACCCAGGCCGGGCTGCAGCGCAGCGAGGCCGGCGTCGCCCAGGCCGAAGCCGAGTGGCGCAACGCCTCGCTGCAGCTGGAACGCACGCGCGGCCTGCGCGCCCAGGGGTTCATCAGCCAGGCGGCGCTGGACCTGGCCGAAAGCCAGGCGCAGGCGGCGCAGGCGGGGCTGGCGCAGGCGCGGGCGGCACGTTCGCAGGCGGCGTTGGCGCGGGGTTTCGCCGCGGTGACGGCGCCCTTCGACGCTGTCGTCCAGGCCACGCACGTCGAGGCCGGCGACCTGGCAAGCGCCGGGCGGCCGATCGCGACGCTGTACGCGCCCGGCGCGCTGCGCGCCGTGCTGCAGCTGCCGGCCTCGCTTTCGGCGGCGGCGCGTGCCGCCACCGGCGTCGAGGTGGTGCTGCCCGACGGCCGCCGCGTCGTGCCGGTCGTGCGCACCGAGTTGCCGGCGGCCGACGCCATCTCGCAGACCGTCGAGTGGCGGCTGGATCTGCCGCCCCAGGCCAGCGCCGGCCTGTCCCCGGGGCGCAACGTGCGCGTGCTGTTCGCCGGGGCGCCGGCGGCTGCGGCCGGCGCTCGGCTGTCGGTGCCGGTGGCCGCGCTGCTGCGCCGCGGCGAGCTGAGTGCCGTCTACGTGCAGCGTGGCGAGGGTTTCGTGCTGCAGGCGGTGCGTGCCGGCGCCCGCGTCGGCGACGCGGTCGAGGTGCTGGCCGGGTTGAAGCCGGGTGAACGTGTCGCCGCCGACGCCGTGCGTGCCGGCCTGGCCGGTGCGGTCGCCGCGAAGTGACGGGCCGCACCGTGTCCACAAGCCCGACCGAAGCTCCCGCGCTCGGCATCGCCGGCCGTCTGGCCCGCGCCTTCCAGGCGCACGCGCTGACGCCGCTGCTGGCGCTGGTGGCGCTGCTGCTGGGCCTGTTCGCGGTGCTGGTGACGCCGCGCGAGGAAGAGCCGCAGATCAACGTGACGATGGCCAACGTGCTGATCCCGTTCCCGGGCGCCTCGTCGGCCGACGTGCAGAACATGGTGGCGCGCCCGGCCGAGCAGGTGCTGGGGCAGATCGCCGGCATCGAGCACACGTTTTCGGTCTCGCGCCCGGGCCTGGCGGTGCTGACGGTTCAGTTCGAGGTCGGCGTCGCGAGAACCGAGGCCCTGGTGCGCCTGTACGACGTGCTGAACGCCAACCAGGACTGGCTGCCCTCGGGCCTTGGCACGCTCACGCCCATCGTCAAGCCCAAGGGCATAGACGACGTGCCGGTGCTGGCGCTGACGCTGTGGAGCCGCGACGACCGCGCAGCCGCCGAGCTGGAGCGTGTCGCACACGCGCTGGAGGCCGAACTGAAGCGGGTGCCCGGCGCACGCGAGGTGCAGACCATCGGCGGCCCCGGCCGCGTTGTCCAGGTGACGCTGCAGCCGGCGCGGCTGCGTGAGCGTGGCGTCGACATCCTGCGCCTGAAGCAGACGCTGGCCGCGGCCAACCAGGGCATGCCGGCCGGCAGCGTGATCGACGAACGCGGTGGCGCGCTGACGGTCGAGACCGGCGAGTTCCTGCGTTCGGCCGCCGAGGTCGGCGAGCTCGTCGTCGGCACGAACGGCGGGCGCCCGGTCTACCTGCGCGAGGTGGCCGAGGTCGTGGACGGCGCGGCGCAGCCTTCGCGCTACGTCTGGTTCACGCCCGGCGGTGCCAGCGCCGCGGGCGGCCACCCGGCGGTGACGCTGACGCTGACGAAAAAACCCGGCAGCAACGCCGTCGACGTCGCCCGCGCCGCGCGCGAACGGGTCGACGCCTTGCGCAACGGCCTGCTGCCCGAGGGCGTCGAGGCCACGGTGACCCGCGACTACGGCGCCACCGCCGCCGAGAAGGCGAACAAGCTGATCAGCAAGCTGGTGTTCGCCACCGGCTCGGTGATCCTGCTCGTCGGCCTGGCGCTGGGCCGGCGCGAGGCGGTGATCGTCGGCGCCGCCGTCGTGCTGACGCTGGCGGCGACGCTGTTCGCCAGCTGGGCCTGGGGCTTCACGCTGAACCGCGTGTCGCTGTTCGCGCTGATCTTCTCGATCGGCATCCTCGTCGACGACGCCATCGTGGTGGTGGAGAACATCCACCGCCACCAGCGCCTGGAGCCCGGCCGGCCGCTCGCGGAAGTCATCCCCGCCGCGGTCGACGAGGTCGGCGGGCCGACGATCCTGGCGACGATGACGGTCATCGCGGCGCTGCTGCCGATGGCCTTCGTCAGCGGGCTGATGGGCCCGTACATGAGCCCGATCCCGATCAACTCCAGCCTGGGCATGGCGATCTCGCTGGCGATCGCCTTCACCGTCACGCCCTGGCTGGCGCTCAAGCTGATGAAGCCGCAGGGCGCGGCGGCGCACGGCGGCCGCGCCGAGGCGCTGGCCGGGCGGCTGCGGGGCTTCTTCGCGCGGCTGCTGCAGCCGCTGCTGGACAGCGCGCGCAAGCGCTGGCTGCTGCTGGCGGGCATCGTCGCGGCGCTGATGCTCTCGGTCGGCCTGGCCGCCGTGCAGTGGGTGGTGCTGAAGATGCTGCCCTTCGACAACAAGAGCGAGTTCGCGCTCGTCGTCGACATGCCGGCCGGCACGCCGCTGGAAGACACCGCGGCGACGCTGCACGAACTCGGCGGCTACCTTGCCCGCCAGCCCGAGGTGCGTGACCTGCAGGGTTACGCCGGCACCGCCAGCCCGATCACCTTCAACGGCCTGGTGCGCCAGTACTACCTGCGCGCCGACGCCGAGCAGGGCGAGTTGCAGGTCAACCTGGTCGACAAGTCCGAGCGCCACGAGCAGAGCCACGCGATCGCCCAGCGCCTGCGCCCCGAGCTGCAGAAGATCGCCGCCCGCCGCGGCGCCAAGCTCAAGCTCGTCGAGGTGCCGCCCGGCCCGCCGGTGATGAGCCCGATCGTCGCCGAGGTCTACGGCCCCGACGAAGCCGGCCGCCAGCAGCTCGCCGCCCGCCTGGAGCAGGCTTTCCACGCGACGCCCGACGTGACCTCGATCGACAGCTCGCTGCACATCGACGCGCCACGCGCCTTCCTGCGCGTGAACCGCCAGCGTGCCGACACGCTGGGCATCGCCGCGGCCGACATCGCGGCCACGGTGCAGGGTGCGCTGTCGGGTGCCGATGCCGCCTGGCTGCACGACGGCCAGTCCAAATACCCGGTGCCCGTGCGCCTGCAACTGCCGCGCGAGGCCCAGGTCGGCCTGGACGCGCTGCTGGCGCTGCCGCTGCGCAGCGCCTCCGGGGCGCTGGTGCCGCTGTCGGAGCTGGTGCGCATCGAACGCGGCGTCGTCGACAAGCCGCTCTACACCAAGGACCTGCAGGGCGTGAGCTACGTCTGGGGCGACGTTGGCGCCGGCGGCACGACGCCCGACTCGCCGCTGTACGGCCTGTTCGGCATCCGCTCGCGCCTGGCCGAAGCCACGCTGCCGAACGCCGGCCCGCTCGGCGAGTACTGGATCCGCCAGCCCGCCAACCCCTACGCCGAGTACGCGCTGAAGTGGGACGGCGAGTGGCAGATCACCTACGAGACCTTCCGCGACATGGGCGCTGCCTACGGCGTCGGGCTGGTGCTGATCTACCTGCTGGTCGTCGCCCAGTTCCGCAGCTACCTGGTGCCGCTGGTGATCATGGCGCCGATCCCGCTGACCATCATCGGCGTGATGCCCGGCCACGCGCTGCTGGGCCAGCCTTTCACCGCCACCTCGATGATCGGGATGATCGCGCTGGCCGGGATCATCGTGCGCAACTCGATCCTGCTGGTCGACTTCATCGAGCTGCAGGCCGCACGCGGCGTGGCCTTCAAGCAGGCCGTCATCGATGCCGCCGCGGTGCGCGCGCAGCCGATCGCGCTCACCGGTCTGGCGGCGATGGTGGGCGCTCTCTTCATCCTCGACGACCCGATCTTCAACGGCCTGGCGATCTCGCTGCTGTTCGGCATTGCCGTGTCCACGCTGCTGACGCTGGTCGTGATCCCGGTCCTGTACTACGCGCTGTTCCGCCGGCGCCACGAGACCCCACCCGCAACCGAAGGAGCGACACGATGACCGTCGACCGCCTGATCCGCGTCTTCGCGGGCAGTTTCATCCTGATCTCGCTGGCGCTGGGCGCGCCGGCCAGCCCGCTGTTCGTCAGCGAATGGTGGCTCGCCTTCACCGCCTTCGTCGGCCTGAACCTGTTCCAGTTCGGCTTCACCGACGTCTGCCCGCTGGGCATCGTGCTGAAGAAGCTGGGCGTCCCCGGCACGAAAAGGGCTTGAGGCACGACAATGGGGACTGATCGCAAACCCGCCCCGTCCCCGGAGCCCTGCCCCATGAGCTCGCTCGTCGACACCACCAGCCGTACCGACATCCTCAACCGCCTGAAGCGGGCGGAGGGGCAGTTGCGGGGCATCCAGCGCATGGTCGAAGAAGGCGAACCCTGCCTCGAGATCGCCGGCCAGATGTCGGCCGTGCGCAAGGCGCTGGACAGCACCTACGTGCGCATGACGGTGTGCTTCATGCAGCAGGAGCTGCAGCAGCGGCTGTCGCTGGCCGAGTCGCGCGAGGACGAACTCGCCGCGGTGCTGGCCGACGTGCAGAACCTGCTGTCCAAGGTGCGCTGAAGCCGCGGCGCTGCGGCTGCGGCGCCACACCGGCTCTTCTCTGTATCCCGCTTGCCGCACCGCGGGCGCCGGCGTGCCGGTGCCTGCGCGCGGGCGGCCGACCCGATCCGAGGTTTCCCGATGTCCCGACCCGACGCGCTGAAGTACCTGCACCCCGGCTGGTTCACCATCGTGATGGGCTTGTGCGGCCTGTCGCTCGCCTGGTATCGCGCGGTTCCGCTGATGGGCGATCTGGCCGGGGCGATTTCGCTGGCGCTCGGCGCGTTCGCGGCGCTGGTCTTCGTCGCGCTCGCCGCGGCTTTCGGGCTGCGGCTCAAGCGCCACCCCGAGGCCTGGGTCGAAGACCGACGCCACCCGGTGCGCTACCCCTTCGTCGCCGCGATGCCGGTGGCGCTGATCCTGCTGGCAACGGTGGCCACCGCGCTGCTGGGGCCCGCCGGCTGGATCGAGGCCGGCTGGTGGCTGGGCTGTCTGGGCCAGCTGGTGGTCACGGTCTGGGTGCTGCAGCACTGGTGGCACGACGCCGAGTCCGGCGGCCTGCAGTGGCCCGGCGTGACGCCGGCGATGCTGATCCCGGTGGTCGGCAACGTGCTCGCGCCGCTGGCCGGCGTGCCGCTGGGCCGCGACGAATGGGCGGCGGCGCAGTTCGGCATCGGCCTGCTGTTCTGGCCGGTCGTCGTCGGCCTGCTCGCGACCCGGGTCGCGCTGCGCGGCCCCTGGCCCGAGCGCCTGCGGCCGACGAGTTTCATCCTGGTCGCGCCGCCGGCCGTCGTCGGGCTGTCGGCGCTGCAGTTCGGTGCGCCGGCGCTGCTGGGCTGGATGTGCTGGGGCGTGGCGCTGTTCGCGGTGATCTGGGCCGGCACGCAGGCGCGGCGCATCGTGGCGCTGCCGTTCGCGCTGCCGCACTGGGGGCTGTCATTCCCGCTGGCCGCGTTCGCGGCGCTGACGCTGCGCCTGGCGACACCGGGCAGCCGGCTCGCCGCCTTCGCCCCGGTGGTGCTGGCGCTGGCCTCGCTCGTCATCGCCTGGCTGGTGCTGGCGACCTGGCGCGGGCTGCGCGACGGCTCGCTGCTGGCGCCCGAGCCGGTCGCGATGCTGAAGCCGGCGGCGGCCTGAGCGCCGCCGCCGGCGTGCCCCGTCAGTTGACGTTGACCGCGGTCCAGGCGGCCGAGACCGCGTTCACCTCGGCCGAGCCGGCACCGTAGAGGTCGGCAGCCGCCTTCAGCGTCGCGCTGCGGGCCGCGGCGTAGTTGGTGCTGGAGGTCATGTAGACCGTCAGCGCGCGGTACCAGATCTTCTCTGCCTTGGCGTTGCCGATGCCGGCCAGCGTGCCGCTGCCATTGGCCACGCGGGTGTTGCCGGCGCTGCAGGTGCGGCTGGGCTGACCGGCGGTGGTGCCGGCTGCGAGCAGGAAGAAGAAGTGGTTCGCCACGCCCGAGCTGTAGTGCACGTCCAGCGAGGACAGGCCCGAGTACCAGCAGTCGGCCGACGCGCCGTCGCTGCTGGGCTGGATCATCGAGCGGATCACGCCGGTGCCGTTCTTGAACAGCTTCTCGCCCATCAGGTAGTCGGGCGTGTCGTTGGCGTTGGCGGCGTAGAACTCGACCATCGTGCCGAAGATGTCGCTGGTGGCCTCGTTCAGACCGCCGGACTCACCCGAATACACCAGCGCCGCGGTGCGCGAGGTCACGCCGTGCGACATCTCGTGTGCGGCCACGTCCAGCGACACCAGCGGGTAGATGCTGGAGTTGCCGTCGCCGAAGGTCATGCAGAAGCAGCTGTCGCTCCAGAACGCGTTGGCGTAGTTGCGCTTGTAGTGCACCCGGCTCTGCGCGCCGACGCCGTTGTCGGCGATGCCGTTGCGGCCGTGCACGTTCTTGAAGTAGTCCCAGGTCATCGCGATGCCGTACTGGGCGTCGACGGCCACCGTCGCGCGGTCGCTGGTCGTGCCGTTGCCCCAGACGTTGTCGGCGTCGGACAGCGCCTTGCCGGTGCCGAAGCCCCGGTTGTTCATGTCGACCGTGCTCTGGCCGCCGCGCGTCGTGTCCTTGAGCACGTAGCTGCTGCCCGAAGTCTCGGTCGTCAGCGGCACGGTGCCCAGGAACAGCGCCTTGCCGCTGCCGGCGGCCGGCGCGGTCTGCACGTCGTCCCAGCTTTCCAGCACCTGCGCCGTCGCGGCGTCGACGATCACGTGCCGTTCGCTCGGCGTGCCGTCCTCGCCTTCGCCGTCGAGCAGCACGTCCCAGGCCAGCACCGGGCTGTCACCGCGCGCGTGCACGACGAGTTCGGGCTTGCCGCGCAGTGCACCCGAATGGGTGGCGAGCGCCGTGCGCAGCGCGTCGCCGGCACTGCGGCGGGGCTGGATGTCCAGCGCCAGCGTGCGGCGCAGCGTCAGCGAGGCGTCCTCGAAGGCCCCGCTGCGCGAGGCGTGCACGACGACGTCGCCACCGATCACGCGCAGGCCGCGGAAGCGCCGGTCCAGGCGCACGTGTTCGCGGCCGTCGGCATCGACGACGACGTTGCGCACTGCCCAGCTCTGGCCGGCCCCGTGCAGCGTGCGGCCCGGGAAGGCCTGGACCTGGGCCAGCGCGCGTGCGCCGGCGGCCTTGGCCAGCTCGGCCGAGGGGGCGGCGCCGGCGCTGCCGGCGGCGACGACGATGGCGGCGGCGATCGCCGTGCGGCTGATGCGGCCGTGCCGCGAGGTGAAGGTGCTCATGCGCAAGTCGGCTCCTGTATCGGTGTTGTGATTCGTCATGCCACGCAAGCGGCGAGCCATCGTAGGTGTGCAGACACACGCTGCGCCCGCCCATTCCCGGGGGGTGAAAGCCCTGGGAGCGGCACTTGCCGGTTTGGTGTTAACCGTGTCGGAGACCACCATGACCTCGCCGAATCCGCCCGCCGCGCCGCTGGACCCCGCAGCCAACCCCGTCGACCCGGTGACCGGCGCGCCTGGCGCCGACGTCGGCGGCAGCTCGCCGGGCGGCGCGGCGCCGGTGGACGACGAAGGCGTGCTCGAGTCGCTCGGCAAGGCGATCAGCAGCACGGTGCGCGACGCCGCGGCGACCGAGGATGCGGCGCTGCCGCCGCCCGGCGGCAAAGCCTGAGTTCAGCGCGCCAGCGGTGCCGCCGGCGCGGTCTGAGGCAGGTCGGCGAGGTGGGCGTCGTCGCCCCAGGACTCGACGGCGAGCGCGCCCTGGCGCCAGCGCAGCCGGTTGATCCCGGTGTTGGGGATCAGGCAGGCGCGGGCGCCATCCAGCGGCTCGCCGCGGGCGTGGCGCCACAACATGTCGAGCACGCCGCCGTGGGTGACGACGGCGACGCGCCCGCCCTCGTGGTCGGCCGCCAGCCGTGTCACCGCGACCAGCACGCGGGCACTGAAGTCGCGCACGCTTTCGCCTCCCGGCAGCGTGTAGTCGGCGCGGCGTGCGGCCCACAACGCCCACAGCTCGGGCTGCACGCTGGCGATAGTCGCCAGCTCCAGCCCTTCGAGCACGCCGAAGCTCTGCTCGCGCAGTTCCGGCACGAGCTGCAACGGCCGCCCCCAGGCACGCGCCAGCGGCTCGGCGGTCTGGCGCGCGCGCACCAGGTCGCTGCTGTAGACGGCGTCGGCGGGTGCCGCCGCCAGCCGCGCGGCCAGGCGCTCGGCCTGCGCTTGCCCGGTCGGGTTCAGCGGCACGTCGATGTGGCCCTGGAAACGCTGCTGGCGGTTCCAGTCGGTCTCGCCGTGTCGAATGAAGAGGAATTCGGTCATCGCCAGCCAGTATGCCGCCGGCGCCCGACGCGGCCGTGTCGGGCCCGGCGGGCGACGTTCACAACAGCGCGATCAGGCGCTCGGCGGCGCGCCGGGACTCCAGCTCGTGCAGCAGGTGGCCGCCGGGCCAGGTCTCGACCGCGGCCTGGGGCAGGTGGCGCTCCAGCACCCGGCGCAACGGCTGCTCGCGCAGCCAGCCGTCGTCGCGGCCGAGCACGAAGGCCGTCGGGCAGCGCAGCGCCGCGCAGCCCGGCAGCAGCCGCGGCAGGTCGGCCGCGGCCATGAAGCTCATCGCGCCGCGCACGTGGCCGGGCTGGGCGAACAGCGTGCGGTAGAGCCGGCGCTCCGGTTCCGGCAGCCGGGTGCCGGTGGAGTCGAGCAGCCAGTCGAGCATGCCGGTGGGCCCGACCGACCAGGCCAGCAGCGAGGTCACCGGCGCCGAGGTCGCGAACGGGTGCACCAGCGGCGCCATCCACTGCATGTAATAAGCGGGCGGCGGCACCAGCGACGGCGCGAAGCCCAGCACCGCCTTCGGCGGCCGCGGCGCGTCCAGTGCCCAGCGCAGCGCCAGCGCCGCGCCGGCCGAGTGGCCGGCCACCAGCGCCGGCCGCGGCAGCTCCAGCGCCTGCAGCAGCGACGCCAGCGCCTCGCGCAGCCGCGGCAGCGTCAGCGAGTCGTAACGTGCGCCGGTGGTGAAACCGTGGCCCGGCAGGTCGGGCACGACGACGGTGCCGTGCGCCGCCAGCTGCGGCAGCATGCCGGCGAACGAGTGCGAGGAGCCGCCGGAGCCGTGCAGCAGCAGGATGACCGGGCCGCGACCGGCGACCTGCACGTGCCAGTCGACTTCGCCGGTGCGCACCGAGCGGCTCAGGTCACGCAGCGGCCAGTCCGCGGGCGGCAGCGTCATCGCGCGCTCCCGGGAGCGTGTGCGGGTCTTCGCAAGACGGGGGTGGGCATGGCGCCCGAGCATAGCCGGCGCCGTCGGCGCGGCCGCGGATCGGCCGCAAGCCGGACGCAGCGCGGCACGCGATGGGCGCAAAGCGCATAAGGATCGGCGATTTCATTCGTTCTTTCGCTGCTTCCTCGTTCCTAGCATGCGTTGCATCCCTCACCGACCGGATTACGCATGAACCTCCACCGTTTCCCCTGGCGCGCGTCGTTCGCCGCTGCTGCGCTCGCCGTTGCTGCCGCCGGGGCCTGGGCCAAGGACATCACGCTGCTGAACGTCTCCTACGACCCGACGCGCGAGCTCTACCAGGACTACAACAAGGCGTTCGCGACCTACTGGAAGGGCAAGACCGGCGACACCGTGACGGTCAAGCAGTCGCACGGCGGTTCGGGCAAGCAGGCGCGTTCGGTCATCGACGGCCTTGAAGCCGACGTCGTCACGCTGGCGCTGGCCTACGACATTGACGAGATCGGCGCGCGCGCCAAGCTGCTGCCGCCCGACTGGCAGAAGCGCCTGAAGCACAACAGCTCGCCCTACACCTCGACCATCGTGTTCCTCGTGCGCAAGGGCAACCCGAAGGGCATCAAGGACTGGGACGACCTGATCAAGCCCGGCATCGCCGTCATCACGCCCAACCCCAAGACTTCCGGCGGCGCGCGCTGGAACTACCTCGCCGCCTGGGGCTACGCGCAGAAGAAGTACGGCTCCGAGGCCAAGGCCAAGGAGTTTGTCGGCAAGATCCTCGCGAACGTGCCGGTGCTCGACAGCGGCGCACGTGGCGCGACCACGACCTTCGTCGAACGCGGCGTCGGCGACGTGCTGCTGGCCTGGGAGAACGAGGCCCTG
The DNA here is from genome assembly GCF_016583785.1 of Rubrivivax gelatinosus. Lineage (GTDB taxonomy): Bacteria > Pseudomonadota > Gammaproteobacteria > Burkholderiales > Burkholderiaceae_C > Rubrivivax > Rubrivivax gelatinosus_B. The sequence continues at coordinate 8,152 of NZ_NRRU01000029.1, read as the reverse complement.
CTGGCGCTGAAGGAACTCGGTCCGGACAAGTTCGACATCGTCGCGCCTTCGCTGTCCATCCTGGCCGAGCCGCCGGTGACGGTGGTCGACAAGGTCGTCGACAAGAAGGGCACGCGTGCCGTCGCCCAGGCCTACCTCGAGTACCTGTACTCGCCCGAAGGCCAGGACATCGCCGGCCAGAACTACTACCGCCCGATCGACCCGAAGGCCGCGGCCAAGTACGCGAGTCAGTTCCCGAAGGTCAACCTGTTCACGATCGACCAGGTCTTCGGCGGCTGGGCCAAGGCGCAGCAGACGCACTTCGCCGACGGCGGTACCTTCGACCAGGTCTACGCCCGCAAGTGACCCCCGCGGGCCGGCGCCCGCATCCGCGGGGACAGACGCCGGCCGCATAACGATCCTCGAAACGCTTCGTAGGTGGCCGACAAGTGCTGCCTACGATGCGTTCAGCTTCGTTAACAGCCCTTTCCCATGAGCAAACCGATGAAGCGCGTGCGAACGGCACGGCGCGTGGAGGCCTGATGCCGTTTTCCCGCGCGCTGCTGCGCCGCCACACCGTCCTGCCCGGCTTCGATCTCGCGTTCGGCTTCGTCGTGCTCTACGTGTGCCTGATCGTGCTCGTGCCGCTGTCGGCCGCGTTCCTGAAGACCGCGACGCTGACCTGGGAGGGGTTTGTCGCCGCGACGATGTCGCCGCGCGTGGTCGCCTCCTACCGGCTGACCTTCGGCGCTTCGTTCGCCGCCGCGCTGCTGAACGCCGTCTTCGGCCTGCTCGTCGCCTGGGTGCTGGTGCGCTACCGCTTCCCGGGCCGGCGTTTCGTCGACGCGCTGGTGGATCTGCCGTTCGCGCTGCCGACGGCCGTCGCCGGCATCGCGCTGACGGCGATCTACGCCGGCAACGGCGCCATCGGTCAGTGGCTGCCGTTCAAGGTGGCGTTCACGCCGGTCGGCGTGTTCGTCGCGCTGGTCTTCATCGGCCTGCCCTTCGTCGTGCGCACGGTGCAGCCGGTGCTGGAGGACGTGAACCGCGAGTTCGAGGAAGCCGCCGCGACGCTGGGCGCGACGCGGCTCCAGACGGTGACGAAGGTGGTGCTGCCGATCGTGATGCCGGCGCTGCTCACCGGGTTCGCGCTCGCCTTTGCGCGCGCGCTGGGTGAATACGGCTCGGTGATCTTCATCGCCGGCAACATGCCGATGGTGAGCGAGATCACGCCGCTGATCATCATCACCAAGCTCGAGCAGTACGACTACGCCGGCGCGACCGCGGTCGCCGTCGTCATGCTGGTGACCTCGTTCGCGCTGCTGCTGGTGATCAACGCGCTGCAGGCCTGGGCGCGCAAGCGCCAGGGGGGCGTATGAACACGACGACGGCGACGACGGCGACGACGACGCGGCTGCGCGGCGGCTGGCGCGCCGTCGTGCACCGCAAGACCGAGGCCTGGCCGAAGGCCGTGGCGCCGCCGCACCGGCTCGGCGCCACCGAGGAGCCGGCCTGGGTGCGGCGTCTGCTGATCGGCGTCGCGCTCGCCTTCCTGACGCTGTTCCTGTTCGTGCCGTTGGCGACCGTCTTCCACGAAGGCCTGAAGAAGGGCTGGGCGGTCTACCTGGCGGCCATCGTCGAGCCCGACGCGCTGTCGGCGATCAAGCTGACGCTGGTGGCGGCGCTGATCAGCGTGCCGCTGAACCTGGTCTTCGGCGTCGCCGCGGCCTGGTGCATCGCCAAGTTCGACTTCCGCGGCAAGAACGTGCTGCTGACGCTGATCGACCTGCCGTTCTCGGTCAGCCCGGTGATCGCCGGCCTGGTCTTCGTGCTCGTCTTCGGCATGCAGGGCTGGTTCGGCGAGTGGCTGCGCGACCATGACCTGAAGGTCGTGTTCGCGGTGCCGGGCATCGTGCTGGCGACGATCTTCGTCACCTTCCCGTTCATCGCGCGCGAACTGATCCCGCTGATGCAGGCCCAGGGCGTCGAGCAGGAGGAGGCGGCGCGTGTGCTGGGCGCCGGCGGCTGGCAGATCTTCCGCCGCGTCACGCTGCCCAACGTGAAGTGGGCGCTGCTGTACGGCGTGATCCTCTGCAACGCGCGGGCGATGGGCGAGTTCGGCGCGGTCAGCGTCGTCAGCGGCCACATCCGCGGCGAGACGAACACGATGCCGCTGCACATCGAGATCCTCTACAACGAGTACCAGTTCGCCGCGGCCTTCGCGGTGGCGTCGCTGCTGGCGGCGCTGGCGCTCGTCACCCTGGTGTTGAAGTACGTCGTCGAGCAGCGCGTGAAGGCGACGTTGAAGGGAACTGCCGGTGAGCATTGAAGTCCGCAACCTCAGGAAACGTTTCGGCAGCACCGTCGTCTGCGACGACCTGAACCTGGACATTCCGTCGGGCGAGCTGGTCGCGCTGCTCGGGCCCTCGGGCTCGGGCAAGACGACGCTGCTGCGCATCATCGCCGGGCTGGAAGTGCCGGACTCGGGCAGCGTGCTGTTCCACGGCGAGGACACGACCAACACCGACGTGCGCGAGCGCAACGTCGGCTTCGTGTTCCAGCACTACGCGCTGTTCGGCCACATGACGATCTTCGAGAACGTCGCCTTCGGCCTGCGCGTGCGGCCCAAGAGCCGGCGCCCGGACGACGCGACGATCCGGCGCAAGGTGACCGAGCTGCTGGAGCTGGTGCAGCTGGGCCCGCTGCTGGACCGCTACCCGCACCAGCTCTCCGGCGGCCAGCGCCAGCGCGTGGCGCTGGCGCGTGCGCTGGCGGTCGAGCCCCAGGTGCTGCTGCTGGACGAGCCCTTCGGCGCGCTCGACGCCAAGGTGCGCAAGGAGCTGCGGCGCTGGCTGCGCCGGCTGCACGACGAGGTGCATGTCACCAGCGTCTTCGTCACCCACGACCAGGAGGAAGCGATGGAAGTCGCCGACCGCGTGGTCGTGATGAACGCCGGCCGCATCGAGCAGGAAGGCGCCCCGGACCAGGTCTACGACCACCCGGCAACGCCCTTCGTGCTGCAGTTCCTGGGCGACGTGAACCTGTTCCACGGCCGCTTCGGCGTGCCCGACGGCGAGACCGGCTACGTGCGCCCGCACGAGCTGGACATCCTCGCCGACGCCCAGGACGGGGCGCTTGCGGCGACGCTGGCGCATACCCTGACGGTGGGCGCGCACACGCGGCTGGAGTTCCGCCGCAGCGACGAAGCCGGCTTCGTCGACGTCGAAATGCTGCGCGCCGACTACGTCGCGCTGCGCGACCGGCTGGGGCTCACCATCGGCGGCCGCTACCACCTGCGGCCGCGGCGCGTGACGCGGTTCGTGGCGGGGAGCGTGTAGGCGGGTTGGGGGAGCGCTCGTGGCAGTCGGAATCGAACGCCTGCTGTTGCGTCGTGCGCCCAATCTCGCGAAGACCGCGCCGCCACCGTCGGTGCGAGAGCCGGCCGGCGGGGCGTGCCCCTGCGTTCATGTCCCCCGGGCGGGCTGCGCCCGCCCTCCTCCTAATACTTCACTCCGGGACACGCCCCGCCGGCCGGCTCCGGGACCGGGAGGTGTTCCACTGCCGGTGCTCAGGCGGTTGTGCGTGCAGACAGATACCGAGCACGGGCGATTTGGAGCTGTGTGGCGAACCTGCTTTCGCCGGGCGCCCCAGCGATCCCGGAGACGTCGTCAGGCTCTTGCGCGGGTCTGGCGGCCAGATACGCCCCATCTGTTGCGGCGTGCGCCGCTGCTCGGCGCGCACGTGAGCGCAGCCCTTCAGCCAGCGCCGGTCATCGTCGCGCGCAGCGGCGAGCCGAGCGCCAGCAGGGCGATGACGTTCAGCACCACCGTCGCCCAGAAGACGCGGCGGAAGGCCTGCTTGCTCGACTTGTGGCGCAGCACCTGCTGCGCCAGCAGCGCTCCCGGCCAGCCGCCGAACAGCGCCAGCGTGTGCAGCGTGCTCTCCGGCGTGCGCCAGGCACCGCGTTCCGCAGCGGACTTGTCCAGCGCGTAGGCGCTGAAGGTGACGAGGCTGGCGGCAAGGTACACGCCGCCGACCCATGGCGGCAGCCGCCACAGCACCGCCAGACCCAGGTAGAGCAGCAGGAAGGCGGGAATCACGAACAGCGTGGCCGTGCCCCACTGCGTGGCACGTGCCGGGGGTGGCCGGGGCGCCGGTCGGCGCGGCGTGATGAGCTGGACCTTGCACGCGCGCTTGCCCTTGGGGCCGAGTTCGATCTCGAACGACACCGCCTGCTGCAGCCGCGGCCTCGGCGCGTCTTTCGGCCATTCCGAGATGTGCATGAAGATCGGCTCGCCGCCCTGGGTGGACACGATGTAGCCGAACCCGCGGTCGTCGTTCCAGTTCGTGAGCTTGCCGTCGAAGCGCATGCCTTGGCCTTGGGGCAGTCGAGGCTGGCAGGCTAGCGGTTGCGTGGGGCGGCGCGGTGGGCACGCCGGGGATTTGATCGTCGAGGGAGACGATTCAGCAACTGACCGCCGACCGGCGCGAAAGGATGACCTCAAAGGCGAACAGCCCCCGCACCGCCCGCCGCGGACGTCGGGTGGCCGGTGGAGGGAAGTATGAGGAGGAGGCCCGGCGCAGCCGGGCCGGGGGACATGACCGGAACCGGCCACCCGGCGGCCGCGGCCCGCGCCGATGCCGGCGCGCGCGGCGTCGACCGTCGCCGATCACCCAGTCACGGCTCCACCACCGTCCCCACCGGCGCCGCCATCGCCCGTTCGACGTGGGCCCGGTCCAGCGGCGACGCGAAGGTGCGGATGAAGTCGTAGACGTAGTCGCGCAGGTAGGCGCCGCGGCGCAGGCCGACGTGGGTCATGTTGGTGGCGAAGAGGTGGCGCGCGTCGATCGCGCGCAGGCCCGGGTCGCGCTGCTCGTCCCAGGCCATCGCGGCGATGATGCCCACGCCCATGCCCAGCTCGACGTAGGTCTTGATGACGTCGGCGTCCATCGCCGACAGCACCAGGTCCAGCACCAGCCCGCGCTGCGTGAAGGCCTCGTCGATCTGGCTGCGGCCGGTGTAGCCGGGTTCGTAGGTGATCAGCGCGAACTCGGCCAGGCGCTCCAGCGTCAGCGGCACGCCGCGCGCCGCCTCCTCGGCGAGCTCGTGGCCGGCGGGCACGATCACCGAGTGCGTCCAGCGGTAGCAGGGCAGCGCCACCAGCTCGGGATAGGTCGCGATCAGCGCCGTCGCGACGCCCAGGTCGGCCTCGCCCTCGAGCAGCAGCTCGGCCACCTGCTTGGGCGAGCCCTGGTGCAGCCGCAGCTGCACGTTCGGGTGCATCGCGCGGAAGTCGCGCACCGCGGTCGGCAGCGCGTAGCGCGCCTGCGAGTGGGTTGCGGCGATGACCAGCGTGCCCTTGCCCTGGGCCGCGTAGTCGTCGCCGGCGCGCTTCAGGTTGTCGGCCTCCTGCAGCAGGCGCTCGACGATCGGCAGCACGGTCTCGCCCGGCGGCGTGAGCCCGGTCAGGCGTTTGCCGGCGCGCACGAAGATCTCGATGCCGAGTTCGGTCTCGAGCTCGCGGATCTGGCGGCTGACACCCGGCTGCGAGGTGTGCAGCACCTGGGCGACCTCGGTCAGGTTGAAGCCGCGGCGCGCTGTCTCGCGCACCGAACGCAGCTGCTGGAAATTCAAGCCGGCCTCCTGGAAGGGACCCGGCGATTATTCGCGCGGCGCCACAGCCGCGCGCCCCTCACCCGCGTGCCGTCTTCGCGCCCATGTCGAAGACCGCGACCGCCTCGGACAGCGCCTGCGCCTGCTGGCGCAGGCTGGCGGCGGCGGCGGCGGTCTGTTCCACCAGCGCGGCGTTCTGCTGCGTCGAGCGGTCGAGTTCGGACACCGCGCTGTTGACCTGGCCGATGCCGTCGCTCTGCTCACGCGCTGCCGAGCTGATCTCGCCCAGCAGGTCGCCGACGCGGCGCACCTGCCCGACCAGGCGCTCCATCGCCGCGCCGGTGTCGCCGGCCTGGCGGTTGCCGGCCTCGACACGCTCCTGCGACTCCGTGATCAGGCGCTTGATCTCGCGCGCCGCTTCGGCCGACCGTTTGGCCAGAGCCCGCACCTCGGCGGCGACGACGGCGAAGCCACGCCCCTGCTCGCCGGCCCGCGCGGCCTCGACGGCCGCGTTCAGCGCCAGCAGGTTGGTCTGGAAGGCGATGCCGTCGATGACGCCGACGATCTCGCCGATGCGTGTCGAGCTGCCGCTGATCTCGGACATCGTCGCCACCATCAGGCCGACGGCGGCGCCGCCGTGCGCCGCCGCCTCGGTGGCCTCGGCGGCAAGATCGTGGGCCACGCCGGCGCTGTCGGCCGTCTGGCGCACGTTGCCGGTCATCTGCTGCATCGAGGCCGCGGTCTCTTCCAGGCTGGCCGCGGTCTGCTCGGTGCGTTGCGACAGGTCCAGGTTGCCGGCGGCGATCTCGCGGCTGGCGGTGCCCAGGCCGTCGACCTGGTGCGCGACGTCGTCCACCAGCGAGCGCAGGTTCAGCCCCGACTGGTTGATCGAGCGCATCAGCATGCCGACGTCGTCGGCGCGGTCCAGCAGCACCGCCGTGCCCGGCTGGCCGGTCGCGACCTTCAGCGCCTGCTCGGCGACGCTGCGGATCGGCCGCACGAGCTGCTGCAGCAGCCACCAGTCGGCGGCCAGCGCGCCGACTGCCGCGCACGCGGCGACCGCGGCGACGACCGGTGCCGGCGCCGCGCTCGCGACGGCGGCGCCGACGGCTGGCAGCGCCGCCAGCAGGCAGCCCAGGTGCACGCGCCAGGCCAGCGACATGCGCTGGCGCAGCGACAGCAGCGCTCCGGCGCCGGTGCGCACCAGCAGCCCGCACTGGATCGCCAGGCCCTTGGCGCGGCCTTCGCGGATCTGCCGGTACAGCGCCTCTGAGCCCTGGATTTCGTCGGCCGTCGGGCGTGTGCGCACCGACAGGTAGCCGACGGTCTGGCCGTCGCGCACGATCGGGGCGACGTTGGCGCGCACCCAGTAGTGGTCGCCGTTCTTGCGCCGGTTCTTGACGATGCCGGTCCAGGCCTGGCCGGCCTTCAGCGTCGTCCACATGTCGGCGAAGGCGGCTGCCGGCACGTCCGGGTGGCGCACGATGTTGTGTGGCTGGCCGACCAGTTCCTCGCGGGCGTAACCCGAGATCGCGACGAAGGCGGCGTTCGCGTAGACGATCTTGCCGCGCGGATCGGTCATCGACATCAGCGTGGTCCCGTCTGGAAACGGGTGTTCGCGCTGCGTCACCGGAAGGTTTTGACGCATGGTTCTTTCTTTTTGTAGGCCACTGACGGTGATGGCCCGGTCGGTCCTGCCGGCGGCGGCAGTGTTCTCGACCAACGTGCAGTTCGGCGGCAGGCGTCCGGGCTTGAGGGCGAAACGAGGCTTGCTTGTGCTAACGCAAGCCCGGATCGACTCGAGGGGCGAACACCGACGGATCGGCATGGATCGTGTCGAGCGGCAGCCGGCGGCCTGCCAGATGGTCCTCGACACAACGCTGCACCAGCGGGCTGCGCAAACGCGCCGCCTCGGTGCGGATCTCGTCGGGCGTGAGCCAGACTGTGCCGACGATGCCCTGGTCCAGGGCGCGCCCTGGCAGCGGCTCGCCGACGCCGCCGCAATAGGCGATGCGCAGGTAGCTGCGGTCGCGGCCGTCGGCTGCGCGCACGAAACGAGAGAGGTAGACGCCGACCAGCGCCTCGGGCCTGAACTCGCGCGCGGTCTCTTCGAGCGCCTCGCGCACCACCGCCTGCTGTGGCGACTCGCCCGGCTCCAGATGCCCGGCCGGGTTGTTCAGCCTGAGGCCCTCGGCGGTGTGTTCTTCGACGAGCAGGTAGCGGCCCTGGTGCGCGACGACCGCCGCGACGGTGACGAAGGGGGTCCAGCGGCTGACCGGCATGGTCCGATCTTAGCGTTGACTTGTGGTAGCTTCGTCGCCCCGTAAGCGGCGCCCGAAGCGGCGCCCGCAATTCCAGAATTCACCCATGTTGGCGAGGAGATCCCCATGCTGATCGGTGTGCCGCTCGAGACGGCGCAGGGCGAGACGCGTGTCGCCGTCACCCCGGAGACGGCGAAAAAACTGAAGGCCCAGGGCCACACCGTGAAGGTGCAGAGCGGCGCGGGGGTGGCGGCAAGCGCACCCGACGAAGCGTATGCGGCCGTCGGTGCGGAGATCA
>NZ_NRRU01000028.1 GCF_016583785.1 Rubrivivax gelatinosus | reverse complement strand
CAGCGGGTCGGCGAGCTCGGCCGCGGGCAGCGGCGGCACCGGGGCTGCGGCCACCGGCACCACCGCCGGCGGCGGCGCCAGCTGGCCGGCGCGCAGGCGCGCGAAAGCGTCCTCGACCGTCGGCAGGATCTCGTCGACGTTCAGCGGCTTGACGAGGTAGGCGACGGCGCCGAGCTCGTTGACCTTGGCGATCGTGGCCTCGTCGGCAAAGGCCGACAGAAACATGAACGGGATGCGGGCGACGTCGCGCAGGTACTCGGCGACGTCGAAGCCGCTCTTGCCCTCCATGCGGATGTCCAGCAGCGCGATCTCGGGGCGCATCTGGCGCGCCTTGAGGATGGCCTCGTCGCCGTTGTCGGCGTCCACGACTTCATAGCCCGCCTGCACCAGCCCGTCCGAAACGGTGGCCAGCACGAGGCGGTCGTCGTCCACCACCAGAATCCTGCCCTTCGAAGCCATCGACCGTCGCCCTCCGCGCGACCGCCCCGATTGTCGCCTACGGCGCCAGCAGCACGCGCGGTGGACGCAGCACGATGCGCGCCCGGACCTCGCCACCCGCCTGTTCGAGGGTGAGCGAAGCCCCGCGCGGCAGCAGCGAACGCACCAGCGCCAGCCCGCCCATGCCGCGCGGCACCTGGGCGATGTCGAACTCCTCGGGCAGCCGGCCGGGGTTGCGCACCTCGACGGCGAGCTCGCCGGCAACCTCGCCGGGCGCGATCAGGCAGTGCAGATCGCCCTCGGGCGCGTGCTTGACGGCGTTGGCCAGCAGCTCGTTGACGCACAGCGCGATCGGGATCGCCTCGGCCTCGGGCAGCAGGTAGCGCTCGGCGCCGGCGGCGGCCGAGAACAGCACCGGCCGGCCGAAGGAGCGCCGCACCGACTGCGCGATCGCGCCGACCACCGGCGCCGCGCCCAGCGGGCCGCTGCGCACCTGCAGGCCGAAGACCTGGGCGATCGCCTGCACCTGGGCCTCGGCCTCGTAGAGCAGCAGGCCCAGGCCGGGGTGCTGCTTGGCGTTGTTGCGCAGCAGCCCGGCGACGCCCTGCAGGTTGTTCTTGATGCGGTGGTGCACCTCGCGCACCAGCGACTCGCGCTGCGCGATCTCGGCCGTCAGCCGCGCCTGCTCGGCCTCGCGCTCCTCGGTCACGTCGCTGGCGACGAGCAGCAGCAGCGGCGCGCCCAGCGCCCCGGCCACCGGCGCGATGCGCGTGTCCCAGACCTGGCGGCGCTCGCCGGCACCGGCTTCGCGCAGTTCGTGGCGCTGCAGCTCGACGCCTTCGGCGGCGGCGCCGAGCCAGGCTTCGAGCTGGCGCCCGGTGGCCGGCGCGCAGAGTTCGCTCGGCTTGCGCCCGACCGACTCCTGCACCGGGCGCCCGAACAGCGTCGCGGCGACGTGGTTGGACTGCAGCACACGCAGCGAACGCGCGTCGAAGAGCGCGATCGCCAGCGGCGCGGTCTCGATGATGCGGCGTAGCGACTCCTGCGCCTGCTCGATCGCGATCTCGGCCTGGCGCCGGCGCTCGATGTCCAGCAGCGCGAAGGTCAGCTGCGGGCCGCTGGACTCGGCGGCGGTGGCGACGACGTTGCCGACGACCCAGAACTCGCGCCCGTCGCGTGCCTGCAGCCGGCATTCGAAAGGCTCGGCCTCGCCGGCGGCCAGGCGTTCGGTCCAGTCGCCGCGGCGCAGCGGATGCTCGGCCTCGGGCGTGGCCACGGCCGCGATCGGCCGGCCGATGAAGTCGGCCAGTTCACCGGCGAACATGCGCTGCGCCGAGCGGTTCATCCAGGTGATGCCGGTCTCGCCGACGGTGACGATGCCGACCAGAACCGAGTTCAGGATCGCGCGCGTGCGCTCGGCCTGCACCTGCAGCGAGCGGCGCGCGCGGATCGCGGCGTCGATGTCGACGAAGGAGCAGATCAGCCCGGCGCCGGCGTCCGCGGGGTCGACCGGGCGCACCGAGGACTGGACCCAGATCAGATCGCCGTCGCGGCGGCGCAGCTGGCGCTCGCCGTTGAAACGGCCGTCGGCGGCCAGGGCGTCGCGCACCTCGCGTTCGGCCTGTTCCCACTGCCCCTGCGGGCACAGGCGCGAGCTGTGCAGCTGCACCAGCTCCTCGGGCTTGAAGCCGGTGAGGCGCGACATCGCCTGGTTGGCGCGTTCGATGCGCGGGCCGCGCATCGTCGCGATGCCGACGTCGGACAGGTCGAACATCAGGTCGCGCTCGCGCAGCAGGCGCTCGAGCTCGCCCTGCTGGCGCTTGAGCGAGGAGATGTCGGTCAGCACCGCCACCGCCTCGGCTTCGGCCTCGGACTGGCCCTCGGACGATTCGGCGCCGTGCACCGACAGCGAGTACCAGACCGGCTGCCCCTGGCGTTCGCCGGCGACGAGCTCGGTCTCGTAGCTGCGGCCTTCGGCCATCGCCTCGGCGATCTGGCCGGCGATGCCGCCGCTGCCGTCGGGCGCGCCGAAGAGCTGCTGCAGCGAAGCCCCGGCGGCGGCCCCCGCGGCCACGCCCAGCATGCGTTCGAAGCGGCGGTTGCAGCGCACCAGCAGCGTGCCGCGCAGGTAGGCGATGCCGGCGTTGGAGCCGTCCAGGATGGTGGTCAGCTCGCGCAGCAGCTGCTCGTTGCGGCGCTGGGCGAACTCCTGCTCGGTGACGTCCAGCGTCACGACCGAGGTCGTGCGCCCGCCCGACAGCGCGCCCGGCTCGACCCGCGTCAGCAGCCAGCGATGGCCCAGCTCGGGGTGGCGCACGGCGTAGCGCACCTCGGTGCGCTCGCCCTGGCGCAGCGCGCGCTGCAGGCGCTCGTACTCGGGCATCGAGTCGGGCTCGACCAGCTCACGGCCTATGCCCTGCAGGCCGCTGCTGCCGCGTTTGCCGCCCGCCGCCGGCGAGGCCGGCGCACGGTCGGAAACGAGCCAGCCGCGTGCCGGGTCGTAGGTGGCGACGCCGACGCTGGCGGTGTCCATCAGCATGCCGATCTCGAGCTGCGCCAGGTCGCGCTGCTCCTCGGCGCTGCGGTCCTCGACGACCGCCATCACGCGGCGCTGGCCGAGTTCGGTGTCCCAGCCGGCGATGCGTGCGCCCAGGCGGCGGCGGCCGCCGCCGGGCAGCGGCACCAGCGCCTGGCGCTCCAGCGGCGGCGCGCCGGGCACGAGCGCGGCGCCGGGGGCGCCGTTTTCCCAGCCGAGCAGGCCCTGCAACGCCTCGTCGGCGTCGGCCAGCATCACCGGCACCTGCTCGAGCAGCGCCTCGAGCGCCGGGTTGGAGGTCAGCACCAGACCGCTGTCGTCGTAGACCAGCATGCCGGCGCGCGCCAGCTCGAACCAGCGCATCAGCTCGTCCTGGGCGCGGCGCGCGTGCTGCTGGGCGTGGTGTTCCGAGGTGACGTCCTGCCAGACGACGAGCCACAGCGGCGGCTCGCCGGCGGGCGCGAGGTTCTGCGGCACCAGCATGAACCAGTGGCGGCCGCCGTGGGCGTCGACCAGGCTGCGCGGCACCGGCGGCAGCGGCAGCCCGGCGGCGAAAGCCGCCAGCAGCTGGCCGCGCACCGCGATGTGGGCGTCGGCGTCTTCGGGCAGCTGCAGCTCGGCCGGGTCGCGGCCGACCAGGTCCTGGCGCGCGTAGCCGCTCTGCGCCAGGAAGGCGTCGTTGGCGTCGAGGATGCGGAAGTCCTGGTCCTGCAGCGTCGCCGCGAACGGCGAGCCCCACAGCAGCGCGACCGTGCGGCGCGCTTCGTCGGTGCTGCGTGCGCCGTCGATCGGCAGCGGCGGGCGCGGCGGCGGCTGCTGCGGCTGCGGCAGCACGCGCAGCACCCGGCCGCCGGCCGCGGGGCGCGTGGACAGGCGCATCACGGCGCCGTCGGCGGCGGGCAGCAGCGTCTCCTGGCGCTGGGTCTGGGCGAAGGCGCGGTCGAGCCAGCGCACGGCGTCGACACCCAGCACCGGCGCCAGCTGCAGCGTGCCCTGGCCGGGCTCGCAGCCCAGCAGCCGGAACGCGGACTGGTTGCACAGCCGCAGCACGCCGCGCGCGTCGAACCACAGCAGCGCTTCGGCGACCTCGTCGAGCAGCGCCGCCAGCGGCGCGGGAGAGGTGGACGGGGACGGCGGAGGAACCAAGGCGCGGGCGGTCAGAGGGTGGGAGCAGGCGCGGCACGCCCGCGGCCGGACCGGCCCCGGGGGCGGCGCGCGGCGCGGGCCATGCCGTCAGTCGAGCGCGCGTGCCGCCGCGAGCGCGGCGAGCACGGCGCGATTGACCTCACCCTGCGCCAGCAGCAGCTGCTCGGCGCCTTCGCGGATGTCGAACACCGATTCCTGCTCGATCGCACGCACCAGGTCGATGTAGGGCTGGAACGGGCCGGCCTCGTCGATCAGCGCCTGGCGCACGCGCTCGGGCACCGGCACGGCCTTCAGCAGGTCGGCCATCGGCTGCTGCAGCAGTTGGTCGAGCAGCGAGAACACGCCGCAGATGAACATCTCGCCGCGCATCTCGGGGTCACCGCTGCCGCGCGCGAGTTCTTCCATCAGCAGCCCGCGGCGCACCGCCTCGTACATCAGCGGCTTGGCGGCGACGCTGCGCGAGGACGAGGCCAGCAGCAGCGCGAGCCAGCGCTTGAGGCGCTGGTAGCCCAGCATCATCAGCGCGTGGCCGAAGGAGCTGATCTCGACCGACAGGCCGAAGGCCGGGGAATTGAGGTAGCGCAGCAGGCGGAAACCCAGGGTCGGGTCGCGCTTGAGCACCGACTCCAGCCGCGCGACCGGCTCCTCGCGGTCCACGCCCTGGATCAGCTGCAGCACGACCTGCACGTCCGGCGGCACGCCCTGGCGGCTGCCGCGTGCGACCGGCTCCTCGCTCGGCCAGCCGAGCGTGGCGACCGCACCGCGCTGCAGCGCGGCGTCGACCGCGCCCATGGTGCGCGCACCGGCGCGCAGCACGGCCAGGCCGTCGAGCGCGTGGCCGGCGGGTTCGGCGTCGTGGTCGACGATGGCGAAGGCGAAGGCGGCGAGCACCGACTGCGGCAGCTCGGCCAGCGGCCGGCCCTTGATCAGCAGCGTGCCGCCGGCTTCGGCGTAGGCCTGGAGCAGAACCGCCAGGCGCGGCTCGGCCGCCAGGAAGGCCGGCACCTCGACCATCACCTGCGGCCGCGGCGGCGCCGCCAGCACGTCGGCGAGCAGGCGTTCGCCGGCGAGGTTCAGCGACACCGGCTGCAGCGTCGCCGCGGGCCGGGCGGAGCCGGGCTGCAGCGGGCGCAGCCCGAGCGAGAGTTCGGCCGCCGCGCCTTCGCTGGCGGCGGTCCATACCGACTCGACCGCGGCCAGCAGCTGCTCGACGTCGCCGCTGGCGTCCGGGTGTTCGGGGAAGACGGTGAGACGGGTGGCGACGACCGCGTGCTGGCGATCGATGACGGGGCTGTAGCCCAGGGCCACCTGGCCCAGGATCGGGTGATCGTGCATCAGGCGCTGAGGTACTGGAACAGCGACAGGCGCTGCACCATCGAATACGTCTTCAGAGCCGCATCGTAGCCGCTTTGTTTGTTCGAGAAATCCGATATCGCCTGCACCATGTCAAGGTCCTCGGCGTTCGAGCGTTCGGTCTTGGCCGCCAGCTTGCTGTCGGCGATGCGGCTCTCGACGAGGTCGGTGCGGTTGAGCATCTCGCCGGCGGCGGCACGCACGGTGGAGACGTTGTTCATCACCGCGTCGACGTCGGCCAGCCCCGCCTTCACGGCGGCGGCGACCTGGGTGTCGCTGAGCGTGCCGTCCTCGAGCTTGGCGACGATGTCGTCCAGCGCCTGGAAAGTCGAGACCGTGCCGCTGCCGCTCGGGTCCCGGGCGCCGAGCCAGGCGCGTTCGCCGTCGACCGACAGCGGCAAGGGCTCGTCCGAAGGCGCGCTGCTCTCGCCGCCGGCGCCGCGGTAGATGACGCCAGCGGCGGTGTCGACGAAGGGCGGCGAGTCGGTGCCCTGGCCGGCGAAGACGTAGCCGCCGGAGCCGTCGCCGCGGTTGGCGACGCCCAGCAGCTGCTTGCGGATGCCGCGCAGCGCCTCGGCCAGCGTCGCGCGGTTGGTGTCGTCGTAGCTGCCGTTGCCGGCCTGCACGACGAGTTCACGCGCCTGCTGCAGCAGTTCGCCCGCGTCGCCCAGCGCCGACTCGGCCTGCTGCATCACGTGGCGGCTGGCTTCGAGGGCTCGCTGGTTGGCCTCGCTGCGCACCATCGACGCGAGCGCGCGTTCGGCGCGTGCGGCGGCCACCGGGTCGTCGCTCGCCTTGACGACGCGCTTGCCGGCGGTGAGGCGGTCCTGGGCGTCGTAGACGTCCTCGTTGCGCTTCTGCAGGTTCTTGATCGAGGTGTCGAAGGCGTTGGCAACGGTGATGCGCATGGCGGTTCAGCCTAGTGGTTTGCAGCCGTCAGCCGGCGGCGGTCTGGAGCAGCGTCTCGAAGATGCTCTGCGCCACCTGGAGGACCTTGGCGGCCGCCTGGTAGCTCTGCTGGTACTGGATCAGGCGCGCGGCCTCTTCGTCGAGGTTGACGCCGGCGACCTCGCTGCGCGCGAGCTCGGCCTGGTTCGAGACCGCGGTCGAGATCGTCGACGCCGACTTGGCGGTCTGCACGCGCACCGCGATGTCGGCCATCGCCGAGGCGTAGGCGTCGGAGGTGATGGCGCCGCCGCTGTAGACGCCGCCGCTCTCGCTGCGGCCGACGATGGCCTTGTCGCGCAGCGCGCTGAGCGCGAGCGCGTTGCCGTTGTTGCTGCCGACGTAGCTCGGGTTGATCGCGGCGATGTCGACGCTGTCGCCGGCCTTGGGCACGCCGGCGATCTGCAGCCGCGCGCCGTTGATCGAATAAGGCTCGGGCGGGACCACGCCCTCCTCGTCCCAGGCCAGCGGGCCGGTCGTCGTCGCGGTGCCGCCGGAGTCGGTGACGGTCCAGCTGTACTGGAGCTTGCCGCTGCCGTCGAGCGAGAAGTTGACCGCGGCGGTCGAGCCCGCCACCGGCGGCTCGACCATCGTCAGCGACGCGACCGAGGCGGTGCCGGTATTGCCCGCGCCCAGCGTCGCGACCAGCGGCGAGGCGGCGGCGAGCAGCCGCGGGTCCTTGATGATCGCGCTCATGCCGCCGGCCGCACCCGCCACCGGCTGCAGCATGAAGCGGTCGCTGGACGCCGGCGTGCCGGTGATCGTCACGGCCATGCCGTCGACCTCGAAGCTGCCGCTGGCGTCGGCGGTGCGGTTGAAGCTCGCCTGCGGGTCCGACAGCCGCGTGATGAGGTAGCCGCCCGCCACGCTCGGGTCGGGCCGCACCATGTAGTCGGCGGCGTTCAGCACCGTGCCGTCGGGCGTCGAGATGCTGATCGTGGCGAGGTAGTTGCCGCTCGCGTCCTTGGCGTTGTTCGTTGCCGGGCGCGCACGCGGCGCGCCGATCTCGAACAGCGGCTTGCCGCCGTCGCCGTTCAGGTCCAGGCCGAGTTCCTGCTGGTCGTTGACGGCCGAGGCCACCGCCGAGGCAAGCTGGCCGACCATGTTGCGCGCGTCCAGCAGGTCTTCGTTCTGGAAGCGCAGCAGCGCCGTCATCGAACCACCGCCGAGCGAGTCCTCGTCGAGCATGCGCAGCTTGTTGCCGTCCACCAGCGCCAGCGCCGCGCGCGAGCCGTCCAGCGGGTCGGTGGTCACGCGCATCTCCACCGAGGTCGTGCCCAGCACCAGGTTCTGGCCGCCGGCGACGAAGACGCCGACGGTGCCGTCGTCGGCGCTGACGGTGCTGATCTGGATCTTCGACGACAGCTCGCTCACCAGCCGGTCGCGTTCGTCGAGCAGGTCGTTGGGCGCGTGGCCCAGGCCACGCGCGGCGGCGATCTGGTTGTTGATCTGCGCCAGGCTCTTGGTGATGCCGTTGACCTCGGTGACGGTGGTCTTCAGGTCCGCGGTGACGCCGGCCTGCAGCGTGTTGATCTGCTCGTTGGCGGCGTTGAAACGCGTCGCCACGTCCTGGGCACGCGCCAGCACGACTTCGCGCGTGGAGGTGTCGCTCGGGCGCGAGGCCAGGTCGACCATCGCGTTGAGGAAGTTGCTGACGCTGTAGCCCAGGCCGGTCTCGCCGGTCGGGAACACGTTCTCGAGCTGCTTCAGCCGCTGCGCGCGCGTGGCGTCGAGTTCGGACAGCGACTTGGCGGTGGTCGCCGCGCGCGTCAGGAACTGGTCGTGGGCGCGGGTGACGGTGGTGACGTCGACGCCCTTGCCGTAGAAGCCGGCGCCGGTGTATTGGCCGGTGGCGGTCGCCAGGTCGGCCTGCTGGCGCGAATAGCCGGCCACGCTCGCGTTGGCGATGTTGTGGCCGGTGACCTGCATCGAGGCATAACTCGCCGTCATGGCGCGCATGCCCAGCGACATCAGCGGTGAAGCACCCATCCCTTACCCCAGGCTGCGCTGCAGGCGCAGCGTCGTGTTGATGACGCGGGTGAGCTTTTCCGCATAGGCCGGGTCGGTCGCGTAGCCGGCCTTCTGCAGCCCCTGCGCGAAACTGCCGGCGTCCTTGGCCCCGGCGACGGTGTCGCGGTAGCGCGGGCTCTCCGAGATCAGCTTCGCGTAGTCGGCAAACGACTCCTCGTAGCTGGCGTAGGCGCGGAACTTCTGCACCACCTTCTGCGCCTTGCCGTCGACGTACTCGGTGGTCCTGACCTCGGCGACCGGGCCCTTCCAGCTGGCGCCGGCCTTGATGCCGAAGAGGTTGAACGAGGGCGAGCCGTCGGCGTGCAGGATCTCCTTGCGGCCCCATCCGGTCTCGTGCGCCGCCTGGGCGATCATGAATTCGGACGGGATGCCGGTCTTCTGCTCGGCCTTCTCGGCGGCGGCGCCGTGCTGCTGCACGAAGCCGGCGGCGCCGGTCTGCGGGATGCGCGTGGCCTGGACGCGGGCCGCCAGCGGCGCGGGCGTGTTGTTCGCCGAGCCGGTGGCCGGGATCGGGCCCGGCGCCATGCCCATCTGGCGCTCGAGCTGGCGCGCGATGATGTCCGAGAGCCCGCCGGGCAGGCCGGAGAGCTTGCCCGCGTACTGGTCGTCGAGCATCTCGGTGCCCATCTTGCAGCCGGCGTCGTCCGACAGGCCCGAGGCCATCGTCGACTGGCGCATGCTCTTGAGCAGCTCGTTCATGAACAGCTTTTCGAACTGCTTGGCGGTCTCGCGCACCGCGGCCTTGGGGTCCTTGGCCGCCTGCGCCTGCAGGTTGCCCAGCGAGCGCGAATCCAGCGACAGCGACGACGACGGCTGGGCGGACATCAGATCACCTCGATCTCGGCGTTGAGCGCGCCGGCGCTTTTCATCGCCTGCAGGATGGCAAGCAGGTCCATCGGCGTCGCGCCCAGCGAGTTCAGCGCCTTGACGACGTCGGCCAGCTTGGTGCCGGCGGGCAGCTGCACCAGCGCCCCGCCCTGCTGCGTGATCGCGATGTCGGACTTGGCCGACTCGACGGTGCTGCCCTGGCCGAAGGCGTTGGGCTGGCTCACCTGCGGCGTGGTGCTGATCGTCACCGACAGGTTGCCGTGGGCGACGGCGCAGGAGCCCAGCGTCACGGCGTCGTTCATCACCACCGAGCCGGTGCGGGCGTTGAGCACGACGCGTGCCGCCGGCTTGGCCATCTCCACCGTCAGGTTCTCGATGTCGGCGAGGAAGGCGATGCGCTCGCCGGGCGCGGCCGGGGCGCGCACGCGCACGCTGCGGCCGTCGAGCGCGACGGCGGTGCCGGCGCCCTTGGCGCGGTTGATCACGTCGGCGACGGCGCGCGCGGTGGCGAAGTCGTCTGCCTGCAGCCCGAGCTGCACGCCGTCGCCTTCGAGCAGCGGCGTCGGCACCGTGCGTTCGACCGTCGCCCCCATCGGGATGCGGCCGGCGCTCAGGTGGTTGATCTGGACCTTGGAGCCGTTGGCCGAGGCGCCGGCGCCGCCGACGATCAGGTTGCCCTGCGCCAGCGCGTAGACGTTGCCGTCGGCACCCTTGAGCGGGGTGGCGATCAGCGTGCCGCCGCGCAGGCTCTTGGCGTTGCCGATCGACGAGACGTTGATGTCGATCGCCTGCCCCGGCTGGGCGAAGGCGGGCAGCTGCGCCGTGACCATCACCGCGGCCACGTTCTTCAGCTGCATCGAGGCGCCGGCAGGCAGCGTGACGCCCATCTGCTGCAGCATCGCGCTCATGCTCTGGGTCGTGAACGGGGTCTGCGTGGTCTGGTCGCCGGTGCCGTCGAGGCCGACGACGAGACCGTAGCCGACGAGCGCGTTGGCGCGCACGCCCTGCACCGCGGCAACTTCCTTCAGGCGCACGGCGCCGGCCGGCAGCGCGAGCGCGGCGGCGGCGAGCAGGACGAGCAGGCGACGCATGCCGATCTCCATCACAGCGGCCAGAGCACGCTGAAGAACACCCGGCTCAGCCAGCCGACGGCGTTGGTGTCGGCCTGGGCACCGCGGCCGCGCTGCTCCAGGCGCACGTTGGCGATGCGCGTGCTCTGCACGACGTTGCCGGGTTCGATCGCGCGCGGGTCGACCTGGCCCGAGAAGCGCAGCACGTCGACGTTGGCGTTGACGCCGATCTGCTTCTCGCCGCCGACCAGCAGGTGGCCGTTGGGCAGCACGCCGCGCACGGTGACGGTGATCGTGCCCTGGAAGTCGTTGCTGTTCTCGGTGCTGCCCTTGCCGCCGAACTTGCCTTCGGAGCTGCCGGTGATCTCGGCGCGGCGCAGCGCGGCGGCCGCGTTCAGGCCGGGCAGCGCGGTGATGCTGCCGCTCAGGTCGCTGGACTTGTTCAGCGAGCTCGTCGACTTCGCGGTCGCGCTGATCTTCTCGACGATGCGCACCTGCAGCGTGTCGCCGGGCTGGCGCGCGCGGTGGTCCTCGAACAGCGGCCGGAACTGGGTCTGCTGGTAGATCGCGCCGTTGCTGGGCTGCTCGGCGACGGCAGCGACGGCCGGCGCCTCGGCCGCGGTCGGCTGCTCGAACTGCACCGTGGGGTACATGGTGTCGCAGCCGGCCAGCACCAGCGCCCCCAGGGCCGGCACCAGGCGCGCAAGCGCGCTGCGCAGGGTGGTGCTCACAGCTGCCCCAGCTTCTGCAGCATCTGGTCGGAGGTCTGGATCGCCTTCGAGTTCAGCTCGTAGGCGCGCTGCGTCGCGATCATGTTGACGAGCTCCTCGACGACGTTGACGTTGCTGGTCTCGACGAAACCCTGCTGCAGCGCGCCGAGTTCGTTGGTGCCCGGCGTGCCGGTGTTGGGCGTGCCCGACGCGGCGGTCTCGGCGTACAGGTTTTGGCCCAGCGACTCGAGACCGGCCGGATTGACGAAGTTGGCCAGTTGCAGCTGGCCGACGGTCGCCGGCGTCGCGCTGCCGGCGGTCGTGACCTGCACCGTGCCGTCGTCGGCGACGGTGACGGTCTTGGCGTCGGCCGGGATCGTGATGCCGGGCTGCACCGCGTAGCCCTGGTTGGTGACGAGCTGGCCGGCGCTGTCGACCTGGAAGGCGCCGTCGCGGCTGTAGCCGGTGGTGCCGTCGGGCATCTGGATCTGGAAGAAGCCGTTGCCCTTGATCGCGATGTCGTAGCTGTTGCCGGTCTGCTGCAGGTTGCCCTGGGTGAAGTTGCGCGTCGTGCCGGCGGCACGCACGCCCAGGCCGACCTGCAGCCCGATCGGCAGCGTGCTCTGCTCGCTGCTGGCGGCACCCGCCTGGCGCAGGTTCTGGTACATCAGGTCCTCGAACTGGACCCCACCGCGCTTGAAGCCGTTGGTGCCGACGTTGGCGAGGTTGTTGGAAATGACGTCCAGCTTGGTCTGCTGGCCTTCCATGCCGGTCTTGGCGATCCAAAGCGAACGAAGCATGTCGGTTCCTGGTGGGGGGGCGGACGGGTACGGCGCAATCTTGAGGGCGGACAAGGCCGCTCGAAGCGTTGAAAACAGCGGCCTTGCGCCCCCTTCTCTGCCCCGCACCGCAGCGCGCGCACGACGGCGCGGCCAGTCCCGGGGCACGGGACGGACGGCAGGCGACAAGGGGATGGGCGGCGCGGCGGGCGCGCCGGCGGCAGGACGGGCGGGCCGCCGCGGCGGCCCCGTGCTCAGGGACCGAGCAGCTTGGTCGCCGACTGTTCCTTCTGCTCGGCGGTCTGCAGCATCTTCATCTGCTGCTCGAACTGGCGCGCCGCCGAGATCATCTGCACCATGGTCTCGACCGGGCTGACGTTGCTGCCTTCGATCGCGCCGCTCTGGACCTGCGCCGCCGGGTCGGCATCGAGATCGCCGTTGGCGCCGCGGAACAGGCCGTCGGTGCCGCGTGTCAGCGGGGCTTCCGAGGTCACGAGCTTCAACCGGCCGATGGGCTGCGGCTTGCCGCCGTTGGACGCGGCCGAGACGGTGCCGTCGGCCCCGATGTCCACCGTGGCGTTGGGCGGCACCGTGATCGGGCCGCCGTCGCCGAGCACCTGCAGCCCGTTGGGCAGCACGAGCACGCCTTCGGCATTGGTCTCCATCGCGCCGGCGCGGGTGTAGGCCTCGGTGCCATCCAGCGCCTGGACCGCGAGCCAGGCCTTGCCCTTCATCGCCACGTCCAGGCTGCGGCCGGTGAACTGCAGCGGGCCCGACTGGTCGTCGTAGCCGACCGTGGACTCGAGCGCGTAGACCCGGGTGCTGGCGCCGTCGCCGCGCACCGGCACGGCGCGAAACGCCTGCAGCTCGGCGCGGAAACCCGTGGTCGACGCGTTCGCGAGGTTGTTCGCGAGCACGTCCTGGCGCTCGAGCGTCGCCTTGGCACCGCCCATCGACAGGTAGATCAGACGGTCCACGGGTCAGCCTCCGGCTTCAGCGCATGTTGACCAGGGTCTGCATCACCTGGTCCTGGGTCTTGATGGTCTGGGCGTTGGCCTGGTAGATGCGCTGCGCGGTGATCATGTTGACCAGTTCGCCGGTGAGGTCGATGTTCGACTCCTCCAGCGCGCCGGCCTGCAGCACGCCCATGTTGCCTTCGCTGGGCACGCCGACGACCGGGTCGCCCGAGGCGTAGGTGCTGGCCCAGACGTTGCCGCCCAGCGGCTGCAGGCCCTGCGGGTTGCGGAAGTTCGCCAGCTCGACCTGGCCCGCGGGCTTGCTCTGGCCGTTGCTGTAGCGCGCCAGCACGATGCCGTCGGCTTCGACCGCGATCGAGGTCAGCTGGCCGGCGGCGTAGCCGTTCTGGGTCAGGTTGGTGACGCCGAAGGTCTGGTCGTACTGGGTCGCACCGGATATGTCGACGGCGGTCGCCAGCGGCACGACGATGCGCGAAGTCTCGGCGCCGGTGGTCGGGTCGGTGATGATCAGCGTGTTGCTGATCGTCAGGTCCAGCGCGTTGGCCGGCGACGGCGAGGTCAGCTTGCCGGTGTTGGTGTCGAACTCCAGGGTCTTCCACTTCACCGGATTGCCGCTGGCATCGGTGTTCACCGCCTGGCCGTTGGCGGTGACGAAGACGTTCCAGGTGTTGTTCGACGCCTTCTGGAAGTAGTACGACAGCGCGACGTCCTGGCCCAGCGCGTCGTAGACCGTGACCGAGGTCGCGTTGTTGTAGGTGTCCTTGTCGGTGAAGTCGATCTGCGGCGTCACCGTCGCCGCCGGCGCCGTGACGGCCGAGTCGGACTTGAGGTTGAACTCGAGCTCCATCTTCGAGGTCTTGCTCGGCGCGATGCCGGCCGTCGGCAGCTTCAGCGCCTGCGCCAGGCCCGGCTGGATGGTGCCGTTGCCGTCGGCCGGATAGCCCATCAGCTTCAACTTGTCGTTGTTGACGATGTAGCCCTCGCGGTCGACCTTGAACTGGCCGTTGCGGCTGTACATCGTCGGGTTCACGCCGTCGGTCACCTGGAAGAAGCCGGCGCCGTTGATCGCCAGGTCCATCGCGTTGCCGGTGGTCGTGATGTTGCCCTGCGTGAACTGCTGCGAGACCGCGGCGACGTTGACGCCGATGCCGATGTTGTTGACGCCGGCGCCGTTGAGCGCGGTGGCGTACATGTCGGAGAACTCGGCGCGCGAGACCTTGGAGCCGTAGGTGTTCGCGTTGGCGATGTTGTTGCCGATGATGTCGAGGCTCTTGCTCGTCGCGTTGAGCCCGGAAAGGCCTTGCTGGAAGCTCATCGTGTCGTCCTGTTCAGTTGTAGGCCTTGATGGCGGTGTAGTCGACGCTGCCGCTGTGCAGCAGCTCCAGCTGGAGCTGGTTGCCGCTGGTGTTGACGGCGGCGACGGTGTCGCGCATCAGCGTGGTGTTGGCGACGGTGGCCGTACCCAGCTTGGCGGTGACGCGGAAGGTGTAGCCGCTGGGGTCGGCGACCTTGCTCGCGTCCCAGGTGAAGCTGTGGGTGCCGGCCTCGGCCGCACCCAGGTCCAGCGTGTCGGCGACGCGGCCCGAGGCGTCGACGATCTCGACCTTGATCTTGTCGGCCGTGCCCGAGAGGTCGAAGCCGCCGACGCCGACGCCGTCGCGCACGTCCAGGCCCTTGCCGGCGATGGTGACGTCGCGGCCGATGAGTGCGGCGCCCTGCATCGCCTGCATCTGCAGGAACTGCGAGTTCAGCCCGGTCACGGTCTCGTTGAGCTTCTCGATCCCGGTCACGGTGTTGATCTGCGCCATCTGGCTCGTGACCTGGGCGTTGTCCATCGGGTTCAGCGGATCCTGGTTCTGCATCTGCGCGACCAGCAGCTTCAGGAAGCGGTCGGCACCCGCCGAAGCGCTGTTCGAGTTCTGGCTCGCGGCCGGCGTGTTGATCGCGGCGTAGGGGTCGACGGTGGTGCTCATCGTGCTTTCCGTTCAGGCTCAGGACTGACCCATCTGCAAGGTCTTCTGCAGCAGGTTCTTCGCGGTGTTCATCACCTCGATGTTGTTCTGGTAGGAGCGCGAGGCCGAGATCATGTCGACCATCTCCTGCACCGCGTTGACGTTGCTGTAGGTGACGTAGCCCTCGGCATCGGCGGCCGGGTGCTTGGGGTCGTGCACGCGGCGGCCGGGGCTGGCGTCTTCCTGGATCGACGACACGCGCACGCCGGCAGCGCTGGCGGGGTCGCCGCCGGCGCCCATCAGCGCGGTCTGGAACACGACCTGGCGCGCCTTGTAGGCCTGGCCGTCGGGCCCGGCCACGGTGTCGGCGTTGGCCAGGTTGGAAGCGACGACGTTCAGGCGCTGGCTCTGCGCGCTGACCGCGCTGCCGGAGACGTCGAAGATGCGGAACATGCTCATGGCGGCGGTCCTTTAGCCTTGCGTATGGCTCTTCATCGCGTCGCTGAGCGTGCGCACGCTGCCGTTGATGAAGCGCAGCGTCGACTCGTACTTCAGCGCGTTGTCGGCGAAGGCGGCGCGCTCGCGGTCCATGTCGACGGTGTTGCTGTCGAGGTTGGTCTGGGCCGGCGTCGAGTAGCGCAGGTCGGTGGCCGGCTGCTCGCGCCCGAACCCCTCGGCCAGCAGCTGGCCGGCGATCGGGGTGCCGAGTTCGTTGCCGGCGCCGGCCGGGGCGGCGCCGGTGGCCGGCGGCCGCGGCAGGTTGGCGGTGGCGTCGCGCAGCGCCCGGGAGAAGTCGAAGTCGCGGGCGACATAACCCGGCGTGTCGGCGTTGGCGATGTTGCTGGCGATCACGCGCTGGCGTTCGGAGCGCAGGGTCAAGGCCTGGGCCTGGAAGTCCAGCTGTCCGGTCAGGCGGTTGATCATGGGGCGTGCGCTCCTTCGGATGGTCGTGGCCGATTCTGAAGAGCCGCGCGCCGGCCTACGGTCCGATAAGCGGGCACATCCGGGTGCTATTCGCCGCCGTGCGGCCGGCGCCGGTCCGTACAGTGCATCGGGTGGAAATGCACCGCGCGCCTGTCCGACGCACGGCCGCGGCGATCGTGCTGGCGGCGGCCGGCGGCTGGGCCTGCCCCGCAGCCGCCGAAACCCTGGCGCCGGCGACGCTGCAGGCGGTGCAGGCGCTGGCGCAGGGCGCAGCAGCCGCTCTGGCCGCCAGCGGCATGCGCATCGAAGTCGTGCCCGGCACGCTCGACCCGCGCCTGAAGCTCGCGCCTTGCGCGCGCATCGAACCCTATCTGCCGCCCGGCATCCGCCCCTGGGGCCGGGCGCGCATCGGCCTGCGCTGCCGCGAGGGCGCGGTCGCCTGGAACGTCTACCTGCCGGTCACGATCAAGGCCTGGGGCCCGGGCGTGGTCGTCGGCAGCGCCCTGCCCGCAGGCGCGGTGCTCGAGGCCGGGCAGCTGACGCTGGCGCCGGTGGACTGGGCCGCAGAGGCGACGCCGCCGCTGGCGGCCGCCGAGGCGCTGGTCGGCCGCACGCTGGCGCGCGCGCTCGCCGCCGGCGAGGCGCCACGCATCGGCGACCTGAAACCGCGCGAGTGGTTCGCCTCGGGCGAAACCGTCGAGGTCGTCGCGCGCGGCAACGGCTACGCGGTCTCGACCCGGGGCGAAGCGCTGATGCGCGGTCTCGAGGGACGACCGGTGCGCGTGCGCACCGAGGGTGGCCGCATCGTCACCGGCTGGCCGACGGCCCAGGGGCGGGTCGATGTCACGCTTTGAACCACTTGCCCCCCGTATTCAGGGGACCGGAACAAAATCATCGCCGGCGGCCCTAAAGTTGGCCCCTGGCACTCCGATACAGCCATCATGTCAAGGAGGGACAGCCCACCCGGGTACCTTCCGCTGGAGTTCAAGATGAAAATCGGTCACCTCGATTCCACGTCGGCCACCACCTCGGTGTCCGGCGAGCGCAAGGCGACGTCGCAAACGAGCACGTCGCAGAGCACGACCGAGGCCAGCGCCAAGGTCGAGCTCTCGGCCGCGGCGCTGTCGGCCAGCGGGCCAGGCGACGCCACCTTCGACGCGAACAAGGTCAGCCGCATCGCGCAGGCCATCCACGACGGCGACTATCAGGTCAACGCCGAGGCCATCGCCGACAAGCTGATCGCCAATGCCGAGGAACTGCTCGGCAGGACCTACAACCGCTGATGCACGCCGTCCCGTTCATGCTGACCACTGCCGCCGAGATGCGCGCCCTGCAGCGCGCGACCGAACTCGAAGCTCCGCTGGACGCGCTCGAGCAGCGCCTGGGTGCGCTCGGCGCGGCCCTGGCGACGAGTGACGCCGTGGCGATCGAAGACGCCGCCGGCGAGTTGCACCGTGCGCTCGCGGCCGCCGTCGAGCACTTCGCCCGCGCCGCGCGCGACGGCGGCGTGCCGATGCCGCTGCGCCAGCGCCTGGCGCTGGCCGGAGGCCAGGTCGCCGCGCAGCGCGAAGCCCTGGCACGCGCCACCGCCGCGCTCGACCGCGCGATCGACGTGCTGCTGCCCAACCTGGGCAACGGCGGCTACGGCGCCGGTGGCGCCAGCGGGCGCAACAGCCAGAGCGGCTCGCTGCTGGCCTGAGCCGCGGCGGCCACGCCGCCTTCCGTTCCCGATGCCCACGGCCGGGCCGCGAAAGCGGTCCGGCCGTTTCGTTTGGGTGCGCCCCGAACTCGTGCACGACCCTTGCTTGTGACAGCCGCCCCAACGCTGCGCATCGCACCACGCACCGGGGCAGTGCACTCGCCTCGGGACCGGGGCTTCCGTCCTTCCACGTGTATGCAAAAAATGGCGCGACAATGCATGTCAATCGAACCAGAGGCAGCCGGCCACGGCCGAGCTGCCCACCCGAATCACCTGGGCGCTGCCGCCGGCAGCGCCGCGTCTGACTAGTCTGCGTTGGGAAAGTCCGAGACCGCCTGGCCGGCCACGCCGCCAGGCCCTGCCCCCGAGGGCGCCGCCACCGCGGCGCGTGCCCTCACCGAACGTCTGCGCGCCAGCGTCGACAACCGCTGGATGCTGCTGCTGGCCGGGCCGGTGCTCGCCGGCGCGCTGGTGATCACGCTGCTGCGGGAGCTGCCCGAGAACCCGCTCGCGGTGGCCGCCGACGGCCTGTGCGCCACCACCTCGCACCTGGGCTGGGTCGCCACCCAGGCCGGCGAACCGGCGGCGCTGGCACGAAGCGGCGCCGTGGTCGGCGCACGCCTGGCGACGCTGCGCGTGGCCGCCGCGAACGCCGGCGTCGAACTGCCCGAGATCACGCTGCTCGAGTCGCGCCTGGCGGCGCTCGGCCCGCGGCCGACGGGCGCGGAGATGTTCGCCATCGCCGACGCCGCCGACCGGGTGGGCGCCGCGGTGCGCCGCGAACTGGTGCAGCGCCAGCACCGGCTCGAACGCTGGGTGACCGGGCTGGCGCTGGCACTGGCGGTGGCGCTGCTGCTGCCGCTGCACGGCCTGTGGCGCCAGCGCCAGCGTTTGCGCCGCGCGCTCGCCGACTACTCCGACACGCTGGAGCGCAAAGCCGATGCCCCGGCCGTCGACGACAGCGTCTCCGAGCGCCGCTGGCGCGCGCTCGCCGAACTGTCGGCCGACTGGTACTGGGAGACCGACGAGCAGATGCGCCTCAGCTGGGTCTCGGGCGCGACGCCGGTGACGACGGTGCTGGGCTGGCCGGCCGACGAGCTGATCGGCCGGCGCCGCGACGAGATGGGGCCGTTCGAGACCCCGGCGCTCGGCTGGGACTGGCTGCACGAGCGCATGGCGCGGCAGCAGGCCTTCCGCGACTTCGAGCTGCGCGCCCATTCGCGCCGCGGCGACCACACGCTGTGGATCGCGCTCAGCGGCCGGCCGCGCCACGACGCCGCGGGCCGCTGCACCGGCTACGAAGGCGTGGGCCGCGACATCACCGAACGCAAGCTCGCCTACGAGCGCCAGCGCGAGAACGACCAGCGCTGGGCGCTGATGGTCGACCTCGCCTCCGACTGGTACTGGGAGAGCGACGCCGAACACCGGCTGCAGCCGGTCGGACGCGCGGTCTACCGCAGCGCCGTCGACTACCTCGAACCCGGCGACGGCCGCACACGCTGGGAGCTGCACGCGACGACGCCGGCCGAACTCTGGCAGCCGCACCGCGAGGACCTCGAGGCGCGGCGCCCGTTCCGCTCGTTCGAGTTCCCGACCGACGCCGCCGACGGCACGCGCCACTGGGTGTCGATCAGCGGCATCGCACGCTTCGACGGTCAGGGCCGCTTCCTCGGCTACCGCGGCGTCGGCCGCGACATCACGATGCGCAAGCAGGCCGAAGGCCTGCTGCGGCGCGACAACGAGGCGCTGCAGCAGGCGGTGGCCGAACGCACGCGCGAACTCGAGCAGATCAACGTCGACCTCGACGCCTTCTCGCGCCAGCTCGCGCACGAGCTGCGCACGCCGATCGGCCACGTCGAGAGCATCGCCCGGCTCGTCGTCGACCGCGCCGCCGCCCGCCTGGACGATGACGAACGCCGGCTGCTCGCGCTGCAGTCGCAGGCGGCACGCACGATGCGCGAGACGCTGGACGCGCTGATGCTGCTGGCGCGCTCGACGGTGCAGGCGATGCCGATGGAGCGCGTGGACCTGAGCCGGCTCGCCGAGGAAGCCTCGGCGCAGCTGCCGTCGATCGCGCGCAGCGCGCCGGTGAACTGGCGCATCCAGCCCGGGCTGCAGGTGCACGGCTGCCCGCAGGCGCTGCGCATCGTGCTCGCCAACCTGATGGGCAATGCCGCCAAGTTCACGCGCCACGTCGAACAGCCGGCGGTGCGCTTGAGCGCCGGCACCGACGACGACGGCCGGCTGCGGGTCGTCGTCGAGGACAACGGCGCCGGTTTCGACCCGGCGCTCGCCGGGCGCCTGTTCGTGCCCTTCAGCCGGCTGCACGCCGGCGAGGACTACGCCGGCACCGGCGTCGGCCTGAGCATCGTGCAGCGCATCGTCGAGCGCCACGGCGGCACGGTGGCCGGGCACGGCCGGCCCGGGCGTGGCGCCCGCTTCGAGTTCACGCTCGCACCGGCGCCCTGAGCGCAGCTGCGGCGCTGCACGGCGCCGCGCGCGGCCTCAGAAGTTGAACGCCAGGCGCAGCCCGCCCCAGTGGCGGCCGCCGACGACGATGGGCGCGGCCGCCTCCTTCAGCACGACGAAGCGGCCGCCGCCCATGTCGCGGCGGTAGGTCTGCAGCAGGAACGGGCGCTGGTTGCGCGCCGAAGCCAGGCCGGTGCGGTCGTTGAAGATGCGGCGCCAGCGGCTGTTGGCGGTGTTCCACAGCAGGTCGCCGGCACGCTGCGGCTGGTTGTAGCGCCGGTTGTGGCAGGCGACGTAGCCGTTGCGGTCGACGGCGATGCAGAACACCACCTTGTCCGACAGCGACAGCGCCGCTTCCTGCACCTGCGGGAACAGCTTCTCGGCCAGCGGCGAGAAACGCGCCGTGTGCTGCGCCGGCTCGGTGCCGGCGAGCGGCTGGTAGCGTTCGTCGAACAGGTCGGCCAGCGTCGTGCGCCCGGCGGCGAGCGCGTCTTCGAGCAGCGCCGCGACCTGTGCCGCGGCCTGCTGCGCGGCGCGGATATAGGGCGAGTCCTCGGTCTCCAGCCCGCTGACGGCGAAAGCCTCGATCAGCTGCTCGGAGATGCGCAGGAAGTTCTCGGTGCGGCCGAGCGCGGCGTCGAGCGCACGCGTGGTCTGGCGCACCTCGCCTTCGATGCCGGACATCTGGGTCTCGAGCACGGCGCAGACCTCGCGGCTGCGGCGGCTGGCGTCGTGGATGCGGCCGACACCGTCGACCACCGCGTCCAGCGCCCGGTGCACGGCGCCGACTTCAGCGCCGCCTTCGCTGCGGCGGATCTCGCGCGCCAGCGCGGCGATGCGTTCGTCGAGCCGGCCGACGGTGGCCAGGATCTCCTTGGACGAGGTCTCGACCTTGGTCGCGAGTTCCTTGACGGCGTCGGCGACGACGCCGAATCCGCGCCCGGCCTCGCCGGCACGCTTGGCCTCGACCGAGGCGTTGAACGCCACCAGCCGGGTCTGCAGCGCGATCTGCGTGATCTGGTCGGCCGCGCCCGAGACCTGGCGCAGCGTGTCGACGATGCCGCCGACCTCGTTGCCGACGGCCTGCACCGCGTCGCCGACCTCGGCGACGGCACGCAGCCCGTTCTCGGTCTCGCCGGCGATCGCCGCCTGCGCGGCGACGACGTCCTGCAGCTGGCGCGACAGCGCCTGCAGCGTCGCGGCCTGCGCGCTGGCGACCCGGTGCGTGTCGGCGATGACGCCGCAGACCTCGGCCGACTCGCGCCCCAGGCCGGCGGCGCGTTCGCTGACGAGGCGCAGCGCGCCGACCGCATCGACGGCCGGTGCGGCCGCGAGCGGTTCGGCGGCAGGCGGCAGCTCGCGCCGGAACATCTTCAACATCGTCTCTCCTGGGGCAAGGCGGGACCGCACTTGCGCTTCTAGCAGATGCGACAACACCCCACGGGGGCCATGACGCCAGGCACGCGCGAGCGTGTCGTGGCGTGCGGATTCGTTCACGCGGCCGGCGTCACCATTCGCGCAGGCGGGTGCGCAGGCGGGCGATCGACTGGCTGTGCAGCTGGCAGACGCGGCTCTCGGTGACCTTGAGAACGGCCGCGATCTCCTTCAGGTTCATGTCGTGCTCGTAGTACATGCTCATCACGTACTGCTCGCGTTCGGGCAGGTTCTTGATCGCGTCGACGAGCGCCTGGCGCATGCGCTGGTCCTGCAGCCGGCCCAGCGGGCTGGCCTCCTCGTCGCGAACCTGGTGACGGTCGAGGTAGTCGTCGTCGCCGTCGGCCCCGCTCATGTCCTCCAGGTAGATCAGCTGGGTGCCGCGCACCTTGGTCAGCAGGTCCTGGTAGTCGCCGAGCGACAGGCCCATCTCCAGGGCGATCTCGCTCTCGTTGGGCGCGCGGTGCAGCTTCTGCTCGAGCTTGTGCACCGCGGTCTCGATCGTGCGCTGGTGGCGGCGGTCGCCGCGGCTCATCCAGTCGTTGCCGCGCAGCTCGTCGAGCATCGCGCCGCGGATGCGCTGGGTGGCGAAAGTCTCGAACTGCACGCCCTGGGCGGCGTCGAAACGCGACAGCGCGTCGGACAGGCCGATCATGCCCACCTGGATCAGGTCGTCGAGCTCGACGTTCGCCGGGAGCTTGGCGATCATCTGGTGCGCGAGGCGACGGACCAGCGAGCTGTACTGCTTGAGCAGCGCGTTGGCGTCGAGTTGTCCCTTGGCGGTGTACATGAGGGCAGCCTTTCGAGGGGCGTGTTCCTGGCGTTTCAATTCGGGGTGCAGACCGCACGCACCGGGGCTGCGAACGCGGTGCCCGGCGGCACCTCGTCGAGCGCGAGTTGGGCAGCGACGAGGCGCTCGAGCGCACCGTCGGGACGCGAGCGTGCGTCCGACGCGGGGTCGACCACCGCCCAGTCGTGCAGCAGCGCGCCGAGGAAGGCGTCGGCGCAGCTGCCCAGGCTGGAGGCGATCGCACGCACCCGGCGCGAGGCTCCCGGCGCGGCGAGCACGAGGTCGAAGGTCATCAGGCTGCAGCGCTGCGCGAGCAGCTTGCAGGCGGCGTAGGCGTGTTTGATGCTTTCCGGATGGTCGGCACCGATCAGGATGGGGCGCGCGGGGCGCTGCATGAACATGCGCGCCAGGTCGCCGGCGTTGGCGTGCAGCAGCACGACGTCGGCCTTGGGTGCGGCCTGGGCGAGCGCGTCGACGAAGGCCGCGGCCGAGCCGCGGGTGTCGACGTGGCGCAGCGGCAGGCCACGCGCGGCGAGGTAGCCGATCTGCGGCGACAGGTCCTCGATGCCGGCGCCCAGGTCCAGCAGCGAGATCTCGCGCGGCGCCGGGGCGCCGTCGGCGGCGTCGACGACCAGCACGCGCCGGCCGCGGGCGACGAAGGCGGCGGTGAGTTCGTCGATGACGACGCCGGAGAACGCCACGTGCGGGTTGGCGGCCAGCGGCACGACATGCTGGCGCGAGGCCGCGAACAGGCGGCGCAGGCCGTGGGCCTGGTCCAGCGGCGCGGGAACGGAGGCGTAGAAGTCGCGCATGCTCATGCGGGTCGGCTCGGTCAGGCGTGCAGCGGGTTGCCGGCGGCCGGGTTGGGCACGCCTGCGAACACCAGGTTCATGTCGGCGCTGTCCATGCGCCAGGCCGGGCTGCCACCGCCGCGCAGCGCACGCTGCACCAGCGCGTTGGCCGACAGCCGGTGCCAGTCCTCGGGCACACGCTGGCCGTTGGCCACCGCCAGCACCTTGAGCTTGTAGCGGATCAGCGCGTCCAGCGCCGGGGCCAACTTCACGGCCTCGTCCATTTTCGACAGCACGATGCCGCGGCAGGCGGCAGCGCCGTAGGCCAGCAGCACTTCCTCGATCGTCTCGCCCTGGGCGGCGGCGTTGACGACCAGCAGCTTGTTGATCGAGCGGTGCGACAGCATGTCCAGCAGCTCGCGCGTGCGGGCGTCGCGCTGCGCCATGCCGGCGGTGTCGATCAGCACCATCTTCTTGGCCGACAGCAGGTCCAGCAGGTCTTCCAGCGAGGCGCGGTCGTGCGCGGTGTGCACCGGCACGCCCAGGATGCGGCCGTAGGTGCGCAGCTGCTCGTGGGCGCCGACGCGGTAGGCGTCGAGCGTGATCAGGCCCAGGTTGGCGGCGCCGTGGCGGGTGGCGAAAGCCGCCGCCAGCTTGGCGGTGCTGGTCGTCTTGCCGACGCCGGTCGGGCCGACCATCGCGAAGACGCCGCCGATGTCCTCCAGCGGGCTCTCGCGCTCGCCGGTGGCGAGGTTGCGCTCGAGCACGCCGGCAGCCCAGGCGAGTTCGTCGCAGCCGCCGGGCAGGCCTTCGACCAGCTTGCGCACCAGCGACGGCGAGAAGCCGCAGCCGAGCAGCTTCTGCGTCAGCTGCGCCTGGCGCGGCTGGCGCTGCAGCTTCTCCATGAACGCGAGCGCGCCGAAACGCTGCTCGATCAGGCCGCGCATCGAGCGCAGCTCTTCCATCATCTCGACCTGGTCGCGGCGCGGCGCGCCGTCGGCCAGCACCGGCGCCTGCGGCAGCAGCGGCTCGGCGTGGCGGATCTCCTCGCGCAGCACCGGCGGTTCGCGCCGCGGTTCGGCGGCGGCACGCGGCGCGGCGGCGGTGGCCGCGGCGGCACGGGCCCGTGCCGGCTCGGCGGGCCGCACCGGGGGTTCTTCACGCTGGGCCTCGGCGCGGCGCGCGCTGACGGCGCCGGGCTGGCGCGGCTCGGCGGCGGCTTCGCGGGCGAGCTCGGTCTGGCGGCGCTTCAACATGCGCTCGCGCACGTAGTCCTGGAACGACAGCGTGCTCATCTGCAGCTGCTCGACGTCATCGTCGATCGCAGCCTCCTCGAGAGCCGGCTCCAGCCGCGGCTCGGCGCGCGGCGCCGGGCTGCGCGCGGCGGAACGCTGGCGCTGCGCCTGGGCGGCGGGCACGGAGGCGACACGTTCGAGCTGCTGCACCGACTCCGGCGCCATCGCCAGCACCTCGACGCCTTCGGCGCAGGGACGCGTGGACATGACGACGGCATCGTCGCCGAAAGCCTGGCGCACGAGCGCCAGCGCCTCGCGCGAGGTGCGGGCGGTGAAACGCTTGACGTTCATGCGGCCTCCCGTTCAGTGCGCTGGCGGGTGGGGGTCGTGACGGTGGTCATGCGTTGGCTCCGATGATCGAACCGATCCGGATCGAGTGAGTCTCGGGAATCTCGCTGTGCGCCAGCACCTTCAGGCGCGGCGCGGCACGCCTGAGCAGGCGCGCCATCGGCGCGCGGATCGCGTCGGGCACCAGCAGGCAGGCCGGCAGGCCCAGGTCCTCCTGGCGGCGCGCGGTGTCGGCGGCACGCTTCGTGATCGCCTCGGCCACACCCGGGTCGAGCGCGGCGCCGTGCGGCGAGGTCAGGGCCTGCGTCACCAGGCGTTCGAGTTCGGGGTCGAGCGCGATCACGTCGAGCTCCTTGGTCGGGCCGTAGATCTGCTGCACGATCGCCGGCGCCAGGTGGGTGCGGATGCGGCGCACCAGCTCGCCCGGGTCGGTGACGGTGGCGGCGTGCTCGGCCAGGCATTCGATGATCGAACGCATGTCGCGGATGTGCACGCCTTCCTCCAGCATCAGCTGGAGAACCTTCTGCAGTGTGGCGATACCGACCATCTTGGGAACCACGTCCTCGATCAACTTCGGGGCCAGCTTGGTCACGTGCTCGACCAGCTGTTGCGTCTCGACGCGTCCCAACAGCCGGGATGCGTTCAGTTGCATCAAGTGTGAAAGATGGGTGGCCACCACGGTCGCGCAATCAACGACCGTAAACCCGGCCATTTGGGCCATCTCGCGGTGGCGCTCCTCGATCCAGGTCGCGGGCAGGCCGAAAGCCGGGTCGGTGGTCTTGGTGCCGGGCAGCTGCTGCTGCGCGCCGCCCGGGTTGATCGCCAGCAGCATGCCCGGATAGGCCTCGCCTTCGCCGACGACGGCGCCGCGCAGCGTCACGCGGTAGACGCTGGGTTTCAACTCCAGGTTGTCGCGGATGTGCACCGGCGGCGGCAGGAAGCCGACGTCCTGCGCGAACTTCTTGCGCACGCCCTTGATGCGCGCCAGCAGGTCGCCCTGGCGTGCCTTGTCGACGAGCTGGATCAGGCGGTAGCCGACCTCCAGCCCGAGCGTGTCCACCGGTGCCAGGTCGTCCCAGCTGGCCTCGGCGTTGGCCTGCGCCGGGTCGGCGGACTCCTTGCGTTCGGGCAGCGCCGCGGCCTTCTTCTTCTTGCGCTGCAGCTGCCAGGCGAGCAGGCCCAGGCCGCCGCCGATCAGCAGGAAGACCAGGTGCGGCATGCCCGGCACCAGCCCGAGCATCAGCACGATGCCGGCGGCCAGCCCGAGCGACTGCGGCGAGTCGAAGACCTGGCCGCGGATCTGGGTGCCGATGTCCTGGTCCTTGCCGACGCGCGAGATCACCATCGCCGAGGCCACCGACACCAGCAGCGCCGGGATCTGGGCGACGAGCGCGTCGCCGACGGCCAGCAGGATGTAGCTCTCGGCCGCCTGGCCCGCCGACAGGCCGTGCATCGCCATGCCGATGATCAGGCCGCCGACGATGTTGATGAACAGGATCAGGAGGCCCGCCATCGCGTCGCCGCGAACGTACTTGCTGGCACCGTCCATCGAGCCGAAGAAGTCGGCCTCCTCGCCGACCTCGGAGCGCCGGCGCCGGGCCTCGTTCTCGTCGATCAGGCCGGCGTTGAGCTCGGCGTCGATCGCCATCTGCTTGCCCGGCATCGCATCCAGCGTGAAGCGCGCGCCGACCTCGGCGATACGCTCGGCGCCCTTGGTGACGACGATGAAGTTGATGACGACCAGGATCGCGAAGACGATCAGGCCGACGGCGAAGTTGCCGCCGATCAGGAAGTGGCCGAAGGACTCGATCACCTTGCCCGCGGCGCCGGGGCCGTTGTGGCCCTCGAGCAGCACGACGCGGGTGGAGGCCACGTTCAGCGACAGCCGCAGCAGCGTCGTCACCAGCAGCACCGAGGGCAGCGCGGCGAAGTCCAGCGGCTTGACCATCTGCGCCGAGACCATCATCACGACGAGCGCGATCGCGATGTTGAAGGTGAACAGCAGGTCCAGCACGAACGGCGGGAGCGGCAGCACCATCATCGAGAGCATCATCACGACGAAGAGCGGCAGCATCATCACCTTCAGCGCGGCCGCGTTCGGGCCCAGCAGCGTGTTCAGGCGTAGGGTGAGCGCGTTCACTGTTCAGGCTCCTGGCGGGCAAGGCCCTCGGCGGGATCGAAGCCGGCCGGCACGACGATCGCCGGTGCCGGGGTGTTGAGCGGGCGGCCTGCGGCCATCGCGGCGCGCAGCTGGTAGACCCAGGCGAGCACCTGGGCGACGGCGCCGAACAGCGCCGCCGGGATCTCGGCATCGACCTCGGCGTGGCGGTACAGCGCACGCGCCAGCGGCGGCGCCTGCAGCACCGGCACGTTGGCCGCCTTGGCAGCGTCGCGGATGCGGAAAGCCATCAGGTCGCTGCCCTTGGCGACGACACGCGGCGCGGCCATCGAGGCCTCGTCGTACTTCAGCGCCACCGCGAAGTGGGTCGGGTTCATCACGACCAGGTCGGCCGACGGCACCGCGGCGATCATCTTGCGCCGCGACAGCTCGCGCATCTTCTGGCGGATCTTGCCCTTGATCTCCGGGTTGCCCTCGGTCTGCTTGTGTTCCTGCTTGGCTTCGTCGACGCTCATGCGCAGGCGGCGCATCAGCATGAAGCGCTGCAGCGGCACGTCGACGACGGCGAACAGCGCCATCGCCACCAGCATCAGCACCATGCCGCCCTTGAGCAGCGAGCCGGTCTCGTCCAGCGCCACCGGCAGCGGCATCGAGATCAGCGAGGCGAACTCCGGCAGGTGCGACTTGAAGTACATCGCGCCGATCGCCGCCAGCACCAGCGCCAGCAGGCAGACCTTGAGCGTGTTGCCCATCTGCTGCGGCTGGAACAGGTTGCCGATGCCGGTGAGCGGGTTGAACTTGCTGAAGTTGGGCGTGATCGGCTTCATCGTCCAGTTCCAGCCGCCGGCCAGCACGGCCGACGCGGCACCGACGACGCCGACGGCCGCGCCGAGCGGCAGCACGACGACGAGCATGTCCAGGCCCGAACCCGACAGGCGCTCGAGCATCGAGCCCGGCTGCGCCAGCGCCTTGGCGTCGAAACGCAGCCCGCTTTCGAGCAGGCGCCGCATCCAGTCGGTCATCTGCGGCGCGAATCCGATCAGCAGCGCCAGCCCGGTGCCCATCGCCGCGAAGTGACCCAGGTCGCGCGAACGCGCGACCTGGCCGTCACGGCGGGCCTTGCTGATCTTGCGTGCTGAAGCGGGTAAGCGGCGGTCTTGTGAGTCGTCGGCCATGGCGGAATCGGCTCTGATATGAGCCTTGCCATGGTGCCGGCGCGGGCGCCGAACTTGAGCCCGATAAGCGGGGTTTAAACGCCCCGTCTTCTGGAGCCTGCGCCGCAGGATGCGGCGCGGCAGGCGCGGGCGGTCACGCGGCCGCCGCCAACGGGGCGCCGCAGGCGCTCAGGGCGAGCGCCGCTGGGCCACCGGCTGCGCGTCGGCAGCCGGGTGGCCGGGGGCCCTCAGAACCCCAGGCTGGCCAGCAGGTCGTCGACCTCGCCCTGGTTGGCGACGACGTCGGCCCGGCCTTCGGGGTTGACCACCGGGCCGTGCAGCACGTTGGGGTCGACCTTCTCGCGCTGCTCGGGCGGCACCACCGAGACCAGCAGCTTGACGAGGCTGTCCTCGAGATCGTTGGCCAGCGTCACGACCTTGGCCACCACCTGGCCGGTGAGGTCGTGGAAGTCCTGCGCCATCATGATGTCGGTGAGGTGGGCGTCGATCTGCGAGGTCGCGCGTTCGACGTCCTGGGCGAAGTTGAACACCGCGCCCGAGGCGACCGCGCGCACCGGGTCCGCGACGATCTGCGCCGCGATCTGGCGCGTCGCCTCGGAAATCTTGGCGTGTTCGGCCTTGGCCTGGTCGACCGAGTTCAGCACCTTGTTGGCGGCGTCGGCGGTCTTGTTGGCGATGTAGTTCAGCCGGCTGCGCGCGTCGGGCAGGCCGTCGGTCGCCACTTGCAGCTTGGGCATCACGCCCAGCTGCTGCATCGTGTCGTGCAGCAGCCGCGTGATCGAGCCCAGCTGCTGGAACACCTCGGGCGAGACGGCCAGCGGTTCGGCCGGGGTGAACGAGGTCAGATCTTCCATCTTCATATTGTTTCCCTCGTTCAGGCGGTGGCGGCCAGCTTCTGCAGGATCTTCTGGACTTTTTCTTCCAGCGTGGCCTTGGTGAAGGGCTTGACGATGTAGCCCGCGGCACCGCTCTGGGCGGCGAGCACGATGTCTTCCTTGCGCGCCTCGGCGGTCACCATCAGCACCGGGAGGTGCTTGAGCGAACCGTCGGCCTTGACCGCTTTCAGCAGGTCGAAGCCGTTCATGTTCGGCATGTTGATGTCGGAGACGACGAAGTCGTACTTGGACGCGCGCAGCATGTTCAGCGCGACGACGCCGTCCTCGGCCTCGTCCGCGTTGTTGCAGCCCATCTCCTTGAGCAGGCCACGCACGATGCGACGCATGGTCGAGAAGTCGTCGACGATGAGAAATTTCAGGTCGGAAGGATTCATGGCAGACCCTGGAAACACGGCTTCGTTGTTTATCGGTTGCCGGGCGGCGGACTTAAGCCGCCTGCGGCA
This sequence comes from Rubrivivax gelatinosus, assembly GCF_016583785.1. Lineage (GTDB taxonomy): Bacteria > Pseudomonadota > Gammaproteobacteria > Burkholderiales > Burkholderiaceae_C > Rubrivivax > Rubrivivax gelatinosus_B. The sequence continues at coordinate 23,174 of NZ_NRRU01000028.1, read as the reverse complement.
TTCGGCGAATCGGCGTTGATCGCGGCGTCGTCTCCGACGGCCTCGACGGCGTCCGGTTCGGTGCGGAAGAAGCGGTCTTCCGCCTCGCGGTTCATGACGATGATGCTGATGCGCCGGTTGGTCGGCGCCAGCGGGTCCTGGCGGTCGAAGGGCGAGCTCGAGGCCAGCCCCTGCACGCGCAGCATGCGGTCTTCGGGCAGGCCGCCCTCGGCGAGCACGCGGCGCGAGGCGTTGGCGCGGTCGGCCGAGAGCTCCCAGTTGCTGTAGCCGCGCTCGCCGCCGGCATAGGGCATGGCGTCGGTGTGGCCCTCCAGCGTCAGCCGGTTGGGCACCTCGCCCAGCACCGAGCCGATCTCCTGCAGCAGTTCGCGCATATAGGGCTGCACGACGGCGCTGCCGCTGGCGAACATCGGCCGGTTCTGCTCGTCGACGATCTGGATGCGCAGCCCGTCGCGTGTCATGTCCAGCCGCAGCTGCGAGCGCATCGCCTGCAGGCGCTTGTTGCCGTTGATCTTTTCCTCGATGCGGCGCTTCAGGTCCTTCAGGCGCACGATCTCGGCGCGCAGCTGTTCCTGCTTGAGGGCCTGCAGGTTGACGGTGGCGCGCGGCGCCTCGATGTCGCCGCGTTTGACCTGGCCGTTGGTGCGCGTCAGGTCCTGGCCGCCGCCCTTGAGCACGTGCGAGGCGTCGCCGGCACCGGTGCCGGCCGAGTTCAGCGCCACCTTCAGCGGCGAGCTGAAGTAGTCGGCGATGCCCTTGCGGTCGCCGTCGGTGGTGCTGCCCAGCAGCCACATCAGCAGGAAGAAGGCCATCATCGCCGTGACGAAGTCGGCGTAGGCGATCTTCCAGGCGCCGCCGTGGACGGCATGGCCGCCCTTCTTGACGCGCTTGATGATGATTGGCTGGAGCTTCTTCGCGTCCCCCGCCATTACGTGCCCCCAAGCTCGCTGCGCTCGCTACCCCCCGAGGGGGCCGCCCGCCGGCGGACCGGCAGAGCCGGATCCGCGGCGGTGGCTTGGTCGCGGCTGCGACCTGCCAAGCAGGTTGAAACGATCGAGGACCACCCCGGCAGCTGAAGCGCAGACGCCGCACCGCGCCAGCGGGCGGCGCCTTCAAGCGGACGCCGCGGAACCGGCTTTGCCGGGCCGCTGGCGGCGCCCCCCTGGGGGGCCGAGGCCGGACACGATTCGTCCAGTGGACGAATCGTGCCTGCCGAGGAGCCGGGCCACTGGCCCGGCGCGGCCTGCAAGGCAGCGCCGAAGGCGCTACGGGGGGGGGCCACTACTTCTTGCCTTTCACATGGCTCTCGAGTTCGACGAAGGTCGGGCGCTCGGTGGAGTACAGGACCTTGCGGCCGAACTCGATCGCGACCTGCGGGGCGTAGCCCTGCATGCTGGCCAGCAGCGTGGTCTTGATGCACTGCAGCTCCTTGCTGCCTTCGTCGACCTTCTGCTCCAGCAGGCCGGCCAGCGGCTCGGCGAACGCGTAGGAGACGAGGATGCCGAGGAAGGTGCCGACCAGCGCCGAGCCGATCATGCCGCCGAGAACCGCCGGCGGCTGGCCGACCGAGCCCATCGTGTTCACGACGCCCAGCACCGCGGCGACGATGCCGAAGGCCGGCAGCGCGCCGGCCAGGCGCTGGATCGCGGCCACGGCCGCGTATTCCTCGTGGTGGTGGGTCTCGATCTCGCTGTCCATCAGCGACTCGATCTCGTGCGCGTTGAGGTTGCCCGAGACCATCATGCGCAGGTAGTCGGTGACGAACTCGGCGACGTGGTGGTCGTTGCCCACCGTCGGGTACTTCTGGAACAGCGGCGAGTTGTGCGGGTCCTCGACGTCCTTCTCGATCGACATCAGGCCCTCCTTGCGGGCCTTCTGCAGGATGTCGTAGAGCAGCGCCATCAGCTCCATGTAGCGCGCCTTGGTGTACTTGCTGCCCTTGAAGCAGCGGCCGACGCCCTTGAGCGTGGCCTTCAGCACCTTGGTCTGGTTGTTCGCGAGGAAGGCGCCGCCGGCCGCGCCGCCGATCGTGATGAGTTCGAAGGGCAGCGCCGTCAGGATCACGCCGATGTTGCCGCCGTGCACGATGAATACGCCAAAGACGCATACCAGCACGATGACCCAACCGATGATGACGAACATGGTGTTGCGATATGTAGGCATGCTCCCGGCGCGGCGCGCAGGGAGACTAGGCGTGTTATCGGCGCGCTCCGGGCCCGATTGAGGATGTATTGCCGCTTTCGCCGACCCGATAGACCCAGACCGGCCGGCCGCCGCCGCCGCCGGCATCGGCCAGCGGTTCGCGCCCCGGCAGCGGGAACTCCAGGCTGACGAGCCAGCTGCCCGGGGCCATCTCGGCCTCGGCCTTGGCGAGCACGCGCACCATGCTTTCGGGGCGCTGGAAGACGTAGAGCAGGTCGAGCCCGGCCCAGGAACCGGCCCACAGGTCGCCGCGGCGCACCTGCGCGAACGGGCAGCGGCGCGCCGCCAGCCAGGCCAGCGGCCGGCTCCACTCGACACCTTCGAAGACGGCCTGCGGCCACAGCCGGTGCAGCGCCTGCAGGCCGTGGCCCAGGCCGCAGCCGGCGTCGAGCACGCGGGCGCGGGGCGCCAGCACGACGACCGCGCCCAGGCCGTCGAGCGCCTGCGCCGGGGTCGGGAAGAACGGCGCGTCGCGCCAGGCCTTCAGCGGATAGGCCAGCGCCAGCGGCAGCAGCGCCACCAGCCAGGCCCAGCCCGGCAGCTGCGGCAGCGCACCGAGCGCCAGCGCCGAGAGCGGAAAACCGGCGCCGGCCAGCAGCCGGCGCCAGCGCCCTTGCGCGCCGGCGGCGATCACACAGCCGGCGGCACTGGCGGCGGCGAAAGCCGGCAGCCCGCCCTGGCCGGCAGCGGCCAGCGCCGCGAACACGGCCCAGGCGAGCAGCCAGGCGGCCAGCGCCGGCAGCGGCCAGGGCAGGCGGACGAGGGTCGGAATCGACATCCGCCCAGTGTGCGGCGACATGCAAACGGTCAAGCGCCGGAGAAACGGGCTGTTGTCGGCGCAGAAGCAAAAGAAAAGGCGGCGGATCCCGGAGGAACCCGCCGCCTGAATGCACAGGAGTCTGTGCCAGGAGGAGACAACGCAATGAAGCCGGATGAAACCGCTATCGACCGCCAGCGCCGCGCCTGGAGTGCGCCCGGCGTGACGGATTGCCCCTGAGGCAGGAAATCAGTGCGCGAGCTCGCCTTCGTCGTGGCAGGACGCGAGCTGCAGGCCGCCGGCCTTGCCCTTGCCGGCGCGCGCCGGCGGGTTGCACAGGCCGCAGACGTAGTGGCGGGCCATCTCGTGCGGATGCGTGACGTAGTGCCCGCCGCACTTGCTGCAGGCGGTCATCGTCAGCATGCCGTTGTCGACGAACTTCACCAGGCGCCAGGCGCGCGTCACCGACAGCAGCGGCTCCAGGCCCTGCGCCTGCATCTGCTCGAGGTAAAGCTGGTAGGCCTTGATGACGATGTCGATCTCGTCGAGCACCGCGACCTTGTTCAGGTACTCGTGGATGTTCAGGAACAGGCTCGAATGGATGTTCGGCTGCCAGGTCATGAACCAGTCGGTGGAGAACGGCAGCTGGCCCTTGCTCGGGCTGCGACCCGAAACCTCCTTGTACAGGCGCAGCAGGCGCTCGTAGCTGAGGTCGGTCTCGCTTTCCAGCACCTGCAGCCGGGCGCCCAGGTTGATCAGCGTGACCGCACGCTCGATCTGGCGGGCTTCGGTGAGGATGCTTTTGTTGCGGGCCATGATGGTGCGTCTCCGATGTCTTGACCAAGGTGTTGCACGGATCCGGCTCTGCCGGTCCGTCGCAACGCGCCCCCTTGGGGGGCAGCGACCGTTAGGGAGCTTGGGGGCCCGATGTCAGGCGGCCTCTTGATGGCGACCGGCCATCAGGATGGAGGCATGCAGGCGCGAGACGCCGTCGTTGGCCGAGCTCTTGCCGTGGCTGGTGAGCAGGCTCCAGACGATGTCGTCGTCCATGCGGAAGCGGCACAGCAGCGTGTTGCCGCCGGCGATCTTCATCATCTGCGCTGCGGTCAGCGTCCCGATCAGGGTCGCGGTCTCTTCGCTGACGCCCAGGCGGTACAGCGCCTGTTCGCGGTCGGTACGGATGAGGCTCTGGGCCAGCATCAGGTACGAGAGGTTGGCTTCACGGATTTCGGCGAGGATCTGGTCGGCGGTCATCTCGGTACTCCTGTGTGTGTCGGGGGGCGACTGGTGTGATACGGACTGTAGGGACCGGAGATGAACGGCAACATCGGTTCACTTCCGTGGCTTCAGTCCCGGTTTTTCCATCCCCCGTGTCAGGCAAATTCCTACAAGGCATGAGCGTGTCGTCCGATGGCGGCGTCTCCAGCGGGCCGCCGCAGGCCTCCGTCCACAGCGGATTTCCTCTGGCGCGACAAGCACTTGCACGGATGACACCGACCCCGTCGGGGCTTGGCGCGGCAGCGCCGAACAGCCGGGGTTTCGCGGTCCATTTCGGGGCGCTGTCATCCGACACCGCTGCCTAGACTGACGTCATGCCGGTGGGCTGCCGCGGCGCGTCTCGTCACGACGTGCCGCCACACCGGCCAGGAGCCCGGATGGACACCCTCATCGTCGGCGCCGGTTTCGCCGGCGCGGTCACTGCCCGCGAACTCGCCGAAGCCGGCGAACGCGTGCTCGTCGTCGACAAGCGCCCGCACGTGGCGGGCAACGCCTACGACCGCCTCGACGCCGCAGGCGTGCTGGTCCACGAATACGGCCCGCACATCTTTCACACCAACAGCGAAAGCGTGTTCGGCTGGCTCTCGCGCTTCACCACCTGGCGCCCGTACGAGCACCGGGTGCTCGCGGTGCCCGACGCCAGCACCGGCCGCGCCTATCCGCTGCCCATCAACCGCACGACGATCAACTCGCTCTACGGGCTGGACCTCGACGAAGCCGGCGTCGCCGCGTTCCTGGAGCGCGTGCGCGAGCCGCGCGAGCCCATCCGCACGAGCGAGGACGTGGTGCTGAACTCGGTCGGCCGCGACCTGTGCGAGCGCTTCTTCCGCGGCTACACGCGCAAGCAGTGGGGGCTGGACCTGTCCGAGCTCGCCGGCGGCGTGGCCGCCCGCATCCCGACGCGCACCAACGACGACGACCGCTACTTCAGCGACCGCTACCAAGCGATGCCGGCCGAGGGCTACACGCGTTTGTTCGAGCGCCTGCTCGCGCACCCGAACATCGAGGTCCGCACCGGCGTCGAATACGCCGCGGTCGCCGGCCTGGACCGCCGCCGCACCGTCTTCACCGGCCCGATCGACGAGTTCTACGGCCGGCGTTTCGGCGCCCTGCCCTACCGCAGCCTGCGCTTCGAGCACGAACACCTGGCCGGCACCACGCAGCTGCAGCCGGTGGGCACCGTCAACTACCCGAACGACCACGCCTGGACGCGCATCACCGAGTTCAAGCACCTGAGCGGCCAGCAGCACGCCGGCAGCTCGGTCGTGCGCGAGATCCCGCAGGACATGGACGCCCCCGGCGCCGAGCCCTACTACCCGATCCCGAACCCCGCCAACGAAGCGCTCTACAAGCGCTACGAGGCGCTGGCCGAGGCCGAGACCGAGGTCTTCTTCCTCGGCCGGCTGGCGCAGTACCGCTACTACAACATGGACCAGGTCGTCGCCGCGGCGCTCGCACTGGCGCGGCGCCTGACGGCGCAGCGCCGCGCTCAGCCGGCGCCCTGACCCACCCCGCCACGCCTGCCAACCCAAGAGGCACCGCACGATGAACACCATGACGCCCACCGAACGCGCTGTCCGCGAGGTCCGCCAGGCGGCCTTCGAGCTCAACGCCACCGACCACAAGCAGGCGCTGCGCATGCTCAACGAGGCGCTGAAGCTGCAGCCCGGACACGCCGACCTGCTCGGCGACCTGGCGACGCTGCACCTGCAAGCCGGACGCCACCGCCAGTGCATCCAGGCGGCGCGCGAGGCGCTGGCCGCCAAACCCGAGCACGACGACAGCGCCTTCGCGCTGGCGCTGTCGCTGGACGCCGTTGGCGAGGCCGACGAAGCGCGCGAGCTGTTCCTCGAGCTGACCGAAGGCGCGCGCGCCGAACGTTTCGCCAGCCAGCCCGAACTGGTCGACCTGTGCCGCAGCAAGCTGCTGCAGATCGAAGCCGCCAGCGCCGCTCGCCCCGCGCCGGCCGCCGCCGACCCGCTCGAGCAGGCGGACGCGACGCCCAAGGTCTACGTGCCGCTGCTGACGCGCCCCGACGCGCTGGGCCAGCTGCTCGACGAGACCGAGGGCGTGCGTGCGCTGACGCTGGACTGCTTCGACACCATCCTGTGGCGCCACACCGACCACCCGACCGACGTGTTCTACGACATGCAGCGCCGGCCGGCGTTCAAGGCCGCGGGTATCGACGCGACGATGCGCCAGAAGGGCGAGTTCTTCGCGCGCCAGCTCCAGCTCGTGCGCACCGGCCGCACCGAGGTCACGCTGGATCAGATCTACCTCGCTGCACGCCCCGGCCTGAGCCGTGAGATGCTGGCCTGGCTGGCCGAGGACGAACTCGCCGCCGAGATGAACGCCTGCCACGCGCTGCCCGGCGCGGTGCGCCTGCTGCGCGAAGCCCGCACGCGCGGGCTGCCGGTGACGATCGTCAGCGACACCTATTTCGACGCGCCGCGCCTGCGCCGCCTGCTCGAGCACGCGCTGCCGGCCGACGCCAGCGCCGCGATCGGCGAGATCGTGGTCTCGTGCGAACACGGCATGTGCAAGGAGCAAGGGCTGTTCAAGCTCGCCCAGCTCAACCAGCTCGGCAACTCGCCTGCCATCCTGCACGTCGGCGACAACAAGGCTGCCGACTTCACCGCGCCGCGCGCGGTGGCGATGTCGGCGACGCACCTGCTGCACGAGAACGAGCAAGGCCAGCAGCGCCGGCGCATGGCGGCCAACGTCGTCGCGCTGTTCGACCCGAGCGTGCGCCAGCAGCGCCCGCTGCACATGCCCTACCGGCCGGTGCACGCCAGCCACGGCCACCAGTCCGGCACGCCGCAGGCCTCGATCGGCCACGACAGCCTGGGCCCGTTGATGCACGCCTTCGCCGCCTGGATCGACGAAGAGGCGGCGGCACTCGCGGCCACGCGGTCGCAGGTCAAGCTCGTGTTCCTGATGCGCGACGCGTACCTGCCGCTGCAGACCTACCGTGCGATCGGCGGCGCTTGCACCGCGTACTCGGCGCACATCAGCCGCTTCAGCGCCTACGCGGCATCGTTCCGCACCCAGGAGGACGTCGACCAGTACCTGGCCAACTTCTCGCGCAACCTGTCGCTGCCGATGATCGCGCGCCAGTTGCTGCTGTCGCCGCAGCGCACCGCCCTGCTCGTCGAGCAGGCCGAGGCGAGCGCGACGCCGCTGCAGACCTTTCTGCGCGGCGTGCGCCAGGCGCACGTGCTGGCGGAGATCGTCACCGCCTCGGCCGCGCACCGCGAGCGGCTGCGCCGCTATCTCGAACGCGAGACCGGCATGCAGCCGGGCGACACGCTGGTGCTGGTCGACCTGGGCTACGCCGGAACGATCCAGCGCGTGCTGGGCCCGACCTTCAGCCAGGACTGGAAGGTCGAGGTGCTGGGACGCTACCTGCTCGCCGTCGGCGCGGTCGACGAGGGCTTCAAGGGCCTGCTGGACCGCAGCTGGCTCGACGAGCGTGCGCTGAAGATCGTACAGACCTACATCGGCCTGCTGGAGACGCTGACCTCGACCGACGGCGCCAGCACCGTCGGCTATGCCGACGACGGCAGCCCGGTGTTCGAGACCGACTCGGCGCAGGACGGCCAGTCGGCGATGGTCGAGCCGATCCAGGCCGAGAGCCTGCGCTTCGCGCGCGAGGCCCAGGCCTACTTCCGCGCCGCGCGGCGCTTGCCGCCGGCGACCGTGCTGCGCGACGAAGCGCTCGGCAGCCTGGGCCGGCTGCTGTTCTTCCCGAACGCGATGGAACTCGCCCACCTGGCGAACTTCACGCTCGAGATCAACCTCGGCAGCGGCGTCGCGCGCAAGCTCTTCGACATCGACGCCGGCCTCGAAGGCCTGCGCAGGCACGGCCTGTTCTACATGCGCAGCGCACACGGCGGCGGCCGCATGGCGCTGCCCGCCGAGCTGCGTGCGGCCGGCCTGGAGCTGTCGACGGCGATGCTCGCGCACGCGCGCTTTGGCATGCCGATGGTCCAGACCGACTGGTCCACGCGCAGCGAGCCGCTGCTGGCGGTGATCCCGCGCGGCGACCGCACGATGCACGCCGAGATCGTGGCCACCGCCACGCACGACGGCTACTTCAGCGCGCTCGTGCCGCTGGCCAACGGCGAAGGCAACGTCGGCCTGGCCTTCGGCCGCGACTACGGCTGGATCCAGCTGCACAGCGCCGAGATCGTGCCGCTGGCGGCGATGACCGAAGAGGCCGACGTGATGGCGCAGCTGCTGCACGCCGGCATCAAGGACCACGGCCACGGCCTGCTGGAGTTCGAAGGGACCGACTCGCTGCTGATGCTGCCGGCCGGCGCCAACCCGATCAGCGGCAAGGCCGCGCTGCGGCTGGTGTTCCGGCCGATCGCGCGGCGCGCCTGAAGGCCGCGAGGGCAGCGGCCGCTGCGGCCGCTGCCCTCGTCGAAGGAAACGGGAGCCGGGGTGCAGGCGCACGCCCGGCGAACGTCGTGCCGGCGTCGCCAGCGCGGCGGCCCACGGGGCCGCGAGGCCGGCTTCAGCGCCAGGCCTGCAGGTTCAGATGCCAGGGCTCGGTGTCGGTGCCGGTCACGAGCCGGCGCACCTTGGAGAAACCGGTCTCGTACAGCGCGACGGTCAGGCTCTCGCGCGTCCAGCCCCAGCGGTGCGCGTCGTACTCCGAGCCGCCGCGCTCGGGGTCGCACCAGCCGTAGAAGCCGGCCATCGCGTGCAGGTCCTGGTCGGGCAGGTTGCTGCTGGAAAGCCCCAGCAGCTGGCGGGCGTGGAAGGCGATGTCAGGCACGACGACGTGCAGCAGGCCGCCGCTCGCGAGCAGCCGGGACCAGCAGGCCAGCGCCAGGCGCGCCTTGTCCACCGTGAGGTGCTCGAGCATGTGGCGGCTGTAGATCTCGCTGACCGAGCCCGGCGGCAGGTCGATTGCCCATGCATCGCAGACACGATCGGTGATCGGCGTGTGCCGCGCATCGATGTGCACATAACCTTCGATGCGGTGCACGTTGCCGCAGCCGACGTTGAGTTTCACTTGCGACTCCTTCATCTGCAGACGGGCCGGCGCATGGCCGGCCCGGGACGATCGCCGGCGCCGCGACCGTTCAGCCGGTCGCTTCGGCCTCGGCGATCAGGATCAGGAACTGGCTGCCGGCCGCATCGAACGGCCGCAGACCCATCTCCGCCTCGGGCACCAGGCCGACCATGTCGCCGCGCTCGATGCGGTAGACCTGCTGGCCGTACTCGGCGACGATGCGGGTGCGGCCGACGCTGGCGAGCAGCTCGACGATCTCGGCACGCTCGAAATGGCGCACGTGGTGTTCGAAGCGGTGGCCGAAGCGCGCGAACGGCAGCCCGGGCTCGTTCGGCACCGAGACGATCAGCGGGCCGTCGGTGGCACACGCCATCTGCTCGATCAGCCCCCGGGAGTCGTCGACGTGCTCGACGGACTCGAAGCTGATCGCGAAGTCGAACAGCGGCGCATCGATCTGGAAAGGAAACAGCGCATGGCCGAACACGGTGCGATGGCTGCCGTAGGCGCGCTGCGCCGTCGCGACCGCCTCGGCCGAGCCGTCCAGGCCCAGCATGCGCACGCCCGCGAGGTCGCTGACCATGCGGCTGCCGTAGCCGTTGCCGCAGAACACGTCCAGCCCGGTGAGTCGGCGCGGCGTCGCGAAGCGCTCGCGCAGCCAGCGTGCGGCCAGTGCGTAGCGCACGCGATGGTCGGCGCGGATCTGCTCCAGCTTGGTCGCGGTCTGGCGCTCGCCGCTGGCGAGCGCGAAGTTCTTGCGCACGCTGAGCGGGTCGGTGCGCGGCGTGACCGCCAGCCGCAGCAGCTCGTCGCGCGCCAGCACCGAATCCGGCTCGGCGGCAAGCGCGCGCCACAGCTCGGCGAAGGCGTCGTGCCGGCGGCCGTCGGAGTCGGCAAGCGCCGCCTTCAGTACCCGGAAGCGGCTGTCTTGCGGGTGCTGGTGCAGCCCGCGCTCGATCAGTTCGCTGGCCGGCACGATGTCGCCGCCGGACAGGGCCTCGAAAGCGGCGGCGACATCGGCGCCGGCGTCGGAAGTACGTTCGGAACTCATGCGCACACCTGTTCGATGAAACCGTAACCCCAGTCGGCGTTCATCGAGCGCCGCAGCACGTTGGGCCCCGGGTCGGCGAAGACGCCGGTCCCGGCGCTCTCACCCTTCAGCAGTGCCTGCCAGAAGCAGGGTTCGATCCAGCAGCCGGACAGCGGGACCGGGGAGCCGGGGGCGCCGTCGCGCGCCGGCTGATTGGCGTCGAAGTCGTAGAGGAAGGGCACGAGGTTCTCGCTCCAGCGGCCGAAGGCGCGTGCCTCGACGAGGCAGCTGGAGTTCAGCGCGACCACACCCTCGAGTTCGGGCTGGCTCAGCAGCTGGTAGAAGTTTTCGGTCGTCGGGCGGATCGCCGGCAGCCGGGCGACGGCCTGCGCCGAAGGGTCCTGGTCGCCGGCATAGGGATGGGCGCGATACAGCACCAGCGGGTGCTCGCAGCACAGCTCGTGCAGCCGCGGCAGATGCTGCGCCAGCGTGACGAAGCCGCCGTCGGTGCCGACCATCGCGCGGTCCGAGGACACCTGCCCGACCACCAGCACCGTGCCGGGCGGCATCGGCGCCACCGGCTTCATCCAGGCGGCCTTGGCCTGGATGCGCTCGGCCTGGGTGGCGGCGGCGCGGTCGGTCAGCCGCTGCGCGCGGATCACGTGCTCGAACGCCGGCACGTTGGTGCGCAGCGCGAACACCAGGTCGGGCAGGAAGCGCCAGGGGTGCAGGATGATGTCGACGAAGGGGCGGTTCAGCCGCGTCAGCGCGTCGATCATCACCTCGGGCATCTCGTAGCCGACGACGAGCGCGTCGCGGCACGGGGCCTCGAGCGCGTCGATCAGCGCCTGCGGCGCCGTCGTCGAGCGCGCCAGCGTCGCCCAGGACTCGAGCGTCAGCTCGCGCCCCAGGCGCCGGTACAGCATCGGCGTGTCGAACCAGGTCTCGCGCCCGGGCTGCAGGCGCTCGTCCCAGGACAACAGCTCCGGCTCGTGGCCGCAGTGGCGCAAGGCCGGGGCCAGCATGTGGCGCAGCCAGCGGGCGTTCTTCCAGGTGGCGCTCTCCCATTCCCGCTCGCGCGGGAACGGACGCAGGACATCGGCTGTGATCAGGATTCGGCTGAACATGTTCGCGCGGGGGTGGGTCTGGGGGCGGCTCAGGCCGGCGTCCGGTCTTCGCAGGGCAGCGCGGCCGGCGGCAGGCCGTCGCGCCAGCGCCCGACCATGCGCGCGAAGAGCGCGCCGAGTTCGCCGGTGAAGCGCTCGTTGTCGAACAGCGGCAGCTCGAGCCGCTTCTCACTGAGATGCGCGCGCACGCGCGCGAGCTCGCCGGGCTCGGTCGCCAGGCGCACCGCGAGCTCCTCGTAGGCCTCGCCGGAGTCGACCGCCAGCTCGGGCAGGCCGACGGCAGACAGCAGGCTGGCGGCGACACGCGCCGAGAAGCTGCGGCCGAGCTGGGTCAGCACCGGCAGCCCCATCCACAGCGCGTCCGAGCAGGTCGTGTGTGCGCCGTAGGGGAAGGTGTCGAGGAACAGGTCGGCCTGCGGCAGCCGCGCCAGGTGTTCGCTGGGCGTGACGAAGGGGGCGAAGACCAGGCGTTCGCTGGCGATGCCGCGTTCGGCGGCGTGGGCACGCAGCGCGGCCTGGATCTCGACCTGCGGCACCAGCAGCCACAGCACGCTGCCGGGTACACGCTCGAGGATGCGGCACCAGCGCGAGAACACCGGCTCGGTGATCTTGTAGCTCTGGTTGAAGCAGGCGAAGACGAAGGCGTGCTCGGGCAGCCCGGCGTCGGCACGCGACGAGGCCTCGGGGTGCTCGCGCAGCGGGTCGGTGGGCTCGTAGCAGACCGGCAGCTGCGCGATCTTTTCGGTGAAGTCCTCGGCGTGCTCCAGCGGGGTCAGGATCGGGTCGCCGATCACGTAGTCGACGAAACGTGCGCCCAGCGTGCTCGGATAGGCCAGCCACAGCGTCTGCACCGGCGCCGGGCGCAGCGCGAACACGCCCAGGCGGGTATTGCCGGTGTAGCCGCTCATGTCGACGAGCAGCGCGATGCCGTCGTCGTGGATCGCCTGCGCCTGCTCGGTGGCGCTCATCTCGCTGCAGTCGACGAAGCGGTCGGCCGCGGCCACCATGCGCTGGCGCAGCGCCGAGCCGTCGTCGCTGCCGTGCGAATAGAGCACGACCTCGAAACGATCGCGCGGCAGGCGCTCGAAAGTGCGCACCGCCAGCATGCTGGTGGCGTGGGTGCGGAAGTCGGCCGAGACGAAGCCGACACGGATGCGGCCGGCGGCCACCGCCTCGGCGGCACGCGGCCAGGCGGTGTAGGCGCCGCGGCCGGCGCCGGCGATGACCAGGCGCTCGATGCGCGCGGCCTCGATCTCGGCGGCGGCACGGTGCAGCCCGGCGTCGTCGTTCATCGACAGCAGGCAGAAGGGGCTGAACGAGGTCGTCTGCGTCGGGTCGGTCTGCAGCGCGAGCGCGCCCGCCAGCCGCTGCATGTCGGCTTCGCCCTGGGCCCAGTCGCAGGCCCAGGCGGCGTAGTGGGCGGCGTAGACCGCGGCGCCGAAATGCGAAGGCTCGAGGATGGCGATGGTCCGGAAACACTCGGCCGAGTCGCCGAAGCGGCGCAGGTTGGCGAGTGCGAAGCCGAGCTGCTGGTAGGCCTCGATGTCGGCCGGCTTGGCCTGCAGCACCTGCAGGAAGGCGAGCGCGGCGCCCTGCCACTCCTGCGCCGTCATCAGCAGCGAGCCGCGCAGCAGCCAGTGGCGCGCGTTGCGCGGCGTGCGTTCGTCGAGCTCGTCCAGCGCCTGCAGCGCCTCGGCGCCGCGGTTGTTGGTGCGCAGCAGCTCGACCAGCAGGTGGCAGGCGGTGTCGTCGCTGGCGTTGAGCGTGAAGGCGCGGCGCGCGGCGTCGATGGCCTCGCTGGAGCGGAACAGCTTGCGCCGCACGCTCGCCAGGTTCAGCCAATACAGTGGCACGTGCGGCGACTGGCGCGTCGCGCGCTCCAGGCAGGCGGCGGCCTCGGCGAGACGACCCTGGCGCGCGAGCGCGACGCCCTGGGTCCACTGCTGATGCGCACCCGGGCTGCCGCGCTGCGGCACGTTCGGCGGCTGCGGGCGGGTCGGGGCGGAAAGGGCTGGGGACATGAGAGCTCCGGGCGTGGACGCGGACACTGGCGCGAACCACGCCAGGCACTGGCCCCGACTTTAGGCAGCGTACAGCGGGCGCAAAGGTCGCAACAGCACCCGGTTTCGCGTGCATTACGCCGCATCGCGTGCCCCCACCCGCCCGGGCTGCGTGCTAGTCGATGACGAACAGGCCTCAAGTTCCGCCGGGTTCGCTCCGATACAGCCCTCAACGGGATTTGTGAAAGCGGGTTCCGTGGTCCGGTTGGCCGGCCGATGCCCCAGGAAGCACGTCAGAGCGTATTCCGAAGGCCCCACGGTTGACTAGCGCGGGCGTGCCGGGTGCCAGTTGCGAGAGCAGCGGGCCGCCGGCAGGCAGCAGGTTGCCGTGCCACGCCGAGAGGCGTCCGCAGCATCCGGTATATGCCGGCGCTCTCGCCGGGAAATTGGATCGAATACTGACTGGAGTCATCAAATGGCATCGATCATCAACACGAACATCAATTCGCTGACCGCACAGCGCAACGTCTCGACCTCGCAGAGCGCGCTGTCCACGTCGATGCAGCGCCTGTCCTCGGGGCTGCGTGTCAACAGCGCCAAGGACGACGCCGCCGGCCTGGCGATCGCCGAGCGCATGAACGCTCAGATCAAGGGCATGAACGTCGCGGCGCGCAACGCCAACGACGGCATCTCGCTGGCGCAGACGGCTGAAGGCGCGCTGGGCAAGGTCGGCGACTCGCTGCAGCGCATGCGCGAACTGGCGGTGCAGGCCCGCAACTCGTCGAACTCCGACGCCGACAAGGACTCGCTGGACAAGGAATTCGGCGAACTCGCCAAGGAAATCCAGCGCGTGCTCGGCGGGACCACCTTCAACGGCAAGCACATCCTCGGCTCCGAAGCCGGCTCGCTGTCCTTCCAGGTGGGCGCGAACACGACGAGTGACGACTCGATCGACATCGTCACGGTCGACATGACCGGCGACGCCAACATCACGTCGGTCGCCGGCACCGACAACACCGGCGCCGGGCGCGCCAAGATCGACTCGTCGGCATCGAACACCGACATCGGTGGCGTCATCGATGCGCTCGACGATGCGATCGACAAGGTCAACACCGAGCGCGCGACGATGGGCGCCTCGCAGAGCCGCTTCGACGCCGTGATCTCGAACCTGCAGATCTCGGTGGAGAACCAGTCGGCCGCACGCAGCCGCATCATGGATGCGGACTTCGCCAGCGAAACCGCGAACCTGAGCCGCGCGCAGATCCTGCAGCAGGCCGGCAACGCGATGGTCGCCCAGGCCAACCAGCTGCCGCAGCAGGTCCTGTCGCTGCTGCGCTGATCGAACGGCCGCTCCGGCGGCCTCCTCCGCAAACGCCGCCTTCGGGCGGCGTTTGTCTTGGTGGGCCGCGGGGCGAGTGAAGAAATGGGCCTGAAGACCCCGTCTTATCGAGGCATGGGTGCGGTCAAGCGGCGACGACGCGCTTCCGATACTGCTATCAGACATCACGCCCATCCCGCCAGGCTCCAGCAGTCCACCGGCCGGGACCTCTTCACTCGACAGGAGCGGACATGCCCTCGATCATCAACACGAACCTCGGCTCGCTGAATGCGCAGCGCAATCTCGCGACGTCGCAGGCATCGCTGACGACTTCGATGCAACGCCTGTCCTCGGGCCTGCGCGTCAACAGCGCCAAGGACGACGCCGCCGGCCTGGCGATCGCCGAACGCATGAATGCCCAGGTGCGCGGCATGTCGGTGGCGACACGCAACGCCAACGACGGCATCTCGATGGCCCAGACCGCCGAAGGCGCGCTGGGCAAGGTGGGCGACGCGCTGCAGCGCATGCGCGAACTGGCGGTGCAGGCGCGCAATGCCTCCAACTCCGACGACGACAAGGACTCGCTGGACAAGGAGTTCGGCGAGCTCGCCAAGGAAATCCAGCGCGTGCTCGGCGGCACCAGCTTCAACGGCAAGCACATCCTCGGCTCCGAAGCGGGTTCGCTGACCTTCCAGATCGGCGCCAACACGACCACCGACGACACGATCGACATCGTCACCGTCGACATGACCGGCGACACCAACATCACCTCGGTGGCCGGCACCTATGGCAGCGTCGACACGACGCGCGCCAAGATCGACTCGACGGCGACCACCGACGACATCAAGACCGTCATCGACGCCATCGACGACGCGATCGACAAAGTCAACACCGAGCGCGCGACGATGGGTGCCTCGCAGAGCCGCTTCGACGCCGTGATCTCGAACCTGCAGACCTCGATCGAGAACCAGTCGGCCGCCCGCAGCCGCATCATGGACGCCGACTTCGCCAGCGAAACCGCGAACCTGAGCCGCGCGCAGATCCTGCAGCAGGCCGGCAACGCCATGGTCGCCCAGGCCAACCAGCTGCCGCAGCAGGTGCTCTCGCTGCTGCGCTGAGCGGCCACCGGGGCGTCGCCCCGCAGGCCTCCACGCGACCCCGGTCGGGCCCCGCCCGCCGGGGTCGCGCCGCGTTCAGGGGTCCGAACTGCGCGGTCATTCCGCCTCATTTCGGCCGATCGACGGGCTCAAGCCCTTCGCACAATCCAGCCATGTCCTGTCGCGCCTTTCGCGGCGGATCACCCGGATTCACGGTCGGGGCGGTGGCCGGAAGCCATCGCCACCTGAGGAGCACTCGACATGCCGCAGACCATCAACACGAACTTGGCCTCGCTGAACGCGCAGAGAAATCTCGCGACCTCGCAGGCATCGCTCTCGACATCGATGCAGCGACTGTCCTCCGGTCTGCGCGTCAACAGCGCCAAGGACGACGCCGCCGGTCTCGCGATCGCCGAACGCATGAACGCCCAGGTTCGCGGCATGAACGTCGCGATCCGCAACGCCAACGACGGCATCTCGATGGCGCAGACGGCCGAAGGGGCGCTGGGCAAGGTCGGCGACGCGCTGCAGCGCATGCGTGAACTGGCGGTGCAGGCGCGCAACGCCTCGAACTCCGACGACGACAAGGAGTCGCTGGACAAGGAGTTCGGCGAGCTCGCCAAGGAAATCCAGCGCGTGCTGGGCGGCACCACCTTCAACGGCAAGCACATCCTCGGCTCGGAGGCCGCGTCGCTGACATTCCAGGTCGGCGCCAACACCACCGACGACGACACCATCGTGCTGACGACCTCGGACCTGACGCAGGCCACCGAGATCACCTCGATCGCCGGCACCTACGCCGACGTCGCCGGCACGCGCAAGACCATCGGCTCGGCCGCCACCGTCACCGACATCGGCCTGGTCATCGACGGCATCGACGACGCGATCAACAAGGTCAACTCCGAACGCGCGACGCTGGGCGCCTCGCAGAGCCGCTTCGACGCCGTCATCTCCAACCTGATGGTCTCGTCGGAAAACCAGTCGGCAGCACGCAGCCGCATCATGGACGCCGACTTCGCCGCCGAGACCGCGAACCTGAGCCGCGCCCAGATCCTGCAGCAGGCCGGCAACGCGATGGTCGCCCAGGCCAACCAGCTGCCGCAGCAGGTGCTGCGCCTGCTGCAGGGCTGAGCCTGGACGTGCGGGGCCGGAAGGCCCCGCACGCCTGGCTCAGGCCGGAGCGCGATTTCACGCGCGACGGCTGAGCCCGGCCCGCACACGCCGTACCGCGGCGGGCGCAGCGCGCCCGG
Source organism: Rubrivivax gelatinosus (assembly GCF_016583785.1). Taxonomy (GTDB): domain Bacteria; phylum Pseudomonadota; class Gammaproteobacteria; order Burkholderiales; family Burkholderiaceae_C; genus Rubrivivax; species Rubrivivax gelatinosus_B. Next base: position 6,095 of record NZ_NRRU01000028.1, on the reverse strand, counting down.
CGCCGTACGGCGTGATGCCTTGGGCACCGGCCGCGGCCGGACCCTCAAGTTCACCCCCCGTCGGCCGATGACACGCTGACATCCCGAGGAGTATTCATGGCAACGATCACATCCACCGGTGTCGGCAGCGGCCTCGACGTCGAATCGATCGTCAGCCAGCTGATGGCGCTCGAGAAGCGCCCGCTGAACCTGCTGCAGAAGTCCGAAACCTCGCTGCAGACCAAGCTGTCGGCGATCGGCCAGCTCACCAGCTATACCTCGGCGATGAAGGACGCGGCCAACGCGATGTCCTCGGTGCTGCTGTGGAAGCAGACCGCCGCGACCAGCGCCGACACCAGTTCGGTGACGGTGAGCACCGAGACCGGCGCGACGGTCGGCAACTACGCCGTCCGCGTGCAGCAGCTCGCCGGCGCGCAGACCGTCTCGAGCCAGGTCTTCTCGTCGTCCAAGGCCACCTTCGGTACCGGCACGCTCAAGATCGAGCTCGGCAGCTGGACCGGCGAGCCCACGCCCACCGGCTTCAACGCCAAGAGCGGCAGCACGCCGGTGACGCTGACGATCGGCGAGGGCGAGGACACGCTGGAGAAGATCCGCGACAAGATCAACGCGTCCAAGACCGGCGTCACAGCCAGCATCATCAACGACGCCAGCGGCGCACGGCTGGCGCTGCGCTCGACCGAGACCGGCGCCGAGAACGCGTTCCGCATCACCGCCACCGAGACCACCGACGACGGCGACGCCGCCACTGGGCTGTCGGCCCTGGCCTACAGCGCCACCGCCACGTCGCCGATGACGCGCAACCAGACGGCGGTCAACGCGCTGGCGACGATCAACGGCATCGCGGTGTCCTCGTCGAACAACACGTTGAAGAACATCGCCGACGGCATGACGCTGACGCTGAACAAGGTGACGACCAGCGACGTCGCGGTCGCCGTCACCGCCGACGACGACGCCGTGCTCAAGGCCGTCGACACCTTCGTCTCGGCGTTCAACACGCTGGCCGGCTACATCAAGGAGCAGACCAAGTACGACGAGACCGCCAAGAGCGGCGGCACGCTGCAGGGCGACCGCACCACCGGCAACCTGCTGATGCAGCTGCGCGGCGTCATCAACGAAGGCAGCACGGCCTCGTCGGTGTACTCGAGGCTGTCCGACATCGGCATCTCGATGGACGCCAACGGCCTGCTGGAAGTCAAGGACACCAAGCTGAAGAACGCGCTCACCGGCAACCGCGACGAGCTGCGCAAGCTCTTCGCCGCCGACGGCAGCGACAGCGCCAGCTCGGGCTTCATGGACCGCTTCCGCGACCTGGGCAACATCGTGCTCAGCTCCGAGGGGCTGTTGACGTCGCGCAGCGACGGCCTGAAGAACCAGATCGAGACCAACGACAAGAGCCAGACGGCGATGGAGACCCGGCTCGCGCTGACCGAGGCCCGCATCCGCCGCCAGTACCAGGCGCTGGACGCGAGCATGGCCTCGCTGTCGGGCCTGTCGAACTACGTCAGCCAGCAGCTCACGGCGCTGAACAACTCGAACAACTAAAAGCCGCTGGCCGCCCCGACGGCCCCGTCCCGCTCGCTGCGGGGCGGGGCCGTCGGCCTTGTGGAGCCGGTGTGCGGCCCAGGTGAGCAACAGCGCCGCCCGGCCGGCGGTTTTTCCGCCTCAAGTGCGTGCCGGACCAGCCGATAAATCCGTCACTGTCGCTGATTCCCCTTTCCGAACCACACCATGTTCAGCACCGCCACCGCGTATGCCCGCCCGCAGCAGTTCGCCAACGCCTATCGGCACATCGGCGCCGAAACCGGCGTCAGCGGCGCCTCGCCGCACCAGCTGGTCAACATGCTGTTCGAAGGCTACATGGACGCCGTCGCCCAGGCCCGCGGGGGCATGCGCACGGGCCAGATCGAACGCAAGAACCGCGGTATCCAGCGTGCGCTGCGCATCGTCGGCGAAGGCCTGCGCGGCAGCCTGGACCTGAAGGCCGGCGGCGCGCTGGCGCAGGACCTGAACGACCTCTACGCCTACCTCGAACTGCGCCTGACGCAGGCCAACCTCCGCAACGACGAGAACATCCTCGACGAATGCCAGCGCCTGATACAGCCGCTGCGCGAGGCCTGGTCGGCGATCGGCGACAAGGTCGGCGCCACCGGCCGGGGCTGAACGGCCGACCCTGCCATCCAAAGGACCCTTCCGATGAACACCGACCTCCTGAAGTACTACGAGGCCATCGAGCAGGCGAGCGCGGACATGCTGTCCGCCGCCAAGGCCGGCAACTGGGACGAGGTCGTCAAGCTCGAGGGCGCCTGCGTGCTGCTGATCAGCCAGCTCAAACATGCTGCCCGCGAAGCCTCGCTGGACGCGGAGGCGGCCAAGGCCAAGTCGCGCATCATGCAGCGCATCCTGATCAACGACGCCGAGATCCGGCACCTGGCGGAGCCCTGGCTGCAGGACCTGGACGACACGCTGGCCGGCCGCCAGAAGACGCTGCACTGAACACCCTCCTTTTCCGCCGCCGCCCGGGCGGCGGTTGCCGTTTCGAGAATCAAGCGACATGTTCCAGGACACCCGCCCTGCCGATCTCGACAGCGACGGCTCGACCGACCGGTGGTCCGAGTTCCGCGTCGACCACCCGCGCGAGCTGCAGGCGCTGCTGCGCCAGCTCTGCGACGGCAGCATCCCGGTGCACCTGAACGCGCCCGACGGCACCGGCCTGACGACGACGCTGTGGTCGGTCGACGCCGGCGCCGGCCGCCTGGCTTTCAGCGCCGACGAAGGCATTCCGGGGCTGCAGAGCCTGGTCGAGGCCGACGAGGCCGTCGCCGTCGCCTACCTCGACAGCATCAAGCTGCAATTCGAACTGCAGGGCCTGCTGCTGGTGCGCGGCGCGCGCGCCTGCGCGCTGCAGGCGGAGATCCCGCGGGCGCTCTACCGCTTCCAGCGCCGCGGCGCCTACCGCGTGCGTCCGCACGGCCGCCAGGCGCCGACGGCACGCCTGCGCCACCCGTCGATCCCGGACATGGCGCTGGCGCTGCGCGTCATCGACATCAGCGCCGGCGGCTGCGCGCTGCTGCTGCCGCACGACGTGCCGGCCATGGCCGCGGGCATCCTGATCGCCGACGTCCAGATCGAACTCGACGTCGAGACCCGGTTCACGACCACGCTGGCGCTGCGCCACGTCACCGCCCTGCCCGCCGACGTCCAGGGCGTGCGCCTGGGCTGCGAGTGGGCGGCGCTGGCGCCGGGCACGCAGCGCGCGCTGCAGCACTGGATCGACGTGACGCAGAAGCGGCGCCGGCTGATGTCGCTGTGAACACACGACGCACCGGTCGCGCCGCGCGCGGCTTCAGCCTGATCGACGTGATGTCGGCCTGCGCCATCACCGGCATCCTCGCCGGCATCGCCCTGCCCAGCTGGCAGGGCAGCCTGATGAAGGCGCGGCGCGTCGACGCGGTGCAGGCGCTGACGCGGCTGCAGGCGGCGCAGGAACGCTACCGCGACGAACACGGCCACTACGCCGCGACGCTGGAGGCGCTGCGCATCGGCACCCGCAGCGAGGCCGGCCACTACACGCTGACGGTCGAGGCCGAGTCCGCGGTGCGCTATCGCGCCCTGGCCACGCCCGCCGCGGGCGGCCCCCAGGCCGGCGACGCCGACTGCGCGCCGCTCACGCTCGCCGTCGACAGCGGCTTCGCCCGCTCCGGCCCCAACCGCCGCTGCTGGAACAGATGAGACAAGCCACGCGCGGCCTCACGCTGCTGGAGACGATGATCGCGCTGGCGCTGCTGGCGCTGCTCGCCTCGCTGGCCGCGCCCTCCTTCGGCGGCGCCGTCGAACGCGCGCGGCTGCGTTACGCCGCCGAGACGCTGGCCGCCGACATCGCGGACGCCCGGCTCGAGGCGGCGCGCCGGGGCCAGGCGCTGCACCTGGACGTGCACGCCGGCGCCGACTGGTGCTGGGCGATCGCCTCGCAGCCCGGCTGCGGCTGCGCGGTCGCGCACAGCTGCCAGCTGAAATACGAGACCGCCGCCGAACACGGCGGCATCCGGCTGCTCGAAGCCGCGTCGGCGCGCCTGGAAGCCAACGGCGAAACCCAGGCGCAGGTGGCGCCGGCCGTCTTCGAATCCGCGCGCGGTGAACGCCTGGAGGTGTCGATGTCGCCGCTCGGCCGCTCGCGCATCTGCTCCCCCGCAGGCGGCGTGCCCGGCTACCCCGCATGCTGAGCCCGCCGCAGCGCGAGCATTTCGCGCGCCTGTCGCTGGGACGGGCGGTGGCGCTGTGGACGGCGGTGCTGGCACTGGCCACCCTGCTCGTCGCGCTGCGCCTGCACGGCATCGCCGAGCGCCACCTCGAGGAAGACGCCACGCGCGTGGCGCGCGGCTGGACGCAGCAGCTCGGCCGCGCCGTGCCGCGCGCCGACAGCCTGTTCGGGCCGGCGCCGGCACCGCGTGCACTGCTGCCGCTGGCCGGCCTGCGCGGCGCCACCGGCGTCTACGCTTTTCGCCTCTACGCCGTCGACGGCCGTGCGACGCTGGCTTCGCAGGACCTGCCGGGCGCGGCGCCCGCGGACGCGGCCGCACGCGTGCGCCGTCTGCTCGCTGGCGGCGCCGCGTCGGTGCAGCTGCATCGCAGCGGCGACGACCGCGCCGCGGTGCGGGCCGAGGTCTGGCTGCCGGTCGGCGGCGAGTCCGGCCCGCTCGGTGCCGCCGAGGTCCACGTCGACCTCGACGAGATCGCCGCGGTGACGACACGCTCGGCCATGGCCGCCGGCTTCACCGCGCTCGCCGGGCTGCTCGGTGTCGGCCTGGCCGGGCTGCTGCTGTGGCGCAGCCACGCGCGCGGCGAACGCAGCGCGCGCGAGCACATGGACTATCTGGCGCAGCACGACCCGCTGACCGGCGCGCTCAACCGCGCCAGCTTCGTCGTCGCGCTGCAGCGCGCGACGCAGCGCCCCGGTGCCGGGGTGGCGGTGCTGTGCCTGGACCTGGACCGCTTCCGCGAGTTCAACGAGTGGCTGGGCCGCGGTGCCGGCGACGCGTTGCTGCGCCAGGTGGCGGCGCGGCTGCGCGCGATGGTGCGCAGCGGCGACCTCGTCGCGCGCCTGGGCAGCGACGAGTTCGCGGTGCTCGCCGACACCGCCGACGCCGAGGCGCTGGCCGGCCTGGCGCAGCGCATCGTCGACAGCCTGAAGCAGCCCTACGCGCTGGCCGGCCGCAGCTGCGAGGTCGGCGCCAGCATCGGCATCGCGCTGCACGGCGTCGACGGCGATGGCGCCGACAAGCTGGTGCAGCACGCCGACCTCGCGCTGGCGCGCGCCAAGGCCGACGGCCGGGGGGCTTTCCGCTTCTACGACGCGCGCCTGGACGACGAGCTGCAGCGCCGCCGCCGGCTGGGTGTCGAGCTGCGCGACGCGCTCGCCGGCAACAGCCTGGCGCTGCACTTCCAGCCGCTGCAGGAAGCGGCCAGCGGCCGCATCGTCGGCTACGAGGCGCTGGCGCGCTGGCCGCACCCCGAGCGCGGGTTCGTGCCGCCGACGACCTTCATCGCGCTGGCCGAGCAAACCGGGCTGATCGAGGAGCTGGGCACCTGGGTGCTGCACGCTGCCTGCGCCGAGGCCGCCGGCTGGCCGGACGAGCTGACGGTGGCGGTGAACCTGAGCCCGGCGCAGTTCCGCCGCGACGGCGCCATCGTCGAGACCGTGGCGCACGCGCTGGCCCGCTCCGGCCTGGCGCCGGCGCGGCTGGAGCTGGAGATCACCGAGTCGCTGCTGATGGCGCGCACCGAGCCCGTGCTGCAGGCGCTGCACGCGCTGCGGGCGCTGGGCGTGCGCATCGCGATGGACGACTTCGGCACCGGCTACTCGAGCCTGGCGCACCTGTGGCGTTTCCCGCTGGACCGGGTCAAGCTCGACCGCGAGTTCACGCACAACCTCGCCGGCGACGCCAAGGTCGGCGTCATCGTCGGCTCGGTGGTCTCGATGGCGCACGCCCTGGGCATGCGCGTCACCGCCGAAGGCGTCGAAACCGAAGCCCAGCGCCAGGCCCTGGCCACGCACGGCTGCGACGAACTGCAAGGCTTCCTGCTAGGCCGCCCCCAAC
>NZ_NRRU01000027.1 GCF_016583785.1 Rubrivivax gelatinosus | reverse complement strand
GGTGCTGCCGCGCCGCCCGGGCGCAGGCCCCAGCGGCGCGCGAGGTCCTCGCGCGGCAGCCGGGCGCGCTCGGCGATCTCGCCCAGCAGCTGGTCCTTCAGGCTGCCTTCGGGCAGCGCATCCCACAGCGGCCGCGCCTGCGCGGCCAGCCGGGCGCGGCCTTCGGCGGTCTCCAGGTCGGCGTCTTCGGCCGCCTGTTCGACCAGCTGGCGCGACAGCGGCACCGCCGCCGCCAGCGCCTGCTCGAAGGCTTCGGCGCCGAGTTCGCGCACATAGCTGTCCGGGTCGTGTTCAGGCGGCAGGAACAGGAACTTCACGCTGCGCAGGTCGCTCGCGTGCGGCAGCGCCGCCTCAAGCGCACGCGCGGCGGCGCGCCGGCCGGCGGCGTCGCCGTCGAACGAGAACACGATCGCGTCGGTGAAGCGGAACAGCTTCTGCACGTGCTCGGCGGTGCAGGCTGTGCCCAGCGTCGCCACCGCGTTGGCGAATCCGTGCTGGGCGAGCGCGACCACGTCCATGTAGCCCTCGACGACGAGCGCGAAGCCGCGTTCGCGCAACGCCTGGCGCGCCTCGAACAGACCGTAGAGTTCGCGGCCCTTGCTGAACAGCGGCGTCTCGGGCGAGTTGATGTACTTCGGCTTGCTGTCGTCGAGCACGCGGCCGCCGAAGCCGATGACCTCGCCGCCGACGTTGCGGATCGGGAACATCACGCGGTCGCGGAACCAGTCGTAGCGGCCGCGCTCGCCGTCCTCGGCCTCGCCTTCGGCCTGCTCGCGGTGGCGCACGAGGCCGGCCTCTTCGAGCAGCGGGTCGTCGTAGCGCGGGAAGACGCCGGCCAGCGTGCGCCAGCCGGGCGGGGCGTAACCGAGGCCGAAGCGGGCGGCGACGACGCCGGTGAGGCCGCGGGCCTTCAGGTAGCCGATCGCCCGTGGGCTGGTCTTGAGCTGGCCGCGGTAGAAGTCGTTGGCGCGCACCAGTACCTCGCCCAGCGAGAGCCGGCGCTCGCGCAGCTGGTCGCGGCGCACCAGCTCCTCGGGGCTCAGCTGCTCCTCGGGCACCTGCATGCCCACGCGCTGCGCCAGGTCGCGCACCGCCTCGATGAAGCTCAGGCCCTGGTGTTCCATCAGAAAGCGGATCGCGTCGCCCGAAGCGCCGCAGCCGAAGCAGTAATAGAACTGCTTGCTCGGGCTCACCGAAAAACTGGGCGACTTCTCGGCGTGGAAGGGGCACAGCCCCATGAAATTGGCGCCGCCGCGCTTGAGCTCGACGTGCGACCCCACCACGTCGACGATGTCGACGCGGGCCAGAAGGTCTTGCAGAAAACCGGGCGGGATCACCCGCCGAGTCTAGCCAAGGCTTCGCCGGGTGCCGGCGCGATGACGAAGACGCCGCGGAATTCGCGCACCCACTGCGCGACCTGCTCGGCGCGCAGCGGCGAGGCGATGCCGGTGCCCTGGCCGATGTCGCAGCCCAGATCCAGCAGCATGCGCGCCTGCGCCGGCGTCTCCACGCCCTCGGCGACGACGCTGCAGCCGAAGGTGCGCGCCAGGCTGATGATGCCCTCGACGATGCCGCGGTCCTGGGCGTCGTCGAGCATGTGGTGCACGAAGCTGCGGTCGATCTTCAGCGTGTCCGCCGGCAGATCCTTCAGGTAGCGCAGCGGCGAATAGCCGGTGCCGAAGTCGTCGAGCGCGAAGCGCACGCCGAGCTCGCGGCACAGCCGCATCTGCTCGGACGTCGTCGGGCTGTCCTCGGCGGCGATGGCGGCGGTCTCGACGACCTCGAGTTCCAGATAGGGCGCGAGATCATGGCCGTGGCGGCCGATCAGCGCCGCCAGCTGCGCCGCGAAGTCCTCGCGCCGCAGGTGGCGCGCCGATACGTTGACGCCGACGGCGAAGTCGAGCCCGTCGCGACGCCACTGCGCGAGGTGCTCCAGCGCCTGCGACAGCACCCAGTCGCCGACCCGCACCAGCAGCCGGTCTTCCTCGATTCGCGGCAGGAAGCTGTGCGGCGGCAGTTCGCCCTTGGTCGGGTGCTCCCAGCGCAGCAGGGCCTCGAAGCCGATGACGCGGCCGCTGCGCATGTCGACCTTGGGCTGGTAGCGCAGCATCAGCTCGCCGCGGTCGAGTGCCTGTTCGATCTCGTCCTGCGCCAGCGCCTGCGCTTCGCGCTCCTGGCGGCTGGCCGGGTCGAACAGCACGTAGCCGTTGCGCCCGGACTGCTTGGCGTCGTACATCGCGTGGTCGGCGTGGCGCAGCAGCGTTTCCGGGTCGCTGTGGTCCAGCGGGTACAGGGTCGCGCCCATGCTGGCGGTGATCGGCACCGGGTCGGCTTCCGGGTCGACGAGATAGGGCTGGGTCAGCACGCGCAGCACGCGCACGATCGCGCGCCGCGCCTCGTCGATCGAGCCGGCGCGCAGCAGCAGCACGAACTCGTCGCCGTGCAGGCGGGCGGCGACGTCGGCCCAGCGGTCGCGGCGGCGCAGCGTGTTGCGCAGCCGGCTCGCCAGTTCGACCAGCAGGCGGTCGCCGGCGTCGTGGCCGAAGCGGTCGTTGACCGGCTTGAAGTGGTCCAGGTCGAGGTAGCAGACGGCCACCATGAAACCGTCGCGGTCGGCGGTGGCCATGGCTTCGGTCAGCAGCGTCGACAGATGCGCGCGGTTGGGCAGCCGCGTCAGCTCGTCGTAGAGCGCCTGGCGCTCGAGCTGCTCGCGCTGGTGACGCTGCTCGGTGATGTCCGAGATGATCAGCACGTGGTGGCTGAGCCGGCGGTCGGTGCCCGGCACCGTCGAGATCGTCGCCTGCAGCGTGCGCAGGCTGCCGTCGGCGCGGCGCTCGTCGAGTTCGCCGCGCCAGGTGCCGCGTTCGCGCAGCGCGGTCCACATCTCGACGCGCTGTTGGCGCGCGCGCGCGTCGTCGGGTGCCGGCCGCAGCAGCGAGGGCACGGTGCCCAGCAACCGGTCGCGCGGCACGCCGAGGATCTCGGCGTAGGCCGGATTGGCCTCGAGCACGCGAAGCTCCGCGTCGGTCACCAGCAGGCCTTCGTGCAGGTGCTGGAACAGGCTGGTCGACAGGCGCTGGCGCTCGAGTGCCTCGTGGCGGTCCTCGACGTCGGCCAGCGTCGCGAGAATGCGCGCCGGGCGACCGTCGGTGCCGCGTTCGATGACCAGCAGCGTCGCCAGGCGCCAGCGCCAGCCGGCTTCGTGGCGCATGCGCAGTTCGAGCTGCAGCCGGCCGGTCTGGCCGGCGTCGATCTGGGCGATCGCCGCTTCCAGCCCGGCGCGGTCGTCGTCGTGGACCTGGCGCAGCCAGACCGCCGGCGTCCAGCCGGCGTCGGCAGACGGTGCGAGTGCGCGCCAGGCGGTCGAGGCGAAACCTTCGCCACGGCGCACGTGCCAGTCGGCGACACCCAGGCGCGAGCCGTCGAGCGCCCACTCCCAGCGCTGCTCGCGCCAGCGTGCTTCCACGGCTCCGGCATGCAGCATCAGCAGCAGTGCCGACAGGGTTGCCAGCCAGGCGCCGGTGGCCAGTGGCGCCGGCTGCACCGCACCGGCCCACCATGGAGCGCCCGAGGCGCAGGCCAGCGCCCCGGCGGTGGCGCACAGCAGCAGCGCCGCCGCCGCCAGCGGCGCGCCATGGCGCACGGCCAGTGCCACCAGCAGCAGCGGCGGCACGAACGGCAGCAGACCGCCCAACTGACCGACCTGGTTTGCCGGCACGCACAGCAGGGCGGTCGCGAAGGCCGCGCCGCCGGCTAGCGCCGCAGCGCTTGCCAGGCGCGGCGCCCGTTCCAGCACGAACAGCGCGCGGCGGTCCAGCGCCAGCAGCGGGAAGGCCGTCAGCAGGGCGCCAATGGACAGCGTCGCCCAGGCGGCCACGAGCGGGCCGACACGGTCGACCAGCGGATGCAGGGTGGTCCAGCGCAAGGCGCTGGTGGCGACGGCGGCCGCCACCGGGGCGAACACACCGGCCAAGGCGGCGACGAGCCAGCCGACGTCACGCGCGCGCTCGAGCCGGCGTTCGAAGCCGACCTGGCCCAGCAGCCGCCAGGCGAGCGCCAGACCGGCAGCCAGCGCCACGAGCGAGATGCCGATTTCCAGCGGCGGCAGGGGCTGGGCCAGCAGTGCCAGCGCAGCGCCGAGTGCTGCGCCAGCCGCCGAACCCGGGCCCCAGCGCACCAGGCCGGCGAGCACGACGCCAGCCGCGGGGCCCATCGTGCTCCAGGGCATGTCGGCAAGCGAAAAGCCGCCGAGCAGTCCAGCCAGCAGGCAGCCGAGCGCGGCAGCAAAGGCGCCGACGGCTCGGGCAGGGCCGGTCTGCCAGTCTGCCAGCAGGCGTGGCAGAAGTCGGCGGCTATCGGATGAGGTCACGCGGCGGGTGGCGGCAGCGAAAGAAGGGGCAAGCCCATGCTACCGCCGCGACCGCCCTTGCGCCGGGACCGGCCCCGGTTTGAGGTGGCCGGCTTTATACGGTGAAATCGGACAGCGCCCGGCCGTTGGCCAGCGCTGCCTTCAGCCACTTGGGCTGCAGGCCGCGGCCCGACCATGTGTCACCGGTGTCCGGATCGCGGTACTTGGCCGGAACCTTGCCGGTACTGCCGCGGCGCGGCGACGCGGTCGTGCCCTTGGCGCTCAGATCGGCCAGCGTCAGACCGTATTGCGACATCAGCGTCTTCACCTGGGCGATCGCCGCAGCGCGTTCTTCGCGCTGGGTCTCGACGATCTGCTTTTCGAGTGCCGCCTTCTGCGCGAGCAATTCGGACAACGTTGCCATCGAGGTATCTCCTGTCGAATCCGTCGGGTGCCCGGAATATAGCATCGCAACGCCCGGGCGGCCGCCGAATTAACCTCGACAGCTTTGAATCAGCGGTAACCGACGCGGTCCAGCAACTGTTGCACCCGGATCTGATTCATGCCGATCACGGAAATCGGCACGGTTTCCGTGCGGAAGCTGCCGAAGGACTCCAGGGCGGGATTGCGGGGCTTGACCCCGGGCACTGCCGGCCATTCGTTGTTACCGTTGGCGAAATACAACTGAGCGTCATCCCCAGAGAGGTATTCGAGGAATCGGACGGCAGCCTCGCGGTTCTTCGCGTAACGCGCCACGGCGCCGCCCGCGATATTGACATGGGTGCCGGTCGTCGCCTGGTTCGGGAAGACCACGGCGATGCGCTCGACGGCGGCCTGATCGGCCGGGTTCTGCGAGCGCATCATGCGCGCGAGGTAGTAGCTGTTGGTCAGCGCGACCGCGCACTCGCCGCTGGCGACGGCCTTGATCTGGTCGGTGTCGCCGCCCTTGGGCGCGCGCGCCATGTTGTCGACGAGTCCCTTGAGCCAGGTTTCGGTCTTTTGCGGCCCGAGGTGTTCGAGCATGGCGCCGAAGAGCGAAAGGTTGTAGGGGTGCGAGCCCGAGCGGGTGCACAGCCGGCCCTTGTTCACCGGGTCGGCGAGTTTTTCATAGGTGTCGACATCGCGCTTCTGGACGCGCGCCTTGTCGTAGACGATGACGCGGGCGCGGGTCGAAAAACCGAACCATTGCGAACCTTCGCCCTCGTCCTTGCTGCGCAGCGTCGCCGGGATTCGTTGTTCGAGCACACGGCTCTTCACCGGCTGGAACAGGCCCTGGGTTTCGGCGCGCCACAGGCGCGCGGCGTCGACCAGCAAGATGACGTCGGCCGGGCTGTTGCGGCCTTCGCTCTGCAGTCGGGCGAGCAGGCCGGCATCGTCGGCGTCGACACGGTTGATGCGGATGCCGGTCGCCTTCGTGAAGTTTTCGTAGAGCGCTTCGTCGGTCTGGTAGTGGCGTGCCGAATACAGATTCAGCACCTGATCCTGGGCCTGCACGGCCGTGGCACCGAATGCCAGCGCGACGGCGGCGATGCGGGTGATCAGCGAACGCAACATGAAAAGACTCCCGGTCAACTGGTGTTGAGGGAGTCTAGCTGAGAACGAGAATGGTTATCGATTGGCGTGATCGGCTGCGGGATTTGGCCGCGCGACCGGGTCGCGCGCCAGTTGTCGTAGCCGTCGCCGAGCTTCGCTCAGGCCGCCGGCGGGACAAAACCCGCCGGCGCGTCGGCTCCGCCGCCGAAGAAGAACCGTTGGTGCGCACGTCACCTGCGCTGCGCGCAGATGAGTGCGCCCCGCAGTTCTTCATGTCTGAGCTTCGCTCAGGCCGCCGGCGGGACAAAACCCGCCGGCGCGTCGGCTCCGCCGCCGAAGAAGAACTGCTCCATCTGGCGGGCGAGGTATTGGCGGGCGCGGGCGTCGGCCAGGTTCAGGCGGTTCTCGTTGACCAGCATCGTCTGGTGGCGCTTCCACAGCTCGAAGGCTTCCTTCGAGACGTTGTCGTAGATGCGTTTGCCGAGTTCACCGGGGTAGGGCGCGAAGCCCAGGCCTTCGGCCTCCTTCTTCAGGTAGACGCAGTTCACCATGCGGGCCATCGGGGTCTCCTTCGTGTTCAGAACAGTCGCTTGACCAGCACCTGCGAGCGCCGGTCCCAGTTGTATTTGCGCTTGCGCGCCTCGGGCAGCCAGTCGGGGTCGACCTGGGCGAAGCCGCGTTTGATGAACCAGTGCATCGTGCGTGTCGTCAGCACGAAGATCGATTCCAGCCCCATCGCCTTGGCGCGGTGTTCTATGCGCTTCAACATGCGTTCGCCGTCGCCCTGGCCCTGGGCCAGCGGCGACACCGTCAGCGCCGCCATCTCGGCGGTGCGCGCCTCGGGGTAGGCGTAGAGCGCGGCGCAGCCGAAGATGATGCCGTCGTGTTCGATGACGGTGTAGGCGTCGACGTCGCGTTCGATCTCGGTGCGCTCGCGCCGCACCAGCGTGCCGTCGCGCTCGAAGGGCTCGATCAGCTGCAGGATGCCGCCGACGTCGTCGGGCGTGGCTTCGCGCAGGCTCTCCAGCTTCTCGTCGACGACCATCGTGCCGATGCCGTCGTGGGTGAAGACTTCCAGCAGCAGCGAGCCGTCGGCCGCGAACGGCAGGATGTGCGAACGTTCGACGCCGCCTTCGCAGGCCTTGACGCAGTGCTGCAGATAAAAGCCCGGGTCGGTCGGCTTGGTCGGCGCCGGCCACTGCGCCAGCAGGCGCTTGGCGTCGAGCAGCGCCAGTTCGGTGTCGATCGGGCTTTCGGGGTCGTCCAGGCTCTCGCGTATGCCCGGCACCTCGGTCATGAAGACCAGCTTGTCGGCCTGCAGCGCGACGGCGGTCGAGGTGGCCACGTCTTCCATCGACAGGTTGAAGGCCTCGCCGGTCGGCGAGAAGCCGAACGGCGACAGCAGCACCAGCGCGCCGATGTCGATCGCGCGCCGGATCGCGCCGTGGTCGACACGCCGCACCAGGCCGCTGGACTGGAAGTCCACGCCGTCGACGATGCCCACCGGCCGAGCCGTCAGGAAGTTGCCCGAGACCACGCGCACCGTGGCGTTGGCCATCGGCGTGTTCGGCAGGCCTTGCGAGAACGCGGCCTCGATCTCGAAGCGCAACTGGCCGGCGGCTTCCTGCGCCGCGTCCAGCGCCACCGGATCGGTGATGCGGCGGCCGTGGCTGAAGCGCGAGACGTGGCCCTTGGCCGCGAGTTGTTCATTGACCTGGGGCCGGAAGCCGTGCACCAGCACCAGCTTCAGCCCCATCGCGTGCAGGATCGACAGGTCCTGGACGAAGGCGTTGAGCTTGCCCGCGGCGATCATCTCGCCGGTGACGGCGACGACGAAGGTCTTGCCCCGGTAGGCGTGGATGTAGGGCGCGACGGCGCGGAACCAGGGGACGAAGGTGTGCGGGAAAACGACGCTCATGGCGCGGGCGATTGTGCCGCAGCATCATCGGCGCTCCACGAAACAGGAGATCGCATGGACGTCTTCAAGACCCACGGCGCGTTCAGCTGGAACGAACTGCTCACCGGCGACCCCGAACGGGCCGCCGGCTTCTACGCCGGGCTCTTCGGCTGGAGCGTCGAGGCCCAGGAGATCGCGGGTGGCACCTACCGCGTCGTCAAGACGGCCGACGGCACCGCCGTCGGCGGCATCATGGGCATTCCGCCCGACAGCCCGCCCGGCATGCCGCCGCACTGGGGCAGCTACGTCACGGTCGACTCGGTCGACGACGCCATCGCCAAGGCTGAGGCGCTCGGCGGCACGGTGATCGTGCCGCCGATGGACATTCCCGGCGTCGGCCGCATGGCCGTGCTGCGCGATCCGACCGGCGCGGCGGTCAACGTCATGAGCTACGAGCCGATGTGAATACGCGGGCGCGGCCATAATCCGCGCCCCGTGTCCGACACTCGCCCCGGGCGGCCGGCCAACCCGGTTCCGCCGATCACCTACCCCGAATCGCTGCCCGTCTCGGCGCGCCGAGACGAGATCGCGCGCGCTCTTCGCGAGCATCAGGTCATCATCGTCTGCGGCGAGACCGGCTCGGGCAAGACGACGCAGCTGCCGAAGATCGCGCTCGAGCTGGGGCGCGGCCTGGGCGCCGGCGGCCGCGGCCTGATCGGCCACACGCAGCCGCGGCGCATCGCCGCGTCCAGTGTCGCCAAGCGCATCGCCGAGGAGCTGAACTCGCCGCTGGGCGAGGTCGTCGGCTACAAGGTGCGCTTCCAGGACCGGCTGCAGCCGGGCGCCTCGGTCAAGCTGATGACCGACGGCATCCTGCTGGCCGAGACGCAGACCGATCCGCTGCTCAAGGCCTACGACACGCTGATCATCGACGAGGCGCATGAGCGCAGCCTCAACATCGACTTCCTGCTCGGCTACCTGCGCCAGCTGCTGCCGCGCCGGCCCGACCTGAAGATCGTCGTGACCTCGGCGACGATAGACGCCGACCGCTTCGCGAAGCACTTCGAGTCCGCGGCCGGCCCGGCGCCGGTGATCATGGTCTCGGGCCGGCTGTACCCGGTCGAGCAGCGCTGGCGGCCCTTCGAGGAGAAGAAGGACTGGGACCTGGGCGATGCGATCGCCGACGCCGTCGACGAACTCTGGCGTTCCGGCAGCGGCGACATCCTCGTCTTCCTGCCCGGCGAACGCGAGATCCGCGAGACCACCGACCATCTGCGCAAGCACCTGGCCAGCACCGCGCGCGGCGGGCCGCAGCCGGAGATCCTGCCGCTGTTCGCGCGCCTGTCGCAGGCCGAGCAGGACCGTGTCTTCGAAGCCGGCAACGGCCGCCGCATCGTGCTCGCGACCAACGTCGCCGAGACCTCGCTGACGGTGCCCGGCATCCGCTACGTCGTCGACTCGGGGCTGGCGCGTGTCAAGCGCTACAGCTACCGCAACAAGGTCGAGCAGCTGCAGGTCGAGCCGGTGAGCCAGGCCGCGGCCAACCAGCGCGCCGGGCGCTGCGGGCGCGTCGCCAACGGCGTCTGCATCCGGCTCTACGACGAAGCCGACTTCAACCAGCGCGCACGTTTCACAGATCCCGAGATCCTGCGGTCGTCGCTGGCCGGCGTCATCCTGCGCATGAAGGCGCTGCGCCTGGGCACGGTCGAGGACTTCCCGTTCCTGGAGCCGCCGCCGAAGAAGGCGATCGCCGACGGCTACGCGCTGCTCGACGAACTCGACGCCATCGACGAGCAGGGCGATCTGAGCAAGATCGGCCGCGAACTCGCCCGCTTGCCGCTGGACCCGCGCGTCGGCCGCATGATCATCGAGGCGCGCGACCGCCAGGCGCTGTCCGAGGTGCTGGTCATCGCCGCGGCGCTGAGCGTGCAGGACGTGCGCGACCGCCCGCTCGAGCAGGCCCAGGCGGCCGACGAGAAACACCGCAAGTTCGACGACGAGAAGAGCGAGTTCGTCGGCTATCTGAAGCTGTGGAACTGGATCGAGGAAGGGCGCGGGCACGCGCAGCCTGAATCGCTCCCTCTCGCCGCCAGCGGGGAGAAGGCTGGGGTGAGGGGCCGAGCTGCGGCACCGGCGACACCCTCACCCCAGTCCTCTCCCGCAAGCGGGAGAGGGGGCAAGTCCGGCGGTCTGGGCAGCGGCGCGCCGTCGCACAAACTCAGCAACCGCCAGCAGGAGCAGCGTCTGCGCGAGAGCTTCGTCAGCCCGCGGCGCGTGCGCGAGTGGCGCGACATCCATTCGCAGCTGCTCACCGTCGTCGCCGAACACGGCTGGCGCCTGAACACGCTGCCGGCGACCTACGAGCAGCTGCACCTGTCGATGCTGGCCGGGCTGCTGGGCAACATCGGCTGCAAGTCCGACGACGACGAGTGGTACCTGGGCGCGCGCGGCATCAAGTTCTGGCGCCATCCGGGCGCGCACCTGTCCAAGAAGCCGGGGCGCTGGATCGTCGTCGCCGAGCTGGTCGAGACGACACGCCTGTTCGGCCGCGGCATCGCCGCGATCGAACCCGGCTGGATCCCGACGGTCGCCGGGCATCTGTTGAAGACGCAGCTGCTCGAGCCGCACTGGGAGAAGAAGGCCGCCGAGGTCATCGCGCTGGAGCGCGCGACGCTGTACGGGCTGGTGGTCTACAACAACCGCCGCGTCAACTTCGGCCGTGTCGACCCGAAGGCCGCGCGCGAGATCTTCATCCGCGAGGCGCTGGTCAACGGCGAGTGGGACACGCGGCTGCCCTTCCTGGCGCACAACCGCAAGCTGATCGCCCAGGTCGAGGAGCTGGAGCACAAGTCGCGGCGCCAGGACGTGCTGGTCGACGACGAACTGATCCACGCCTTCTACGACCAGCAGCTGCCGGCCGAGGTGTGTTCGGGCGCGACGCTGGAGAAGTGGTTCCGCGAGGAAGTGAAGAAGCAGCCCAAACTGCTGCAGCTGACACGCGACGAGCTGATGCGCCACGAGGCCGCCGGCATCACGACCGACGCCTTCCCGAAGACCGTGCGCGTGGGCGGCATCGATTGCGTGGCGACCTACCTGCACGAACCCGGCGATGCCAAGGACGGCATCACGGTGACGCTGCCGATCTACGCGCTGAACCAGGCGAACGAAGAGCGCTGCCAGTGGCTGGTGCCCGGCATGCTGCGCGACAAGGTGCTGGCGCTGTGCAAGAGCCTGCACCAGCGCCCGCGTTCGCGCCTGGTGCCGCTGCCCGAGTTCGCCGCCGAGTTCTGCGCCACCGCGCCTTTCGCCCAGGGTGAACTGGTCGACGCGCTGCTGAAGGCGGTGCGCGAACGCAGCCAGATCGCGGTGCAGCGCAACGACTTCAAGCTCGAGCAGCTGCCGCCGCATCTGTTCATGAACTTCCGCGTCGTCGACGAACATGGCCGGCAATTGGCGATGGGGCGCGACCTCGCCGGGCTGAAGGCCGAACTCGGTGTGCAGGCGCGCAGTGCGTTCCAGGCGCTGGCGGCGCTGAAGATCCAGGCTCCCTCGCCCGCACCGCAGCCCTCACCCCAGCCCTCTCCCGCGGGGCGGGAGAGGGAGCCGCGCCGCGGTGTCGTCGCCGAGGTCGCTGCGCCGCCGCCGCCGGCCGCGGCGCAGCGCCATACCGCCTGGACCTTCGGCGAGCTGCCCGAGCTGATGGAGATCCGCAAGGGTGCGCAGACGCTGATCGGTTTCCCGGCGCTGGTCGACGGCGGCACGCACGTCGAGATCGAGGTCTTCGACGAGCCCGAGGCCGCCGCTGCCAGGCACCGCGTGGGCCTGCGCCGGCTGGTCGCGCTGCAGATCCGCGAGCCGCTGAGATACCTCGAGAAGAACATCCCCGATCTGCCGAAGATGGGCGTCACCTTCATGGCGCTGGGCGGCACGCTCGAGGAGCTGCGCCAGCAGATCGTCGACGTCGCGGTCGACCGCGCCTTCCTCGCCGAGCCGCTGCCGGCCGATGAACGCAGCTTCAAGGCGCGCCTCGACGAAGGCCGCACGCGGCTGAACCTGATCGCGCAGGAAGTCGCGCGCCTGGCCGGCGTGGTACTGGCCGAGTACGCCGTCGCCGCGCGCAAGTTGAAGGACAGCCGCCCGCCCAAGGACGTCGCCGACGACGTCGCGCAGCAACTGCAGCGCCTGGTGCCCAAACGTTTCCTGGTCGCGACCGACTGGGCCGCGCTGGCGCACTTCCCGCGTTATCTGAAGGCGGTGACGCTGCGCCTGGACAAGCTGCGAGCCGACCCGGCGCGCGACGCCGCCCGCCTGGCCGAGCTGCGCCCGCTGGAGCAGCGCTACTGGCGCCGCATCGCCGAACTGAAGGGCGCGCAGCACGCGCGCCTGGACGAGTACCGCTGGCTGCTGGAAGAGCTGCGGGTCAGCCTGTTCGCGCAGGAGCTGCGCACGCCGCAGCCGGTGAGCATCAAGCGGCTGGACAAGGCCTGGTCTCAGCTGTCAGGCTGAGCGCCCGACCGCGTCGGGCGGCCGCCACAGGCGGCACCAAGCTTTGCAGTGCAGGCTGACATCGCGCGAGCGATGTCATGCCGGAACTACAAGGCCTGGGCTCAGCTGTCAGGCTGAGAGCTGAGCCCGCTGCTTCAAGCCGGCACGCTCGGCAGCCCCGCCAGCGCCATCGCCAGCTCGGCCTCGTCGTAGCTGGCGTCGACCAGCTTGCCGCCGAGGTAGTTGGTATAGGCCGCCATGTCGAAGTGGCCGTGGCCGCTGAGGCCGAAGAGGATGGTCTCGGCCTTGCCCTCGGCCTTGCAGCGCAGCGCCTCGGCGACCGCACCCTGGACCGCGTGGCTGGCTTCCGGTGCCGGCACGATGCCTTCGCAGCGCGCGAACAGCACCGCGGCGGCGAAACACTCGGTCTGCGTGTAGGCCTGGGCCTCGATCAGGCCGAGCTCTTTCAGATGGCTGACCAGCGGCGCCATGCCGTGGTAGCGCAGGCCGCCGGCGTGGAAACCCGGCGGCGTGAAGCTGCTGCCCAGCGTGTGCATCTTGGTCAGCGGCGTCAGGTGCGCGGTGTCGCCGTAGTCGTAGGCGAAGCGGCCGCGCGTCAGGCTGGGGCAGGCCGAGGGCTCGACGGCGACGATGCGCCTGCTGCGCCCGCCGCGCAGCGTCTGGCCGACGTAGGGGAAGGCCAGGCCGGCGAAGTTGCTGCCGCCGCCGGTGCAGGCGATGACGACGTCGGGGTCGGCATCGGCCATCTCCATCTGCAGCATCGCTTCCTGGCCGATGATGGTCTGGTGCAGCAGCACGTGGTTGAGCACCGAGCCCAGCGCGTACTTGGTGTCGTCGTTCGTCGCCGCGACTTCGACGGCCTCGCTGATCGCCAGACCCAACGAGCCCGGGTGCTGCGGGTGCTCGGCCAACACGGCGCGGCCGGCGCTGGTCTCGGCCGACGGTGACGCGATACAGGTCGCGCCGTAGGTCTCCATCAGCGCGCGCCGGTACGGCTTCTGGTCGTAGGACACACGCACCTGGAAGATCTTGACCTCCAGCCCGAACAGCGAGCCGGCGAAGGCCAGCGACGAGCCCCACTGGCCGGCGCCGGTTTCGGTCGTCAGCTTGCGGATGCCGGCCTGGGCGTTGTACCAGGCCTGCGGCACGGCGCTGTTGGGCTTGTGGCTGCCGGCCGGCGACACGCCTTCGTACTTGAAGAAGATCTTGGCCGGCGTGCCCAGCGCCTGCTCCAGGCGGCGGGCGCGGATCAGCGGCGCCGGGCGCCACAGGCGGAACACCTCGCGGACCGGCTCGGGGATCTCGATCTCGCGTTCGGTCGCCATTTCCTGCTCGATCAGCGAGCGCGTGAACAGCGGTTCCAGGTCGGCCGGGCCGACGGGCTGCTGGGTGCCCGGGTGCAGCGGCGGCGCCGGCGGCACCGGCAAGTCGGCCACGATGTTGTACCAGTGCCGCGGCATGCGGCTTTCTTCGAGCAGGAACTTCGTCGTCATCGCATCTCCTGGGGGACGCGGCGATTCTGGCATCGGGGTCGTGCCCGCCGGCAAGGCGCCGGCCAGCTCCTGATCCCGGTCAAGTTCCGCCCGGCGCGCGCAGTGGCGGCGGCGCGACCGGCTCGCCGCTCAGGCCACGAGGCGGTGGCCCTCGGACAGCAGCGCCTCGGCCAGGGCCTGGAGATCGACCAGCCGCAGCGTGCGCTCGGCGCCCGGCGCGCCGACGCTGACGATCTCCCGCTGCGCCACCTGAGCGGCGACGCCCGGCGCGCCGTCGCTTGCCGGCAGGCGCCGGCGCCAGTCGCTGTGCTCGATGCTGTCCATGCGCGGCGTCGCGAACCCGATCCATTGCTCGCCTGCACGTACCACCAGCACCGCTGCGCTGGGGCTGGCGGAGCCGGGATGCCAGCCCAGCAGCCGCGCCAGGCAAATCACCGGCACCACGCGGCCACGCAGTTGCTGCACCCGTCGCAGCACGGTGTCGGGGCCGAACATGCCGTCGACACCGCCGAAGGGCAGCACCTCGTCGACCTGATCGATCGGCACCGCCACCTCCTGCGGCAGCCGCAGCGTGATCAGCGCCTGGGCCGTACCCTTGCGGGTCTCGCCGTGCTGCTGCTGCGCGGTGCCGCTGTCGGTGTTGGTCGCGGCCAGTGCCTCGAGCTCCGGGTGCGCGCCCAGTGCCGCGGCGTTCAGGATCAGGTGTTCGCCCCAGGTCGCGTCCCGGAACATGCCCTCGAACAGTTCCGGTTGCGGCAAGCCGAACAGCGTGCCGCCGACGATGTCGACCGCGGGCACGCGCACGATCTCGACCACCCGTTCGACCAGCAGCGCGACCAGGCCTTGCGCGTGCCGCAGCACGATGGCCTGGCGCGAGCCGCTGCCGGCCTGGGCGTGCAGGCGGCACAAGGCCACGAGGTCGACGGCGCCGATGCGCCGGGTGCCGAAGTCGAGCACGCCGCGGCAGGCGCCCTGGGCCAGCACCGAGGACGTCAGGTGCGGCTGCCAGAGCGTGGCCTCGACCGCGTTGGCGTCTATCGCCAGGCGCACGCGGCCGGCATGCAACAGCATCAACGAGCGCACCGGCGTCTCCACGGCGCCTGCGGCGCCGGAGTCGGCGTCGGCCCCCAGTTGGCGTTCGGGTTCCGGATCGACGATCCAGGGAATGCCGGGCATGGCGGCCAGCGCGTCCACCGACAGCAGGTTCACCAGCGCTGCGTTGTCGGCGCGGCGCACGCTGCCGTCGAACAGATGGCCGGCCCTGCTGTCCACGTTGCGGGTGGCGCTGCGGCTGTTGGCGGCAGCGGCGAACACCCCGTTCACCGCGTCGCAGGCCAGCCCCAGCAGGCGCGAGCCGTGCACGACGAACAGCACGAAGGGCGCCGGTGCCGCGGGGCTGCGGCCCAGCATCAGGCCGAGATCGATCACCGGCACCGACACGCCGCGCACCGGCATCGCGCCCAGCACCGCCGCGTGATCGCAGGGCAGTGCGGCCAGCGCGCCCCGCGGCAGGACCTCCCGCAGCGCCGCCAGCGGCAATGCCAGCGCGATGCCGGCGACGACCACGTCGCCCCAGGTACCGGCGTCGGTGGCGGCCACGGGCTTCATTCCCGCTGGGCCATCGCGCCCAGCGCCGCGATCATCTGCGAGACCTCGCCGGTCAGCGTGCGCTGCTGCGCGGTCGCGCCGGCAATCTGCTCGACGTGGCCGCGTGCGCGGCTCACGCTGCTGAGCACGCCCTCGAAGCTGCGTGCGGCCTCGCGGCTGACCTCGGCGCCGTGGCCCACCTGGCTGATCGTCTCGTTGATCAGGGCCGTGATCTCGTGCGCCGCGCTGCTGCTGCTCTCGGCGAGCTTGCGCACCTCGGCGGCCACGACCGAGAAGCCGATGCCGTGCTGGCCGGCGCGCGCGGCTTCGATCGCGGCGTTGAAGGCGAGCAGGTTGGTCTGGTTGGCGATGTCGCCGATGACACCGACGATCTCGCTCATGCGCGTGGAGCCGCGCTGCACCGTCTCGATCGCGGCCAGGCTCTTGCGCAGCGCCTGGACGCCGGCCTGCGCGGTCTCGGCAGCGTCGACGGTGGTCTCGGCCGCGACGCCCGAACTCGCGGCGATGCCGGTGATGCTCTCCAGCAGCACCTGCATGCGGCCGTTCATCTCGCCGCTGCGCTCGCGGATGCAGCGCTCGAGCTGCACTTCCTTGGTGACGTCGTTGGCGACCTTGACGACCTTGCAGACCTGGCCGTTGAGATCCAGGATGGGGTTGTAGCTGGCCTGGATCCACACCTCGCGGCCGTACTTGCCGACGCGGTGAAAACGCCCGCCGATGAACTGGCCTTCGTTGAGCCGCAGCCAGAAGTCACGGTACTCCGTGCCCTGGGTGTACTCGGGCGAGCAGAACAGGCTGTGGTGTTGGCCGAGGATCTCGCGCAGCGTGTAGCCCATCGCCGCCAGGAAGTTGCGGTTGGCTGCCAGCACCCGGCCTTCGAGGTCGAACTCGACGACCGCCTGGCTGATGTCGATCGCGGCCACCTTGGCCTCGAACTCGGCATTTCGCAGCTTGGCATCGGTGACGTCGGTGGCGAGCTTGACCACCTTGACGGGGTTGCCGTGGGGGTCGAACACGGGGTTGTAGGTCGCCTGTATCCAGATCTCGCGCCCGCCCTGTCCCAGGCGCTTGAACTCGCCCTGGACATGCTCGCCGCGGCCCAGCCGTTCCCAGAAGGCGATGTACTCGTTGCCGGCGCCGTGTGTCGCGTCGACGAACATCCGGTGATGGCGGCCGCGGATGTCTTCCAGCGTGTAGCCCATCAGGCGCAGGAAGTTGGCGTTGGCGGCCAGCACCTTGCCGCCGAGGTCGAACTCGATGACCGCCTGCGCCCGGTCGATCGCCGTCAGCCGGCCTTGCGCATCCAGGCGCTCGAGCTTGCCGGCGGTGATGTCCTGCGCCAGC
This sequence comes from Rubrivivax gelatinosus, assembly GCF_016583785.1. Classification (GTDB taxonomy): domain Bacteria; phylum Pseudomonadota; class Gammaproteobacteria; order Burkholderiales; family Burkholderiaceae_C; genus Rubrivivax; species Rubrivivax gelatinosus_B. The sequence goes on along the minus strand of NZ_NRRU01000027.1, from coordinate 36,645 downwards.
GTGATGACCTTGGCCAGCTGTCCGTCCAGACCCGGCAGCGGGCTGGAGGACGTCGCCAGCCAGACCTCGCGCCCGCCGGCGCCGCGGCGGCGGGACTCGCGCGCCAGCGCCTTGCCGGCGCGCAGCAGCGCCCCGTCTTCGATGCGCGCGCTGCCCTGGCGGTCCTCTTCGAAGAACAGGACGTCTTCGTGTTTGCCCACCAGGTCGCCCGGGCCGTAGCCGAGGGCGCTGCACAGCCGCGCATTGACCGACAGGATGAGGCCGTCGGCGTCGGTCTCGATCATGCAGGCGCTGGCCGACACGGCCTCCATGCGCGAGCGGACCTCGGCCTCCAGCTGCTTGCTCTCGCTGATGTCGGTGCAGTACTTGACGACCTTCACCGGCATGCCCTCGACATCGAGCACCGGGTTGTAGGACGCCTGTATCCAGATGCGGCGACCGTCGCGGCCCATGCGCAGGTACTCGCCGCTGTCGAACTCGCCGCGGCCGAGCTTGTGCCAGAACGCCCGGTAGGCGCCGCCGGCGGCTTCTTCCGGGGCGACGAAAATGCGGTGGTGCTGCCCGCGCAGCTGCGCCATCGTGTAGCCGGTCAGGCGCAGGAAGTTGTCGTTGGCGTGCAGCACGTGTCCCGACAGATCGAACTCGACGACGCCCTGGCTGCGGTCGATCGCCTCGATCTTGGCCTGGTCCTCCAGCGCGCGCTGCTTGGCGGCGGTGATGTCGGAGGCGAACTTGACCACCTTGTAGACGCGGCCCGAGGGGTCGACGATCGGGGTGTAGGTCGCCTGCAGCCACACGCTGTGGCCGTTGGCGGCCAGGCGCTGGAACTCGCCCGCCTGCGGCTGGCCGGCGGCCAGCGCGTTCCAGAAGGCCACGTAGTCGTCAGAGTCCGTGGTCGCCGGCGCGCAGAACATGCGATGGCTGCGCCCCAGCACCTGCTCGGCGCGATAACCCAGCAGTTGCAGGAGACGCTCGTTGACGCCGAGCACGGTGCCGCTGGTGTCGAACTCGATCACCGCCTGGGTCAGGTCGATCGCGTGGACCTTGGCGGTCTCTTCGAGCTGGCGGCGCTTGTCGGCGCTGATGTCGTAGGCGAACTTCACCACGCTCACCGGGCAGCCTTGTTCGTCGAGCACCGGGTTGTAGGTGCCTTGCAGGTACACGGTGCTGCCATCGGCCGCCTTGCGCACGAACTCGCCGCCGCGGAACTCACCGCGCCGCAGTGCGTCCCAGAACGCCCGGTAGTCCGGATGCTCGGCTACCTGCGGATGGCAGAACAGGCTGTGATGGCGGCCGATCACATCGGCTTCGGCGTAACCGAACAGCCGCAGGTAGTTCGTGTTCGCGCGCAGCACGGTGCCGTCGAGGGCGAACTCCGCGACCGCCTGGCTGCGGTCGATCGCGGCGAGCTTGCCCTGCATCAGGGCGGTGCGGCGCACGGCCTCGGCTTCGATGCTGGCGGTCGAACTCATGGCGGGCTTCCTTGGTGCGAATGGGGCGGCCGGCCAACCCTGACGCAGGGCAACCCTCGGTGCCGACGAGCAGGAGTGGAACAGCGGCGGGTTTGCCAGCGCGAGCCGGGAACGCGGCTAAATGGCAATAGTGATCAAAAAAACAATAAAAAGGATACACGCCACGCCGCCGCGAAAGCGCATGAGGCCTGCCGCGGCCGGCGCGGCGCGTGGCGGAGTTCACCAAATGGACAGGGCGGCGCGGGCAGCGCAGCCCAGTTGCAGCCGCGCGGCGTCCTTTACTGACGGCGGAGAAGGGTCCGCCCGGGTGCTGGTCGGCGCCCGCCGGCGGGCGAGCCGGCGCTCAGGTGCGCAGCACGTCCAGCGCGCGGTCCAGGCCGCCGCTGGTGATCGCCACCATCGCCTGTTCGGCCACCGCCGGCTTCGGGTGGTAGGCGATCGACAGGCCGGCGGCCCGCATCATCGGCAGGTCGTTGGCGCCGTCGCCGACCGCGATCGCCTGCGAGGGCTCGATGCCCATCAGCTCGGCCACTTCCAGCAGCACGCGCAGCTTCTCAGCGCCGTCGACGATGTCGCCCCAGGGCCGCTCGAGCAGCGTGCCGGTGAGCCGGCCGCCGGCGATGCCCAGTGAGTTGGCGCGCGCGAAGTCCAGGCCCAGGCGGTGGCGTATGCGTTCGCTGAAGAAGCTGAAGCCGCCCGAGACCAGCATCGTCTTCAGCCCGGCCGCCTGGCAGGCGGCGACGAAGGTCTCGACGCCGGGGTTGAGCTGCAACCGCTGCTCGTAGACCTGGTGCAGCGCTGCTTCCGGCACGCCGGCCAGCAGCGCCATGCGCCGGCGCAGGCTTTCCTTGTAGTCGGGGATCTCGCCGCGCATCGCCGCCTCGGTGATCGCGGCGACCTCGTCGTAGCGCCCGGCGGCGCGTGCGATCTCGTCTATGCACTCGATGCTGATCAGCGTCGAGTCCATGTCGAAGGCGACCAGCTTGTAGTCGGCCAGACGCGCCGGCGGCTCGAAGCCGCGGATGAACAGGCCGGGAAGAAACTCGGTGGCGGGCATGGTGTCTTTCAGCTCCCTCTCCCGCCTGCGGGAGAGGGTAGGGGTGAGGGCTGGTGGTGCGCCACCACTCTCACCCCGGCACGCTCCCGCGCGGGAGAAGGGGAAGAATTGAGATGCGGCGTCTTCACGCCGCGCGCGGTGCGCCCAGCGAGCGCAGGATGTCGCGCACGTACTGGGCGCGGTCCTTGGGCGAGCCGATCTCGCGGTCGATGCGCAGCTTGTCGTTGCCGGCGAGCTTGACCGCGCGGTTCTTCTGCACCAGCTCGACGATGCGCATCGGCTCGATCGGCGGGTTCGGGCGGAAGACGATGTTCATCAGCTTCGGCCCGGCGTCGATCTTCTGCACGCCGTAAGGCTTGGCCAGCACACGCAGGCGGTGGGTGTCGAACAGCGTCTGGCCCTGCGCCGGCAGCTTGCCGAAGCGGTCGGTGATCTCCTCCAGCAGCGCGTCGATCTGCTCGGCCTTCTCGGCCGTGGCCAGGCGCTTGTAGAGGTTGAGCCGCGTCTGCACGTCGCCGCAGTAGGCGTCGGGCAGCAGCGCCGGGGCGTGCAGGTTGATCTCGGTGGTGGCCGCCAGCGGCGACAGCAGGTCGGGTTCGCGCCCGGCCTTCAGCGACCGCACGGCCTCGGCCAGCATGTCGTTGTAGAGCTGGAAGCCGACTTCCATCATGTTGCCGCTCTGGTTCTCGCCCAGCACCTCGCCGGCGCCGCGGATCTCCAGGTCGTGCATCGCGAGGTAGAAGCCGCTGCCCAGTTCCTCCATCTGCTGGATCGCTTCCAGCCGCTGCGCCGCCTGCTTGGTCAGCGCCTCGACGTCGGGCACCAGCAGGTAGGCGTAGGCCTGATGGTGGCTGCGGCCGACACGCCCGCGCAGCTGGTGCAGCTGCGCCAGGCCGAACTTGTCGGCGCGGCTCATCACGATGGTGTTCGCGGTCGGCACGTCGATGCCGGTCTCGATGATGGTCGAGCACAGCAGGATGTTGTGGCGCTGGGCGACGAAGTCGCGCATCACGTGCTCCAGCTCGCGCTCGGGCATCTGGCCGTGGGCGACGCCGATGCGCGCCTCGGGCAGCAGCTCCTCCAGCTTCTGGCGCCGCGCCTGGATCGACTCGACGTCGTTGTGCAGGAAGTAGACCTGGCCGCCGCGTTTCAACTCGCGCAGCACGGCTTCGCGGATCGTCGAGTTGTTCTCGCTGCGCACGAAGGTCTTGATCGCCAGGCGCCGCTGCGGCGCGGTGGCGATCACCGACAGGTCGCGCAGGCCTTCGAGCGCCATGCCCAGCGTGCGCGGGATCGGCGTGGCCGTCAGCGTCAGCACGTCGACCTCGGCGCGCAGCGCCTTCATCGCCTCCTTGTGGCGCACGCCGAAGCGGTGCTCCTCGTCGATCACCAGCAGGCCCAGGCGCGCGAACTTGCAGTCGGAGCTGAGCAGCTTGTGCGTGCCGACGACGATGTCCACCGTGCCGTCGGCAATGCCTTCGAGCGCGGTCTTCACCTCCTTGGCCGAGCGGAAGCGCGAGAGCTCGGCGATCTTCACCGGCCACTTGCCGAAGCGGTCGACCAGCGTCTGGTAGTGCTGCTCGGCCAGCAGTGTGGTCGGCGCCAGCAGCGCCACCTGCTTGCCGGCGTGCACCGCGACGAAGGCGGCGCGCAGCGCGACCTCGGTCTTGCCGAAGCCGACGTCGCCGCAGACCAGCCGGTCCATCGGCCGCGGGCTGATCATGTCCTGGATGACGGCGTGGATCGCGGCGCGCTGGTCGGGCGTCTCTTCGAAGCCGAAGCTGGCGGCGAAGGCCTCGTAGTCCTGCGGGCTGAAGCGGTGCGCGAAACCTTCGCGCGCGGCGCGCCGGGCATAGAGGTTCAGCAGCTCGGCGGCGGTGTCTCGCACCTGCTCGGCGGCCTTGCGCCTGGCCTTGTCCCACTGGCCCGAGCCCAGCTTGTGCAGCGGCGCTTCTTCGGCACTGACCCCGGTGTAGCGGCTGATCAGGTGCAGCTGCGCCACCGGCACGTACAGCGTCGCCTTGTCGGCGTATTCCAGGTGCAGGAACTCGCTGGGGCCTTCGCCGGCGTCGATCTCGACCAGGCCGCGGTAGCGGCCGATGCCGTGGTTCATGTGCACCACGGGGTCGCCGATCTTCAGCTCCGACAGGTCCTTGATCAGCGCGTCGACGTTGCTGGTCTGCTCCTGCTTGCGCCGCCGGCGTGCCTGCGGCGCGGTGGCGAAGAGTTCGGTCTCGGTGAGCAGCTGGACCGACACGCCCTCGGCCGGCTCGTGCCAGTGGAAGCCCTGGGCCAGCGGTGCGGCGACGATCGCGAAACGTTCGTCGCCGGCCAGGAACTCAGCGAGGTTGGCGACCGTCGGCAGGTCGATGCGGTGGTCGCGCAGCAGCTCCAGCAGGCTCTCGCGCCGGCCTTCGCTTTCGGCGGCCAGCAGCACGCGGTGCGGCGTCGCCTTCAGGTGGCGCTCCAGCCCGGCCAGCGGCTCGGGCGCGCCGCGGTCGACGGCGATGTCGGGCAGCGGCCGCGCCCAGTCCACCGGCTCGTTGCCGCGCAGCGCCAGCGTCGCATGCGGCTGGGTGCGGCCGAAGAACTCGTCCGGGCGCAGGAAGATCGCTTCCGGCGGCAGCAACGGCCGCTCGGGGTCGTGCTGCAGGAAGCGGTGGCGCTCGCGCGTGTCGGTCCAGAAGCGCTCCAGCGCCTGGTCGACCTCGCCGTGCAGCGCCACCGCGGCGGTTTCGCCCAGGTAGTCGAAGACGCTGGCGATCTCGTCGAAGAACAGCGGCAGGTAGTACTCGATGCCGCCGGTGGCGATGCCCTGCGCGATGTCCTTGTAGATGCGCGAACGCGTCGGGTCGCCGTCGAGCTTCTCGCGCCAGCGGGCGCGGAAGGCCGTGCGCGCGGCCTCGTCCATCGGGAACTCGCGCCCGGGCAACAGCCGCACCTCGGGCACCGGGTACAGGCTGCGCTGGCTGTCGGGGTCGAAGGTGCGGATCGAGTCGACCTCGTCGCCGAACAGGTCGACGCGGTAGGGCACCAGCGAGCCCATCGGGAACAGGTCGATCAGCCCGCCGCGCACCGCGTATTCGCCCGGGGACACGACCTGGCTCACGTGCTGGTAGCCGGCCAGCGTCAGCTGCGACTTCAGCCTGGCCTCGTCCAGACGCGACTTCTGCTTGAAGTGAAAGGTGTAGCCCGCCATGAACGACGGTGGCGCCAGCCGCACCAGCGCGGTCGTCGCCGGCATCAGCACGACGTCGACCTCGCCCTGCTGCACCCGCCACAGCGTCGCCAGGCGCTCGGAGATCAGGTCCTGGTGCGGGCTGAAGGTGTCGTAGGGCAGCGTCTCCCAGTCGGGGAAGACGGCCACACGCAGGCCGGGGTCGAAGAACGGCAGCTCTTCGGCGAGACGGGTGGTGTCGGCGGGATCGGCCGTGACGACGGCCAGCAGGCGCTGCTCGGCCTTGCGTGCTGCGGCCAGGCGGGCCAGCAGCAGGGCGTCGGCCGAACCCACCGGGCGCGGCAGCGTGAAGCGCTTGCCCGGGGCAATGGTCGGAATCTGCATGGGAGGCGCGATTCTAGAATCGCTGGATGACTGTGCCGCCGACCCGCTGTTTTGCCCTGGTTCCGTGCGCCGGCGTCGGCCTGAGGGCCGGAGCCGGAGGCCCCAAACAATACGCGCCGCTGGCCGGCCGGGCGGTCGTCGCCCACACGCTCGCGGCGCTGGCTGCGGTGCCGCGGCTGGCGGGCACGCTGGTCGTGCTCTCGCCCGAGGACACGCAGTTCGAGACCGCCGTGCCCGGCTGGAACGGCTGGCTCGCCCGCTGCGGCGGCGCCACGCGTGCCGAAAGTGTCGCCAACGGCCTGCCGGTGCTGCGTGAACTGGGCGCCCACGACGAAGACTGGGTGCTGGTGCACGACGCCGCGCGCTGCCTGCTGCGCCCCGAATGGGTCGAGCGCCTGATAGCCGCCTGCCTGGCCGACCCGGTCGGCGGGCTGCTGGCGCTGCCGCTGGCCGACACGCTGAAGGCCGAGGAAGCTGGCCGTGTCGCCGAGACCGTGCCGCGCGCGGGCAAGTGGGCCGCGCAGACGCCGCAGATGTTCCGCATCGGCCTGCTGGCGCGTGCGCTGGCCGAGGCCGGCGAACACGTCACCGACGAATCCAGCGCCGTCGAGGCGCTGGGGCTGGCGCCGCGCCTCGTGCCCGGCGATCTCGAGAACCTCAAGGTGACCTGGCCGGCGGATTTCGCCCTGGCCGCGCGCCTGCTGCAAACCCGATGAACCCTCTTGACCTCCGCATCGGCGAGGGCTGGGACACCCACCAGCTCGTCGCCGGCCGCCCGCTGATCCTCGGCGGCATCACGATCCCGCATACGCACGGCCTGCTCGGCCACAGCGACGCCGACGCGCTGCTGCACGCCATCACCGACGCGCTGTTCGGCGCCGCGGCGCTGGGCGACATCGGCCGCCACTTCCCCGACACCGCGGCCGAGTTCAAGGGCGCGGACTCGGGCGTGCTGCTGGCCGAGTGCGCGCGCCGCGTGCGCGCCGCCGGCTGGGAGATCGTCAACGTCGACTCCACCATCGTCGCCCAGGCGCCGAAGATGGCGCCGCACATCGACGCGATGCGCGCGCGCATCGCCGAACTGCTGGCCGTCGGCGTCGAGCGCGTCAACGTCAAGGCCAAGACCGCCGAGAAGCTGGGGCCCGTTGGCGAAGGCCGCTCGATCGAGACGCGCGCGGCCTGCCTGCTGGTGCGTGCCGCCCCCTAGTTTCGACGCCGGGCGGCCGCGCAGCCGCTCCTAGCATCGCGCCTCTTTCAACGGGAGGAACGATGAGAGTCTTGACCTGGACCCTGGTGGCCGCGGCGGCCGCGGCCGCCGCGGCCGCGGGGGCGGCGGCGCGGGCGGACACCGTGCTGCACGTCGGTCCGCGCAACACGAACGCAGCCTACGTCTTCGAATGGCTGGGCGAGCGGGCGGTCGTCGTCGCCACGCAAGGCCGTGTCGGCGCCTCGGTCGGCGGGCGCGGGGCAACGCGCATCGCGACGCTGGACGCGCCGTACACGAGCAGCTACGTCACCTCGGACCCCGACTGCCCGGGGGCCGATTCCGAGGTCCGTCACGACGTGCTGAAGCTGGCCGTCGTGCGGCTGTCGGGCAGTGCCCGCCGCGGGAGTTCCAAGGTCGTCGACATCGGCACCGACACCACGCTCAGCGGCTGCAACGCCGGCCGCGTCGTGCCCTTCGGCTCGCCGACGGACGAGGGGGTGGTGACACGGCATCTGGCGGCCGAGCTGCGGCCTTCGATGGCCGACCTGACCCCCGGCACGGTGCTGGCGGGGCCCAGCGAAGACGCCGACGTCAGCCTGTTCCCGAGCGCCGACCTCGTCGGCTTCTCGGCCGGCAACGTGACCTTCCAGGCGAGCGGCCGGGTCTACGCCCAGAGCGTCGTCGATGGCTGGCTGGTTCTGGATCTGGGCGGCGGGCAGCGCGGCTACACGCGCTTCGCCGTCGACGCCAACGGCGCCGAGACCTGGATCGCCGCCGACTGGAGCGCCGGCGTGCCGACCGCCGTCTACGAGACGACGATGGTCAAACCCGCGGCCGGCGCCGGTTTCGGCGGCACGCTGCGGGCCTCGCGCCTCTGGGAGTCCGGCGTCTACGTGGGCACGAACACCCCGTTCTACTTCGACCTGTATCGCGACGGTACCGGTTCGCGGGTGTCCAAGGATCTCGCCGAGGGCACCGAGACCCGCATGCCGGTGACCTGGGGCTTCGAAGGTACGGACCTCGTCACGCGGCGCCCGGTCGGCAGCAGTGGAACCGTCGCGCGACGCCAGTGGGTGCCGCTGCGCAACAGCGGCAGCACCCGCTTCGTAATGGAGAGCGAAACCCGCATCCAGCCCGACGGCAGTTCAGAGCTCTACGTCCGGCCGCGCGTCAACTTCTACGTCAACGAAGGCCCCGGGACGCCGCCGGCCGCACCCTGAAGCTCAAGGCGCCCTTCGCAGCCGGACGTGCGCCATCAGCCCGCCGTCCGGCGCGTTCGCCAGTTCCAGGCTGCCGCCCATGCGCTGCATCGCCTTCTCGACGATCGCCAGCCCCAGGCCGGCGCCGGTGGCCGCGGTGCGGGCGGCGTCGCCGCGGAAGAAGGGCGTCGTCAGCTGCGACAGCTTCTCCTGCGGCACGCCGGGGCCGTTGTCGCGCACCGTCAGGATGACCCAGGGGCCGGTGCGCGCATAGGAGACCGAGACCTCGGCGATGCCGGTGTCGGTGCCGCGGCCGTAGCGGCGCGCGTTCTCGAACAGGTTGGACAGCACGCGGCCGAGTTCGGTCTCGTCGGCCAGCACCTTCAGGTCGATCGCGACGCGCGAGTGGATGCGGATCTGGCTCGGGTCGCGGAAACCCGCGGCCTCGCGGTCGACGAGCTGGGCCACGTGCACCGGGCGCAGCTGGGTCTCGCCGGGGCGGGCGTAGTCCATGAACTTGTCGATGATCGCGTCGAGCTGGTCGATGTCCAGCGCCATGTTGCGCTTGGCCTCGTCGTCGGAGACGCTCATCTCGGTTTCCAGCCGCAGCCGCGCCAGCGGCGTGCGCAGGTCGTGACTGATGCCGGCCAGCATCACCGCGCGGTCCTCCTCGACCCGCGCCAGTTCGCGCGCCATGCGGTTGAAGCCGCGGTTGACCTCGCGGATCTCGCTGGTCAGCGTGTTCTCGTCCAGGCGCGAGTCGAGGTCGCCTTCGCGGATGCGGCTGGCGGCGAAAGACAGCTGCTTGAGCGGCCGGTTGATCAGGCGCGCGATCGCCACCGAGCCGACCAGCGTCGCCAGCAGCGCGATGCCGATCCAGACGAACCAGGTGTTGCTGGTCAGCGGGCTGGCGTGGTTGTCGTCGATCTGCAGCCAGTAGGAGTCGCCATCGATCGTGAAGCCGACCCACATGCCGGGTTTGGCGTTGACGCTGCTGGCGACGATCGCGTCCTCGCCGAGCGCCGCGCGCAGTTCACGCGAGACCCGGCGCGTGAAGCGGTCGACCTCGTAGCTCTCCCAGCGGTCGCCGGGTTCGCGCGGCGCGACGCGCACCACGTCCTGCTGCGCCATCGTCTTCACGAGCGCGATGCGGTTGATGCCGTCGGCCTGCTGCAGCGCCGCACGCGACAGGTTCACGAGGCCGGCGATCTGCTGCGCCGACTCGACCGCACGCGGCTCGAACTCGAGTGCACGCAGCGTCTGCACCCAGGCGAAGACGCCGCCGGCGAGCAGGATCGCGAGCAGACAGAAGGTGCGCCAGAACAGGCTCAGGGCAAGGGTCTTTCGTGCCATCGGCCGCGATCATGCCGCCGGCGCGGGGGCCGGGGCTCGGCGAGGGGCGCGCGGTGCGGTCGGCACCGGCGTGCGTGTCGTGTCGGCGCGTCAGCCCGCGCCGTCCGGCACGAAGACGTAGCCCACGCCCCAGACGGTCTGGATGTAGCGCGGCTGCGCCGGGTCGGGCTCGAGCATCTTGCGCAGGCGCGAGATCTGCACGTCCAGGCTGCGGTCGAAGGGTTCGAACTCGCGGCCGCGCGCCAGCTGCGCCAGCTTGTCGCGCGACAGCGGCTGGCGCGGATGGCGCACCAGCGCCTTCAACATCGAGAACTCGCCCGTGGTCAGCGCGATCTGCTCGCCGTTCTTCGACAGCCGGCGCAGCGACAGATCGAACTCGAACGGGCCGAAGCTGACGACCTGCGGCTCCTTGGACGGTGCGCCCGGAGCTTCGGGCGCGGGCCTGCGGCGCAGTACCGCGTGGATGCGGGCCAGCAGTTCGCGCGGGTTGAAGGGCTTGGGCAGGTAGTCGTCGGCGCCGACTTCGAGGCCGACGATGCGGTCCACGTCCTCGACCTTGGCCGTCAGCATGATGATGGGCGTCAGGTCGTTGGCCGCACGCAGGCGGCGGCAGATCGACAGCCCGTCTTCGCCGGGCAGCATCAGGTCGAGCACGATCAGGTCGACCGTGTCGCGCGTCAGCACGCGGTTCAGCGCCTTCGAGTCCTCGGCGAGCAGGACTTCGAAGCCTTCCTGGGACAGGTAGCGGCGCAGCAGGTCACGGATACGGGCATCATCGTCGACGACCACGATGCGGTCGGCACGTGAATTGGCGGGGGTGTTCATCACCGACTCCAAACTTGTAACAGCGGCATTGTGCGGGCCGTTTTCGGCCGGGTTCCGCCTTTGCTGACATGTTGTGACAAGTCTTGCGGCGTTTCGGCCACGCGTTCGTGTCCACTCGTGTGTCGCACGAGGGAAATCGAGTCAGCAACCCTTGCACCTGAAAGGAAACGTATTTATGCCCCTTGCCCGAAAGGCCTTCGCCATTGCCGCCGTCGCACTGTGTGCCGCCGTGCAGGCGCAGACGCTGCCGGCGCCGCAGAACGTCGTCAGCCTGAGCGCCAGCGCCACGGCCGAAATCCCGCGTGACCTGCTGCAGGTGGGCTTCTCGACCTCGCGCGAAGGGCCGGACGCGCAGACGGTGCAGTCGCAGCTCAAGCAGGCCCTGGACGCCGCACTCGCCGAGGCACGCAAGGTGGCGCGCCCGGGGCAGATCGAGCTGCACACCGGCAACTTCGCGCTTTATCCGCGCTACAGCAACAAAGGCGTGGCCAACGGCTGGCAGGGCAGCGCCGAACTCGTCGTCGAGGGCCGCGACGTCGCCGGCATCGCCCAGTTCACCGGGCGCGTGACGACGATGACGATCGCACGCGTGGGCTACTCGCTGTCGCGCGAGGCACGCGAGAAGGCCGAGGCCGAACTCTCGGCCGAGGCCATCGGCCGCTTCCGCAACAAGGCCGACGCGATCAGCCGCCAGTTCGGTTTCGGCGGCTGGGGCATACGCGAGGTCTCGGTGTCGTCGAACGAACCGCCGTCGGGCGTGTACCCGATGGCGATGAAGGCGCGTTCGGCGATGGCCGACGAGGCGCTGCCGGTCGAAGCCGGCAAGGCCAGCGTCACCGTCACCGTCGGCGGCAGCGTGCAGATGTCGGCGAAGTAGAGGGCAGGGCGGCGGCCCTGGCGCCTACTGCGCCAGCCAGCCGCCGTCCATGTTCCAGGCCGTGCCGAGCACGTTGTCGCCGGCCGGCGAACACAGGAACAGCGCCAGCGCCGCCAGCTGCTCGGGCGTCGTGAAGCGCAGCGAGGGCTCCTTCTCGGCCAGCAGCTGGCGCTCGGCTTCTTCGTTCGTCAGCCCGTGATCGGCGGCGCGCGCGTCGATCTGCTTTTGCACCAGCGGCGTCAGCACCCAGCCCGGGCAGATCGCGTTGACGGTGACGCCGCTGCGTGCGCACTCGAGCGCCGCCGCCCGCGTCAGGCCGATGACGCCGTGTTTGGCGGCGACGTAGGCGCTCTTGCCGGCCGAGGCCGCCAGCCCGTGCACCGAGGCGATGTTGATGATGCGGCCCCAGCCGCGGTGCTTCATGCCCGGCAGCGCGACGCGCATCGAGTGGAAGGCCGAACTGAGGTTGATCGCGATGATCGCGTCCCAGCGTTCGACCGGGAAATCCTCGACCAGCGCGACGTGCTGGATGCCGGCGTTGTTGACGACGATGTCGGGGCCGCCGAACTGCTGGCCGCACTGGTGCACCAGGTCCTCGATCTCGGCCGGTTTGCGCATGTCGGCGCCGTGGTAGGCGACTTCGCCGCCGCCTCTGGCGGCGCGCACCGTGGCGAGCGCGGCCTCGACGTCGCCGAAGCCGTTGAGCATCAGCTTGGCGCCTTGCTGCGCCAGCGCCACCGCGATGCCCAGCCCGATGCCGCTGGTGGAGCCGGTGACCAGTGCCGTCTTACCCTGGAGCATGCGACGCTCTCCCGCCGGTTGCTACGATCGGCTGATTCTGGGGTGTACCCCGTCTGCGCGCCATCCTCTTCGTCCCCACCATGATCCCCCGTCTCGACTACGTGCAGTGCCTGGACTCCCGCGGGCTGCACCGGATGGCCTACTGGGAGTGGGGCGAGCGCACGAACCGCCGCGTGCTCGTCTGCGTGCACGGCCTGTCGCGCCAGGGGCGCGACTTCGACACGCTGGCACGGGAGCTCGCCGCCGAGTACCGCGTCGTCTGCCCCGACATCGTCGGCCGCGGCCGCAGCGAGCGCCTGGCCGACCCGGCGGGCTACACCGTTCCCGGCTACGTCGCCGACATCGTCACGCTGCTGGCGCGGCTGGATGCCGACAGCGTCGACTGGGTCGGCACCTCGATGGGCGGGCTGATCGGGCTCGGGCTGGCCAGCCTGCCGGGCTCGCCGCTGCGCCGCCTGGTGCTCAACGACGTCGGCCCGACGATCGAGCCGGCGTCGCTGGAGCGCATCAAGGGCTACCTCGGCCAGCCGGCGCACTGGGCCACCGTCGAGGAGGCGGCCGAGGCCATCCGCCGGATCTCGCTCGGCTTCGGCCCGCACAGCGCCGAGCAGTGGCTGGAGCTGACGCGGCCGCAGCTCGTGCCCGACGGCGCAGGTTTCAAGCCGCACTACGACCCGGCGATCGCGATCCCGTTCCGGGCGATGACGGCGGAACACGCCGCCGCCGGCGAAGCCGCGCTCTGGGCCGCCTACGACCGCCTGCGCTGCCCGACGCTGCTGCTGCGCGGGGCCGAGTCCGACCTGCTGTCGCCTGCCACCGCCCAGGCCATGACACGCCGCGGCCCGTGCGCGCGGCTGCACGAGTTCGCCGGCGTCGGCCATGCGCCGATGCTGGTGCAACCGGAGCAGCGCGCCGTCGTGCGCGACTTCCTGCTCGCACCATGAAGACCGCCGATCGTTCCGAAGCGGCCGTCGACGCGGCCGCGATCGTTGAATTGGCGGCGCGCGAAGCCGGTGCCGCCGAAGACGGCACCGGCGCCCTTGACCGCGCGCGTGCCTTCGCCGAGCCGCTGTTGGCCGGCCACCTGCTGGATACCGGTGAGCCGGCGCTGGCGCACGCCGACGGTGTCGCCGGCATTCTGCAGGCCATCGGTGCCGCGCCGTCGATGCGCGCCGCCGCCTACCTGGTCTATGCCGGCGACTACCTGCAGCACCCCGAGGAGATGGTCGCCAAGGCCTTCGGCAGCTCCTATGCCAGCCTGGTGACGCACACCCGGCGCCTGGTGCAGATCCAGCGTGCGACACGCGCTGCGCCGCTGCTCGCCGCGCAGCGCCAGCAGCATGCCGAGGCGGTGCGCAAGATGCTGCTGGCGTTCTCGCACGACCTGCGCGTCGTGCTGCTGCGGCTGGCTTCGCGCCTGCAGACGCTGCGCTGGTACGCCGCCGAGCGTGTGCCCTGTCCGCCCGTACTGGCCGAGGAGACGCAGCAGATCTTCGCGCCGCTGGCCAACCGCCTGGGCATCTGGCAGATCAAGTGGGAGCTGGAGGACCTCAGTTTCCGTTTCCTGCTGCCCGACGAATACAAGCGCATCGCGCGCCTGCTCGACGAGAAGCGCGTCGAACGCGAGCAGCGCATCGAGGCCGCGCGCCGGCGCATGGTCGAGCGCCTGGCCGAAGCCGGCATCCGCGCCGAGGTCCACGGCCGGCCCAAGCACCTGCACAGCATCTGGAAGAAGATGCGCGGCAAGGGGCTGACGATCGAACGTGTCTTCGACCTGAGCGCGTTGCGTGTCATCGTCGACGACGTCGCCACCTGCTATGCCGCGCTGTCGCGCGTGCACGAGTGCTTCCGCCCGGTCGACGGCGAGTACGACGACTACATCGCGCGGCCCAAACCCAACGGCTACCAGTCGCTGCACACCGTGGTGCAGGACGCCGACGGCCGGCCGCTGGAAGTGCAGATCCGCACGCGTGCGATGCACGAACACGCCGAACACGGCGTCGCCGCGCACTGGATGTACAAGGAGGCCGGCGTGCGCGGTTACGCCGGCGTCAGCGCCACCGGTGACTTCAACGAACGCCTGGCCGAGGCGCGCAAGGCCGTGCTGCGCGAGCTGCTGGCCTGGGAGCGCGAAACGACCTCGCCCCAGGACACGAGCACGGCACCGGTCTTCGACGACCGCATCTACGTCTTCACGCCGCAGGTCAGCATCATCGACTTGCCGGCCGGGGGCACGCCGGTGGACTTCGCCTACGCGCTGCACACCGACCTGGGCCACCGCTGCCGCGGCGCGCGGGTCGACGGCGTGATGGTGCCGCTGAACACGGCGCTGCAGTCGGGGCAGACGATCGAGATCGTCTCGGCCAAAGAAGGCGGGCCGTCACTGGACTGGCTCAACCCCGAGCTCGGCTATCTGAAGAGCCCGCGCGCCAAGGCCAAGGTGCGCGCCTGGTTCAACGCCCAGGCGCAGGGCCTGACGGTGGCGCGCGGGCGCGAGCTCGTCGAGCGGCTGCTGCAGCGCGAGGGCAAGACCGCGGTCAAGCTGGAAGGCCTGGCCGAACAGCTGGGCTTCAAGACGGCGGACGCGCTGTTCGAGGTCGTCGGCAAGGACGAGTTCTCGCTGCGCAACATCGAGCAGATCCTGCGCCCGGCCGTGCCGGCGCCGGCCGAGGAAGACGAGACCATCGCGCTGCGCCGCCCGCGCCACGAGGGCAGCGGCCGCGGCAAGGGCGGGGTGCTGGTGGTCGGCGTCGACTCGCTGCTGACGACGCTGGCACGCTGCTGCCGGCCGGCGCCGCCGGACACCATCGGCGGCTTCGTCACGCGCGCCAAGGGTGTCGCCATCCACCGCCGCGACTGCACCAACTTCCGCCACATGGCGCAGCAGGAGCCGGGGCGTGTCATCGAAGTCGAGTGGGGCCGCGACCGCGAAGGCGTCTACCCGCTGGACGTGATCATCGAAGCCAGCGACCGCCAGGGCCTGCTGCGCGACATCTCCGAGGTATTTGCCAAGGAGAAGATGAACGTCATCGGCGTGCACACCCAGAGCGTGAAGGACACGCGCGGCGGCACCGCCTGGATGACGTTCACGGTGGAGGTGTCCGATACCGCGCGGCTGACGCAGGTGTTGAAGCAGCTGACCGGCATCGGCGGCGTTCGCCACGCGCGCCGGCGCTGATGACTTCGAAAGCTGTCATTTGAGGGGGTAGAACACTCGGGTATTTGCAAAAACGCGAATCCCAGGTATAGTCATAGGCTCATTAGGCGCGTAGCTCAGCTGGTTAGAGCACCACCTTGACATGGTGGGGGTCGTTGGTTCGAGTCCAATCGCGCCTACCAAATTTGGTAGGGAAATCAAGCACTTAGCGGAAACGCTAAGTGCTTTTTTTCTGCCTGTATGGAACGCAGGGGCGGACTTTGGGCCCCCTCCTGCGAGTATCTGCTGCCTTCGGCACGAAGGCAGCCGTTGGCTACGGCCGAGACGCCAAAGCCGAAGATCTAGTTCGCGCTGCCGTCCCGGTGTCCAGGATGCGGCAGGTGACCGCTCTACGTCTCCGCTGGCACTCCGTCCATTCTCAAGCGAAGGAGCCTCCTTGGAAGCCGGGGCGGTTCAATCAATGCACCGCGTGGCAACCAACGGGCGCTCTTCGGTAATCAGGTTCATCGACGACTCCTTGATGGGTGGGGGCAGGTGCTGGCGCGGCACGCCGCGCTCAGAACGAAGCCCAGTCGTCGGTGCCGGTCCTGGCGGATGCGTTGGCGCCCGGGCTCGGCCGCAGGGTCTGTGCAGGTGCAGTGGCACGCTTGGCCTTGAAAGCCGGGCGGGTGACGTTCTTGGCACGGTTCGGGCCGCGCCGCTCGCCGCTGGGCTCGTTGGCTCCCGGGGCCGCAGCGTCAGCGGCGCCCGCGTGCCCTCCAGGCGACAGCTTGAACATCGCCACCGCCTGTACCAGTTGCAGTGCCTGTCCTTTCAGGCTTTCCGCGGCGGCGGCGCTTTCTTCCACCAGCGCCGCGTTCTGCTGCGTGGCCTGGTCCATCTGGCTGACCGCCTCGCCCACCTGTTGAACGCCCGAGCTTTGCTCGGCGCTGGCTGAAGTGATCTCGGCCACGATGTCACTCACCCGCTGAATGGAGCCCACGATCTCACCCATGGTCTTGCCGGCCTGATCGACCAGCGCGGTGCCCTGCTCGACCTGCTCGACGCTGCGGCCGATCAGTGTCTTGATTTCCTTGGCTGCTTCGGCGCTGCGCTGGGCCAGGCTGCGAACCTCGGAAGCCACGACGGCAAAGCCGCGGCCCTGCTCACCCGCGCGGGCGGCTTCGACCGCCGCGTTCAGAGCCAGGATGTTGGTCTGGAAGGCGATGCCGTCGATCACGCTGATGATGTCGCCTATCTTGCGGCTGCTGTCGTTGATGCCCTGCATGGTGGTAACCACCTTTCCGACCACCTCGCCGCCTTGCGCAGCCACCGCCGACGCGCCCTGGGCCAGCTGGTTGGCCTGCTTAGCGCTGTCGGCGTTGTTGCGGACGGTGGTGCCCAGCTGATCCATGGTGGCGGCCGTCTGCTGCAGCGCGCTGGCCTGTTGTTCGGTGCGGCTGGACAAGTCCTGATTTCCCTGCGCGATCTGTGCGCTGGCGGTGGCCACGCTCTCAGAGTTCTGCCGCACGCTGGACACCAACAGGGACAGCGCCGTCTGCATGCGGGCTGCAGTGGCCATCACGCTGGAGTCGTCGCCCGAACGCGGTTCGATGCGCACGCTCAAGTCGCCATCGGCCACACGTTGGATGGCCGCGCCAAGTTCAGCCGGCTCGCCGCCAAGTGCGCGCGTCAGACTGCGTGTGAGCAGCACGCCGGCACCGCCGGCCAGCAGGAAGGCGAGCGCGCAGGCACCGATCAGCAGGTTGCGTTGCGCGGCATAGTCTGCCGCGGCAGCCTCCACGCGTTTGTCAGACACGGTGCGAACGAAGTCGACGTACGCCTGCACTGCCTTGTCCAGGCTGGCCAGCAACGGGCGGCACTCCTTGTTCATCTTCTCGACGGCTTCGTCGCGCCGTTTGGTCATGGCCTTGTCGACAATGTCCAGGGCGACAGGCGCATAGGCCTTCTCGACTCTGTCCATTTCCGCAATCAGACGGCGTGCTTCTTCAGAAACATCGTTCGCCTGGCCCATCTGCTTGAGCTTGCTCATCGACTCTGTCGCTTCCTTGTGAGCGGCAAGGACCTTTTCCTTCTCGACGGCCATGTCCTCGGGGCTGGTGACGAGAACCAGATTGCGTGCGGCGATGGCTCTGTGGGCCACAGCGCTTCTCACGTGCCCGGCCATGTCGAGGCGTTCGGTGATGCCATTGACGAAGCCGTCGAACCGCCGATCGGCGTCAGACAGCGATTTGATGGCGAAGCCGGAGACGAGCAGCACCACCAGAGCCAGAAGGCCAAAGGCCCAGGTCAATTTGGCACGCACGGTCAGGTTGTTCATTGCTCTGTTCCTTCAAACAGGGAGACGGCGAGGTCAGGGGGATCAGAGCAAGCGAATGCGAGCACAGGGTTGCTTTCCCGGACTCGTCGTACGGATGGCCGAACTACACGATCTGTTATCGGCCTGCGATACAACTTCAGTAGCAGACTTCGGACAAGTGTCGGAAAGACGGCCTCCGCGAGCGACCGCTGTCGCCATCGCTGACTTCCGCGGCGACGTTGGCGAAGGTCAAGTTCCTGGGTGGAGCGGCCATCCGCTCCGAAACTGGCCGGGGGCAGCAATGGGTCGGCTGCGCCATTTCGCAGTCGGCGAGAGTTCCGCTGATCTGCGCCACTGTCAGCAGTTCCAGTCCGTGGCGGACCAGATCGGTGATCGGCCCGGTGCTCCTTGTCCAGATAGTTCTCGCGCCGCCTGTGGGCGTCCTTGACTCAACATTGACGTGGTGGGGGTCGTTGGTTCGAGTCCAATCGCGCCTGCCAACAGACAGCCCGGAAGATCGTTGATCTACCGGGCTTTTTCGCTTTTCGGCCGACTACTCGCTGGCCGCCCGGGGTAGTTCCTGGGCAACTTCCGCTGCTGGCCTCGGCTGCATGACGGCGGCCAGCAGGCGCCTCTGCGCGCCGCTGTCGGTGCCAGGGGGCCATCACCGCCGAGACGGGAACCCTGTACTCGCTTGCCGCCGTGCCCGGGCCGGCCAATGCGGCACTGTCGCCGCCCGGCTGCTGCGTGCTCGCGAGTGGCCCGCGGGCAGGCGGCGCGCGACGAAGCGCGTTATGCCACCGCGCAGCCGGACCCGGGGCCGGAGCCTGCGCTAGCCGCCTGGGCGGCAAACGCGGCAGAACCGCTCACGCCCGCGCCGTTCCCGGTCCGCACGCGTGCGGCAACGCCACGCGCTTCCCCCGGCCGTGATGGGTTGCGTGGTCGGCTGCCGGTTGGCCGCGGCGGCCCGCATGTTGTCCGCCAAGGCGCTCCCGCATGACGGCACGCGGCCGAAATGCCCAGAGCAAGGGCCGAATGCGGCCGAACCGTCGAACCGGAGCAACGCTCGTGAAAACCCGCCATGCAAGACGATAGGACGGCTGCCCGTACCGCCCATGCCACCCGCGAGTCGTGGGGGCGCTGGCGTGCCGCGGCGACAGCCCTGGCCGGCGCAGCACTGGCCGCAGCCGCTGGCGGCGGCCTGACACCCTGGACCGTGCTGGCCGCTGCGCTGCTGCTGCTGAGCGGCCTGTGGGCCGATCGCACGAGCCAGCGCCGACACGAGGCGGCGCACGGCGCCACCGCGGCGTTCGTGATTGCCAACGAAGGTCTGGGCCGCGACGTGCTGCCGCTGTGGAGCGTGCACATCGAGCAGTCGCGTCTGCAGATGGAGACCGCGGTCGCGGCGTTGAGCCAGCGCTTCGGCAGCATCGTCGACCGCCTGGGACAGGCGCTGAAGGCGTCGGCGCCGGATGGCGACCATGGTGCGGCAGGCGTCTTCGACCGGAGCCGACAGGAACTGCAAGGCGTGCTCGGCTCGCTGCACAACGCGTTGGCCAGCAACAGCGCGATGCACGCCGAAGTGCAGAGCCTGGGCCGCTTCGTCGATGAACTGACGCAGATGGCCGCCGAGGTGGCCAACATCGCGGCGCAGACCAATCTGCTGGCCATCAATGCCGCCATCGAAGCCGCCCACGCGGGCGACAGCGGCCGCGGCTTTGCGGTACTGGCGCAGGAAGTGCGCAAGCTCTCGGCGATGTCGGGCGAGACCGGGCGGCGCATGGCCGAGAAGGTCGGTGTCATCGCTGCGGCCATCGTCAGCACGCGGCGCAATGCCGAGGTTTCGGCGGCACGCGAAAGCGCGTCGGCGCTGGCCTCGGAACAGACGATTCACGGCGTGCTCGGCCAGCTCCAGGGCGTGACGCAGGCGCTGGAGGGTTCGGCCGAGGTGCTGCAGCGCGCCAGCGTCGACATCCAGGCGGAGATCGTCGAGGCCCTGGTGCAACTGCAGTTCCAGGACCGCGTCAGCCAGCGCATGACCCATGTGCGCCACAACATCGATCGCCTGCCGGAGCTGCTGGCTGCGACCCGCGAGCAGTTCGAGATCGACGGCGCGCTGAAGGCCGTCGACGCGGCCGCGCTGCTGGCCGAGCTCGAAGGCAGCTACGCCATGGCCGACGAGCGCAACACGCACCGCAGCAGCGGCGCGCCCGCTGTTGCCGCCGCGCCTTCGCCGCTCGAAGAAGTCACCTTTTTCTGAAAGCCAGGGAACCCATGGCCAAGACCATCATGATCGTCGACGACTCGGCCTCGCTGCGCCAGGTCGTCGCCATTTCGCTGCGCGGTGCCGGCTACGACGTGCTCGAAGGCTGCGACGGCGTCGACGCGCTGAAGAAGCTGACGGGCCAGAAGGTCCACCTGATCATCAGCGACGTCAACATGCCCAACATGGACGGCATCACGCTCGTCAAGGCGATCAAGGGGCTGCCGGCCTACCGCTTCACGCCGATCGTGATGCTCACGACCGAGTCGCAGGAAGGCAAGAAGAAGGAAGGCCAGGCGGCCGGTGCGAAGGCCTGGATGCTCAAGCCCTTCAACCCGCCGCAACTGCTGGCCGTCGTGCAGAAGCTGGTGCTGGCATGAGCCCGCAGGACTTGTCCGGGGCTCATTCCCGCTTGGCGGGACCGGCCGTCAGGCCGAAGGGTGCCCCAGTGAGCCCCCCGCTGTGCATCGACGGTGAGCTGACGATCTACCGCGCCAGCGAACTGCGCGAAAGCCTGCTGGCCGCGCTGGCCACCCTGGACCCCGGTGCCGACCTCGAGCTCGATCTCGGCGGTGTCACCGACATGGACAGTGCCGGCGTGCAGTTGCTGATGGCTGCCCAGCGGTCGGCGGCCGCTGCCGATTCGCGGCTCAGCCTGGCCGCCACCAGCCCGGCCGTGGCCGATGTCCTGGCCACGCTCGGCCTGACCGCCCACTTCGACGTCTCATCTTCACGGACCCCGGCATGAACCTCGACGACGCCCTGCAGACCTTCATCGTCGAAGGTCGGGAACTGCTCGACGACATGGAGGCTGCGCTGCTGCGCGTGGCCGACGAGGCCGCTCCCGCCGAGAGCATCAACGCGATCTTCCGCGCCGCGCACACCATCAAGGGCTCCGCCGGCCTGTTCGGCCTGGACGGCGTGGTCGCGTTCACCCACGTCGTGGAGAGCGTTCTCGACGAGGTGCGCGAAGGCGGCATCGCGCTGGACGACGCCTTGATCCCGCTGCTGCTCGGGTGTGCCGACCACATCGGCAGCC
Source organism: Rubrivivax gelatinosus (assembly GCF_016583785.1). GTDB lineage: Bacteria > Pseudomonadota > Gammaproteobacteria > Burkholderiales > Burkholderiaceae_C > Rubrivivax > Rubrivivax gelatinosus_B. The sequence goes on along the minus strand of NZ_NRRU01000027.1, from coordinate 15,534 downwards.
TGATCGACAAGGTCGAGGCCGGTCTGCCGGCTGCCGCGGCCGGTGCCGACCCGAGCGGGGACGCGCTGCTGTCGCGGCTGCAGCACTACCTGGCCGCGCCCGCCGTGTCAGCGTCGGCTCAGGCGGCCGAGGCGCAGCTGGAGCCGGCCCGCGCGGCCGCGGCTGGCGGCGGCGTCGACCATTGGCATCTGTCGCTGCGTTTCGGCGCCAGCGTGCTGCGCAACGGCATGGACCCGCTGTCGTTCATCCGCTACCTGGCGACGCTGGGCAGCATCGAACGCATCGTGACCCTGCACGACGCCGTACCGGCGCTCGAAACGCTGGACGCCGAGGCCTGCTGCCTGGGCTTCGAGATCGCGTTCAAGAGCGCGGTCGACAAGGCGACGATCGAGGGCGTGTTCGAGTTCGTCATCGACGACTGCGTGCTGAAGATGGTGCCGCCGCACAGCCGCGTCGCCGAGTACCTGGCCTTGATCGCCGACCTGCCCGAAGAGCCGCCGCGGCTGGGCGAGATCCTGGTGCGCTGTGGCAGCGTCACCGCGCGCGAACTGGAGACCGCGCTGCAGACGCAGGCGGCAGCGGCAGCGCAGACGCCAGCGGCCGTGCGGCAGCCGATCGGCAGCATCCTCACCGAGCAGGGTGCGGTTTCACCCGAGGTCGTCGACGCCGCCCTGGCGCGGCAGCGCCACGATGGCAAACCGCACGAAGGCCAATCGGTGCGTGTCGACGCCGACAAGCTCGACCGCCTGATCAACCTCGTCGGCGAACTCATCATCGCCGCCGAAGGCGCCAACCTGATCGGGCGCCGCATTCCCGATCTGAAGCTGCACGAAGCCAACTCGACGCTCGCCGACCTCGTCGAGGAGGTGCGCGACAGCGCGCTGCAACTGCGCATGGTCAAGATCGGCGCCACCTTCAGCCGTTTCAAGCGCGTCGTGCACGACGTGGCGCGCGAACTCGGCAAGGACATCGAGCTGCAGGTCAGCGGCGAGGACACCGAGCTCGACAAGACCGTGGTCGAGAAGATCGGCGACCCGCTGATGCATCTGGTACGCAATGCGATGGATCACGGCATCGACTCGGCCGAACTGCGTGCCGCGCGCGGCAAGCCGGCGCAGGGCACGCTGGCGCTGAACGCGTACCACGACTCGGGCAGCATCGTCATCCAGGTCAGCGACGACGGCGGCGGCTTGAACCGCGACAAGATCGTGGCCAAGGCGGTCGAACGGGGTCTCGTCGAAGCCGGCCGGACCTTGAGCGACGACGAAGCCTACGCCCTGATTTTCGAGCCCGGCTTCTCCACTGCCGACAAGGTGACGAATCTGTCGGGCCGCGGCGTCGGCATGGACGTCGTCAAACGCAACATCACGGCGCTGCGCGGCAGCGTCGCCCTGGCCAGCACGCCGGGCCGCGGCACCACCGTCACGGTGCGCCTGCCGCTGACGCTGGCGATCATCAACGGCTTCCAGGTCGGCGTCGGCAAGTCGGTGTTCGTGGTGCCGCTGGACGTGGTGGAAGAGTGCATCGAGTTCAAGGCCGAGCCGGGCCGGGACTACGCCGACCTGCGCGGCCACGTCATGCCGTTCATACGCCTGCGCGAGCTGTTCGGCGTGCCCGGCACGCCGCCGACGCGGCAGAACATCGTCGTCGTCCGGCACGGCGGGCACACCTTCGGGCTCGTCGTCGACACGCTTCTGGGCGAAGCCCAGACCGTCATCAAGCCGCTGTCGAAGATGTTCGCGCAGGTGCGCGGCATCAGCGGCTCCAGCATCCTGGGCAGCGGCGACGTGGCGCTGATCCTCGACGTGCCGCTGCTGATGCAGCAGGCCCAGGTGCCCGCGCGCCAGACCGCGGCTCCGGCCCCGGCCGCCGCTGCAAACCGATCCGTTCTTGCTTGAAAACGAGCAGTTGCTCCAGTGACCATCAGCCCGAAGGAATTGAGATGTTCTCCCGCATGAAGTTGTCGACGAAGCTCTTTGGATCCTTCGCCTTCGTATTGCTCTTGATGGTCGGCTTCGGCATCTTTTCGATGACGCGCCTGTCGATCGTGAACGACACCGCCATCGACCTGGCAACCAACTGGATGCCCAGCGTACGCGGCGTACTGCTCACCAAGTCGAACCTGAACCGCGTCAGGGTGCTCGAGCTGCGGTCGATTCTCGAGACCGATCCCGGCTTGATCGCGTCGGGCGAGAAAGAGATGGAAGAACGCATTGGCGCCATCCGCAAGGAATGGGACGCCTACCTTCAACTCGTCTCGTCGCCTGAAGAGCGCCAGAGCTACGACCTCTTCAAGGCCGACCTGGAGGTGTTCCTGCCGGAGCACGCCAAGCTGGTCGCCCTGGTGCGGGCGGGCAAGAGCGCGGAGGCGAGAGCCGTTCTGGATGGCGAAGGCCTGAAGCGCTACAACTCGATGCGCGCGACCTCCGACAAGCTGGCCCAGATCAACATCGACGGCGGCGCCAAGGCCGCGCAGGTCGCCCAGGCAACCTATGCCTCGGCCCGCCTCCTGACCATCGCCCTGCTGTCGGGATGTGCGGTCATCGCACTCTTGATCGCCTTCGTGATCACGCGCTCGCTGACGCGCCAGCTGGGCGGTGAACCGGCCTACGTTGCCGACATCGCCACCAGCGTCTCCACTGGCGACCTGACGGTCAAGGTCCAGCTCCGGGACGGCGACCAGGGCAGCGTGCTGTACGCGATGAAGACCATGGTCGACAAGCTGTCGGGCGTTGTCGCCGAGGTCAACGGCGGCGCTGAAGCGCTGGCCGGTGCCTCCGAAGAGGTCAGCGCGACCGCGCAGTCGCTGAGCCAGGCCTCGAGCGAACAAGCCGCGGGCGTGGAAGAGACCAGCGCGTCGATGGAGCAGATGACCTCGTCGATCTCGCAGAACACCGAGAACGCCAAGGTCACCGACGGCATGGCCACCAAGGCCGCGGAAGAAGCTGCCGAAGGCGGCGAAGCGGTGCGTTCCACCGTGGCGGCGATGAAGCAGATCGCCAAGAAGATCGGGATCATCGACGACATCGCCTACCAGACCAACCTGCTGGCGCTGAACGCGGCGATCGAAGCGGCGCGGGCTGGCGAACACGGCAAGGGCTTTGCGGTGGTGGCGGCCGAAGTGCGCAAGCTGGCCGAGCGCAGCCAGATCGCGGCGCAGGAGATCGGCACGGTGGCGAGTTCGAGTGTCGAGCTCGCCGAGAAGGCCGGGCGCCTGCTCGACTCGATCGTGCCGAACATCAAGAAGACCTCGGACCTGGTGCAGGAGATCACGGCGGCGTCCGAAGAGCAGAGCTCGGGCGTGGGCCAGATCAACGCGGCGGTGACGCAGCTGAGCCAGACGACGCAGCAGAACGCGTCGAGCTCCGAGGAGCTGGCGGCCACGGCCGAGGAGATGAGCAGCCAGGCCGAACAGCTGCAGCAGACCATGTCCTTCTTCAAGATGTCCGGCGGCTCGCCGGCGCGCGTGGCGGCATCGGTCATCGCCAACGCCGCGGCGCGCCAGCCGGCAGCTGCCAGGGGCCGCCGCCAGGGCAGCCGGCGCAGTGCGGCAGGCGTTCCCGGCGCGAACTCGGTCGCCGACGCTGCCGACACCGCCCCCGATGAATCGCAGTTCGCCCGCTTCTGAGGAGAGCTCCGAATGAACACCCTGGCTCACAAGCCCCTCGCGCAGGCCGCCGCCATGGCGCCGGCCGCGCTCGAACCCGCCCAGTACCTGACCTTCATGCTCGGCAGCGAGGTCTTCGCGATCAGCATCCTGCAGGTCAAGGAAATCATCGAGTACCACAACCTGACCGAGGTGCCGATGATGCCGCCCAGCGTGCGCGGCGTGATCAACCTGCGTGGTGCGGTGGTGCCGGTGGTGGACCCGCAGGCACGTTTCGGCCGCGCCTCGAGCCCGGTCGGCAAGAAGACCTGCTTCGTCATCGTCGAGGTGCAGGCGGACGAAGACCGCCACGTCATCGGCGTCATCGTCGATGCCGTCAATGAGGTGCTGGATATTGCCGCCACCGAGATCGAGCCGCCGCCGTCCTTCGGTGCGCGCCTGCGCGCCGACTTCCTGACGGGCATGGCCAAAGTCGGCGGCCGTTTCGTGATCCTGCTCGACGTCGATCAGGTCTTGCGACTCGACGAGGTCGGCAGCCATGAGCAGCCGCGCGCGGACGCGGCGGAACCCGCTGTCGCCTGAATCACCTCGCGCCTGCGCGAACCGAAAGAACCGTCCATGTTCTCCAATCTGAAAGTCGCGACCCGCCTGGCCCTCGGGTTCGGTGTCGTCATCCTGCTGCTGCTCGCCATCTCGGTGCTGAGCGTGCTGCGCCTGGCCTCGGTCAACGACGCCACGGTACTCATCACCAAGGACCGCCTCCCCAAGGCCCTCCTGGCCAATGAGATGCTGCTGCGCACGGTGGACAACGGGCGCCGGGTGCGCAGCATGCTCCTGGCCACCAGCGATGCCGAAGCCGAGGCGCTGAAGCTGAAGGTGCAGGAGAACCGCGCCGCCAACGGCGAGCTTCTCGCGCGCATCGACAAGCTGATCAGCACCGAGAAGGGACGCGAGCTGTTCAAGGTGGTCGCCGAGAAGCGGGCTGCCTTGAACGACAAGTACGAGCCGCTGTTCGCCGCCATCAAGGCCGACAAAGCCCAAGCCCTGGCGTACCAAAAGTCAGAATTCTCGCCGGCCAACCAGGCACTGGAGCAGTCGCTCAAGGTCATCGTCGCATTCCAGGAGGATCTGATGAACCAGGGCGCCTCGTCAGCCGAGACGACCTACCAGCAAACTCGCACGCTGATCATCGGCCTGGCGCTGCTGGCCGTGGCCGTGGCTGTGGCCGTGGCCTATTTCATCACCCGCGGGCTGCTCAAGCTGCTGGGCGGTGAACCCGACTACGCGGCCGGGGTGCTCCGCAAGGTGGCCGTCGGCGACCTGGCACTCGAGGTGGCCACGCGGCCCGGCGATGAGTCGAGCATGCTGTTCGCGGTCAAGCAGACCGTCGGTCAGTTGCAGCAAGTCATCGGCGAGGTCGGCCGCGTGATGGGCGGCGTCGCCACTGGCGACCTGACGCAGACCATCGACGGTGCGTACAAAGGTGCCTATGCCGACATCCAGGGCCACGTCAACGACACCATCGCCCAGCTGTCGCAGGTCGTGACCGAGGTGAACGCCAGCGCCGAGGCGCTGGCCGGCGCCTCCGAGGAAGTCAGCGCGACCGCGCAGTCGCTGAGCCAGGCCTCGAGCGAACAGGCCGCGGGCGTCGAAGAGACCAGTGCCTCGATGGAGCAGATGACCTCGTCGATCTCGCAGAACACCGAGAACGCCAAGGTCACCGACGGCATGGCGACCAAGGCCGCAGTAGAAGCTGCTGAAGGCGGCGAAGCGGTGCGTTCCACCGTGGCGGCGATGAAGCAGATCGCCAAGAAGATCGGGATCATCGACGACATCGCCTACCAGACCAACCTGCTGGCGCTGAACGCCGCGATCGAGGCGGCACGTGCCGGTGAACACGGCAAGGGTTTCGCCGTCGTCGCCGCCGAGGTGCGCAAGCTGGCCGAGCGCAGCCAGGTCGCCGCGCAGGAGATCGGCACGGTGGCGAGTTCGAGCGTCGAGCTCGCCGAGAAGGCCGGGCGCCTGCTCGACTCGATCGTGCCGAACATCAAGAAGACCTCGGACCTGGTGCAGGAGATCACGGCGGCGTCCGAAGAGCAGAGCTCGGGCGTGGGCCAGATCAACGCCGCGGTGACGCAGCTGAGCCAGACGACGCAGCAGAACGCGTCGAGCTCCGAAGAGCTGGCGGCCACCGCCGAGGAAATGAGCAGCCAGGCCGAACAGCTGCAGCAGACCATGGCCTTCTTCAAGCTGGCCAGCGCGAGGCCGGCGCGTGCAGCCGCCGCGGCGGTGTCCTCCGTGGCCAGGCGCAAGACCGAGGAGCCGAAACCGGCCCGTGGCAAGGTGACTCGCGGCAGCGGCTCGTTGGCTTTCGCGAACCCGGCGGCAAGCGGTGCAGACGCCATCGACGAGGCGCAGTTCGCACGGTTCTGATGGTTCTGATTGCAAGCGTTTCCAAGGTGTTCACATGAACTGGTTCCTCCGCCTGAAGCTGGCGCACAAGCTGTTGCTGACATTCCTGACCTGCTCGCTGCTCACGGCGGCGGTGGGGGTCTATGGCCTGCTGCGCGTCACCGAGCTCGGCCACATGCTCGATACAACCTACACCGGCAGCGTGCTGCCGGCACAGCAGGTGTCTGTGGCGATGGCGCGGCTGACGGACCATTCGCGCGTCTACATGCGGCTGCCGGCCATCAAGGACGTCGCCGAGCAGCAGGCGACGGTACTGCGGGCACAGGCGCACCTGGAAAAGTTCCGCCAGGCCGTCGACGCCTACCGCGGCACCGACCTGTCGGCCAAAGAGAAGGCGCTGCTCGGGCAGCTCGACGCCCAGCTGCCGAACTATGTGGCGCAGAACGACAGGGTCGCGGCCCTGACACTGGCCGGCAAGCCGGCCGAGGCCGCCGATCTCAGCAACGGCGAGGCGCGCAAGGCCATCACAGATGCAGAAAACACGCTGAGCGCCATGATCGTCGAGCTGGCCTCGGACGCCAAGGAGACCGACGAATCGGGCGCGGACGCGGTCGCGTCGGCCCGCATCGTGCTGCTCGGCACCGTCGTCGCTTCGGTCGTGCTGGCGATCGGGCTGGGCCTGGTGGTCACGCGCATCGTCTCGCGCCAGCTCGGCGGCGAGCCGGCGCACGCGGCGGAGCTGATGCGCCGTGTCGCCGAGGGTGACCTCAGCGCCGAGATCACGCTGCGTCCCGGGGACCAGCACAGCTTGCTGCATGCGCTGCAGCAGATGGTGCAACGGCTCGGGCAGGTCATCGACGGCCAGCGCCGGGTGGTGGAAGCCGCCAACCGCGGCGACTTCGCAGCGCGCGTCGACGTCACCGGCCTGCAGGGCTTCCAGCACGAGATGGGCGACAGCTTGAACCAGTTCGTGGCGACCACCGGCGACGGCATCCAGGACGTGGTGCGTGTCATGGGCGCGCTCTCCGAGGGCGACCTCACGATGTCGATCGAGCGCGACTACCCCGGCTCCTTCGGCGAGATGAAGCTCTACGTCAACAACACGGTGGTCAAGCTGGCGAACGTGGTGGCCGAGATCAACAGCGGCGCCGAGGCCCTGGCCGGTGCGTCCGAAGAAGTCAGCGCCACGGCGCAGTCGCTGAGCCAGGCGTCAAGCGAACAAGCCGCGGGCGTGGAAGAGACCAGCGCGTCGATGGAGCAGATGACCTCGTCGATCTCGCAGAACACCGAGAACGCGAAGGTCACCGACGGCATGGCGACCAAGGCCGCGGAAGAAGCTGCCGAAGGCGGCGAAGCGGTGCGCTCCACCGTGGCGGCGATGAAGCAGATCGCCAAGAAGATCGGGATCATCGACGACATCGCCTACCAGACCAACCTGCTGGCGCTGAACGCGGCCATCGAAGCGGCGCGTGCCGGTGAACACGGCAAGGGCTTCGCCGTCGTCGCAGCCGAAGTGCGCAAGCTGGCCGAGCGCAGCCAGATCGCGGCGCAGGAGATCGGCACGGTGGCGAGTTCGAGTGTCGAGCTCGCCGAGAAGGCCGGGCGCCTGCTCGACTCGATCGTGCCGAACATCAAGAAGACCTCGGACCTGGTGCAGGAGATCACGGCGGCGTCCGAAGAGCAGAGCTCGGGCGTCGGGCAGATCAACGCGGCGGTGACGCAGCTGAGCCAGACGACGCAGCAGAACGCGTCGAGCTCCGAAGAGCTGGCCGCCACCGCCGAGGAGATGAGCGGCCAGGCCGAACAGCTGCAGCAGACCATGGCCTTCTTCAAGGTCGTCCGGACCGTGGCCGCGCTGCGGCCGCCGGCCGCCGTGGTCCGCAAGCCAGCCCCGGCCAGCCGGCCGCGGCGCGAGCTGCGCCGGTCCTCGCCTGCCGACGCCGCCGCTGCGGTGATCGACGAGGCGCAGTTCGCCCGCTTCTGACACACCGGCTCGCCGCCATGTCCAGCCCGACACCACCGGTGGCGTCGCTGCTCGTCGTCGACGACAGCGCCGTGCAGCGCGAACGCACGGTCCAGACCTGCCGGGAGCTGGGTGTGCCTTTGATCTACGAAGCGGCCAGCGGCGCCGAGGCGCTGGCGCTGCTGCGCCATCTGGTGCTGACGCCGGACCTGATGATCGTCGACCTCGAGATGCCGGGCATGGACGGCATCGAGCTGATCCAGCAGTTGCTGCCGCAAGGCCTGGCGCTGCCGCTGATCGTGGCCTCGGGCCAAGAGAAGGCCGTGATCGACAGCGTCGAGACCCTGGCCTGCCACCTCGGGCTGGCCGTGCTGCCCGGCTTGAAGAAGCCGCTGTCGACCGCGGCGCTGGGCGCCGCGCTGGCGGAGCTGGGAAGCCGGACGGCCGCTGCCACCTCGCCGCCGGTCGCGCCGGGTCCGGCAATTGACGCCCAGGCGCTGGCCGCCGCCATTGCCGACGGCAGCATCGGTGTTCACTACCAGCCCAAGGTCGACATGCGCACCGGCATCGTGCGCGGCGTCGAGGCGCTGGCGCGCTGGCCGCATGGCGGCGGCTTCGTGCCGCCCGACCGCTTCGTCGCGCTGCCCGAATCCGAGGGACTGATCCACGCGCTGACGCTGTCGGTGCTGCGCCAGGCGCTGGCCCAGGCCGCCGACTGGAACGCCCACGGGCTGCGCCTGTCGATGGCGGTGAACCTGTCGCCGCGGCTGCTCGACAGGGCGCAGCTGGTGCAGGAGGTCACCGATCTCGTGGCCGAACACGGCCTGCGGCCGGACCAGGTGGTGCTGGAGATCACCGAAAGCTCGGTCGTCGACTGCATGGGCGCGGCGCTGGGTGTGCTCGCGCGACTGCGGCTCAAAGGTTTCGGTCTGTCGATCGACGACTACGGCACCGGTTTCTCATCGCTGCAGCAACTGGCCCGGATCCCGTTCACCGAGCTGAAGATCGACCGCAGCTTCGTGCACGGCGCCCTGCAGCGCAGGAACCTGCGCGTCATCCTGCGCTCGGCGCTGGACATGGCGCGCCAGCTCGGCCTGGTGACGGTGGCCGAGGGCGTCGAGACCCTGGAAGACTGGCGGCTGCTGCAGGCCCTGGGCTGCAGCGTCGGCCAGGGCCACCTGATCGCGCGGGCGATGCCGGCAGACGAACTGCCGGCCTGGCTCAGACGCCACCAGTCCATCCTGCACGAACTGCGCGCCGAGGCCGCCAACGAGACCCTATGACGACCACGATCACCGACCAGGAATTCAGCAAGTTCCAGCGCTTCATCTTCGAGGCCGCCGGCATCACGCTGGCGCCGGCGAAGAAGGCGCTGGTCAGCGGCCGGCTGTCCAAGCGCCTGCAGGCGCACCAGTTGTCGAGTTATGGCCAGTACTTCGATCTGCTCAGCAGCGACGGCGCGGCGGCCGAGGTGCAGACCGCGGTCGACCTGCTGACGACCAACGAGACCTACTTCTTCCGCGAGCCCAAGCACTTCGAGCTGCTGCGCCGGCTGGCCATGGCGGCCCGCGTGGCCGCCACGCCGCTGCGCGTGTGGAGCGCGGCCAGTTCGACCGGCGAGGAGTCCTACAGCATCGCGATGGTGCTGGCCGACGTGCTCGGTGACACCGGCTGGGAGGTGGTCGGCAGCGACATCAGCAGCCGGGTGCTGCAGCGTGCCCGCGCCGGGCACTACCCGATGGAGCGCGGCCGCAACATCCCCGCGGACTATCTGAAGCGTTTCTGCCTCAAGGGACAGGACGACCAGGCCGGTACATTGCTCGTGCAGCGGGCGCTGCGCCAGCGCGTCAGCTTTGCGCAGGTGAACCTGAACACCGATCTGCCGCGGCTGGGCAGCTTCGACATCATCTTCCTGCGCAACGTGATGATCTATTTCAATGGCGACACCAAGCGCGAAGTGGTCAACCGCGTGCTGGCGCTGCTCAAACCCGGTGGCCATTTCTGCATCGGCCACTCCGAGAGCCTGAACGACATCAGCACGGCCGTGGTCCAGCTGGCGCCTTCGATCTACCGCAAGCCATGAGCGCCGACACGGTGCTGCTGCAGCCGGGCGAGTACTTCGTCGGCAACGCGGGCCAGCGCGTGCGCACCATGCTCGGCTCCTGCGTCTCGGTGACGCTGTGGCACGCCCGGCTGCGCGTCGGCGCGATGTCGCACTCGCTGCTGTTCAGCCGCGCCGGCACCGCGCCGGCCGCCACACTGGACGCGCGTTATGGCGACGAGGCGCTGACGCTGATGCTGCGTGAGCTGCTGGCGCGCAAGGTCGTGGTGGCGCAGTGCGAAGCCAAGATCTTCGGCGGCGGCGACATGTTCCCGGCGCAACACAAACGCGGCGCCGCGGCCGTCGGCCGCCGCAACGGCGAAGCCGCGCGCGAACTGCTGCAGCGCCAGGGCATAGAGGTCGTGTCGGAGAGCCTGTTCGGCTTCGGCCACCGCCAGATCGTGTTCGACATCGAGAGCGGCCATGTCTGGTCGCGTCAGCTGCGCCTGCCAGCCTGGCTGCTGCCGGGCCAGGCGCCACAGCAGTCAGCGAGGCAGGCAGCATGAACCCCATCAAAGTGCTCGTCGTCGACGACTCGGCCGTCGTGCGTCAGGTCATCGGCGGCATGCTGGCCGCGGCGCCGGGCCTGCAGGTGATGGCCGCGGTGGCCGACCCGCTGCTCGCCATCGAACGCATGCGACAGCAGTGGCCCGACGTCATCGTGCTCGACGTCGAGATGCCGCGCATGGACGGCATCACCTTCCTGCGCAAGATCATGAGCGAGCGGCCGACGCCGGTGGTGATCTGCTCGACGCTGACCGAAAAGGGCGCGAAGACCACGCTCGAGGCCATGGCCGCCGGCGCGGTGGCCATCGTCACCAAACCCAAGCTCGGCTTGAAGCAGTTCCTCACCGATGCGGCCGACGACCTGGTCGCCACCGTCAAGGCCGCGGCGCGCGCCAACGTGCGCCGCCTGGCCGTGAACGCCGCCGCGCCGCCGCTGGTGGCGGTCGGCAAGAACACGGCGGACGTGATCCTGACGGCGGCTTCGCCGCGCGCGATGACGCAGACGACCGAGCGCGTTGTCGCGATCGGCACCTCCACCGGCGGCACCCAGGCGCTGGAGGAGGTGCTGACGGCGCTGCCGCGTGTCTGTCCCGGCATCGTCATCGTGCAGCACATGCCCGAGAAGTTCACGGCCGCGTTCGCGGCACGGCTGGACGGTCTGTGCCACATCAGCGTCAAGGAGGCCGAAAGCAACGACCGTGTCGTCAACGGCCGGGCACTGATCGCCCCCGGCGGCCGCCACCTCGTCTTGAAGCGCAGCGGCGCCCAGTATTTCGTCGAAGTGGTCGACGGGCCGCTGGTGAACCGGCACCGGCCTTCGGTCGACGTGCTGTTCCGCTCGGTGGCCAAGAGCGCCGGCGTCAACGCGCTCGGCATCATCATGACCGGCATGGGCGACGACGGCGCGGCCGGCATGCTCGAGATGCGCGGCGCCGGCGCCAAGACGGTGGCGCAGGACGAGGAAAGCTGCGTCGTCTTCGGCATGCCCAAGGAAGCGATCAAGCGCGGCGGCGTCGAGCGCACGCTGCCGCTGTCCGGCATGGCGCAGGAGATCCTGAAGCAGTTGTGAGGCGGGGCGATCCGGCCCCGCGGGCCGGCGATCCATGTGCGCTGGCGTACTGACCGGCGCTCCCGGACAGCCTACGGTCGGGTGTATCGATTCCCGAAACCGATCTCTTGTCTCGCCCAGCGGACGGCAGCAGGCTTGTTTTGTCGAGCCCTGGCGTGCCGATGGCCGGCGACCGCGAGCGCCGGGTCGCGCCGGTTCTGCTGCGGTCACTGAAGGACGAGTTCTTGCGGCTGCACGCCGATCCGGACGCGCTGTTCACGGAGCTCGCGTTCGGCCTGGGCGAGCTGGAGGTTCCGGGGGCGATGATTCCCCATCACAGCGCAACCCTGCTCGTGCGGCGTGCGCTGGCATTGATCGGGGACGCCGCGCTGGGCTTTCGGCTGGGCGTCCGCAGCAGGATCACCCACCGTGGCGCGCTCGCCCTGGGCCAGCTGGCCAGCAGGACGCTGGGGGAAGCCATCGCACTGGAGATGCAGTTCCAGAGCTGTGCCGGTTACCTGGTTTCCTTGCGCGCCGAGCTGCCCGACCGCCGCCATGTTCTGGTGGCCGAACCCCGATCCGGCGACCACGACATCGGGTCCTTTCTGGTCGACGAAGTGTTCACCGCCTGCGTCACCCTGCGCCGCGTGCTGACGGGTGCGCACTACGTGCCGATGTTCGTCGAGATGGTGCGCATCCGGCCGTCGAACGCGGAGGAACTCGAGCGCTATTTCGGCTGCCCGGTGTTCTTCGGCGGGCTCCGAAACCTGCTCGTCACCGACAACGGCTGGCTCGACTACCCGCTGCCGCAGGCCAGCGCCGTGGCCTGCAGGCAAGCGGTCGACATCATGGAACGCGAGACCCGGGGGGCGTCGACCGAGTCGACGACATCGTCGAACGTCGAGGGCGAGATACTTCGTCTGCTGCCCAACGTGGTGAGCCCGGCCGTGCTGGCATCGCAGTTGCACATGAGCGAGCGCTCCATGCGGCGCCGGCTGGCAGAACAGGCCGTCAGCTACCGGCATCTGCTCGACGACTGCCGCAAGTCGAGGGCACTGGAACTGCTGGTGAACGGGCAGCGCTCGGTCCGGGAAACGGCTGCGGAGACAGGCTTCGCCGGCGTCGGCAGCTTCCGTCGCGCCTTCAAGCGCTGGACCGGTTCCAATCCATCGGACATGGCCCGATCCGACCGATCCGCCACTCGCGACGGTACCCGGTGAGTTGTCCATGGAAGTTTGCTGCCGGCACGATTTGCCGGATTGTTCCGAGCAGCGTTCATCTGGCGCCCGGTTCCTGAGCTCCAGTTCCCGCAGCGCCGTGCATCCAGAGCCGGCATCCTTCGGCGGCAGCCAGCCGACAACGGCGCCTGAGGGTGGAATGCCGCAGCATCGCGCACGCGGCTGCCGGCGGCGCGGGCGGTGGCGAGCGCTGGAAGTATTGGGATACTCGCGGCTGCCATGCCGTCCCGTCCCATGCGATGACTTCGCCGACTCCCCAGCCCTTCGCGCTCAAGATCCTGGTCGGCATCGCGCTGCTGGGCCTGCTGTACGTCGGCCGCGACGTGCTCGAGCCGATCGCGCTGGCGATCACGCTGGCCTTCGTGATGGCGCCGATCGTGCACCGCATCCGCCGCCTCGGCCTGGGCCAGGCGCCGGCGGCGATCGCCGCGCTGCTGATCGTCGGGCTGCTGGTGGCGGCCGTCGCCGGCGTGCTCGTCGCCCAGGTCGGCGAGCTCTCGCACGAGCTGCCACGCTACGAGAACAACGTGCGCCAGAAGGTCGGCACGCTGCGCGAGCTGATGCTGCGGCCGCTGCAGGAAGTGCAGGGCCGCGCCGGCCGGATGATCGGCGACCTGGGCCCGGCGCCAGCGCTGCCGGCCGACGCCGACACGCAGGCGCCAGCCGCGGGCGACGACGGCGCCAGCGCCTCGCTGCTGGGCCAGCTCGTGGCCGCCGTCTGGGGCCCGCTCGGCTTCGTCGGCGTCGTCGTGCTGGTGCTGGTGTTCGCGCTGCTGGAGCAGGATTCGCTGCGCGACCGGCTGATCCGGCTGCTCGGCGGGCGCGACTTGCGTGCCGCCACCAGCGCACTCGACGACGCCGGGCAGCGGCTGTCGCGCTACTTCATCTCGCAGTTCTCGGTGAACGCCGGTGTCGGCTTCGCGATCTGGGCGCTGCTCGGCCTGCTGGGAGTGCCGCATGCGGTGGTGTGGGCCGCACTCGGCGCCTTGCTGCGCTTCGTGCCCTACGTCGGCTTCCCGGCCGCGGCGCTGTTCGCCAGCACGATGGCGGCGGCGATGGCGCCGGGCTGGGAGCTGGTGCTGTCGACGGCGCTCGTCTTCCTCGGCGTGGAGCTGGTCGCGGCCTACGTCGTCGAGCCCCAGCTTTACGGTCACACGACCGGGCTGTCGCCGTTCTCGGTGGTGGTCGCGGCGATCTTCTGGGGCGCGCTGTGGGGGCCGGTCGGGCTGCTGCTGTCGACGCCGCTGACGCTGTGCCTGGTGGTCGCCGGGCGCCACGTGCCCTCGCTCGCCTTCCTCGACCTGCTGCTGGGCGATGCGCCGGCGCTGGACCTGTCGCAGCGCTTCTACCAGCGTGCGATCAGCGGCGACCCGGTGGAGGTCCTGGCCGACGCACGCCGTTTCCTCAAGCGCAAGTCGCTCGCCGCCTACTGCGACAAGGTCGTGATGCCGGCGTTCGAACTGGCGCACCAGGACTACGAGCGCCAGCTGATCAGCCCGCAGCAGCAGGCCGCGGCGCAGCGCGTCATCCTGCAGGTGCTGGCCGAGCTGACGCGCGCGCCGCTGCCGTCGCGGCGGCGCTCGGCGGTGCTGGACGGCACCGGCCTGGGCTTGCGCCTGCGCCGCGAACGCGAGCGTGTCGAAGGCCGCTGGCAGGGCCCGCTGGACGTGCCGCCGGGCTCGCTGCTGCTGTGCGTGAGCCTGCCCGACGCTGGCTCCGAACTGACGGCCGAGCTGCTGGTTCGCGTGCTGCGCAGCGAGCACCACGACGCGCGCCACGCCACCGTGAACGAGCTGGCCGAGGTGCCGCCCGACATGCGTCCGGAGGCGATCGGCGTCGTCTTCGTCGTCTGTGGCGGCGGCGAGGCCGGCGCCGCGCACGAGCTGCGCGCGCTCGACGCCTGTCTGGCCCAGCTGCCGCAGGCGCGTGTCGTGGCGATGCTGCCGGCCTCGCTGTCGGGCCAGCCGCCGCAGGACCCGCTGGCCACCGACCGGGTGCACCACACCGCCTACTCCTTCGAGGAGGCGGTCGCCCTGGTGCAGCGGCGACCGAGCTGAGCGCGGCGCGGGTTCAGACCGGCGTGTCGCCGAGCACCACCGGCTCGTAGGCGTGCAGCGAGGGCAGGCCGCCGGTGTGCAGGAACAGCACCGGTTCGTCGGCCTTCAGCTCGCCGCTGCGCGCCAGGCCGATCAGCCCGGCCATGATCTTGCCGGTGTAGACGGGGTCCAGCAGCACGCCTTCGGTGCGTGCCAGCAGCTGCACCGCCTCGACCATCGCCGCGTTCGGCACCGAGTACTTGGGCTGCCAGTAGCCGCCGACGCAGTGCACCGCCGCGCGCGGCACCTCGAAGCCGGCGCCGATCAGGTCGACGACGGCCTGAGCCTCCTTGTGCACCAGCGGCACCTGGTCGGCCGGATCCCGGCTGACGCCGATGCCGGTGATCGGGATCGCGATGCGGTTGCCCAGGAAACCGGCGAGCAGGCCGCCATGCGTGCCCGAGCTGCCCGAGCCGACGACGACGCGGGCGATGTGCAGGCCTTGCTCGAACAGTTGCTGCTGCAGTTCCTGCGCGCAGGCGACGTAGCCCAGGCCGCCGATGGCGTTGGAGCCGCCGCCCGGGATGATGTAGGCGCGCCGTCCGGCGGCCAGCGGCAACAA
>NZ_NRRU01000026.1 GCF_016583785.1 Rubrivivax gelatinosus | reverse complement strand
GATAACGCTGCGCGTCGGCAGCCGCCTCGGCCGGCGCCCCCGGCTGCGCCGCGCGCAAGGCCGCCACCTTGGCGCGCACCAGCGCCCGGTGCACCAGGTAGTAGCGCAGCACTCGCGCCGCCTCGTAGTCGCCGCTGGCGGCCATCCAGCCGTCGACGAAACGCTGCGCCAGCGCCGGCAGGCCGTGGGCGTGCAGGTCCATCGCCATGAAGGCGACCTCGCTGGCGACGTCGATCCGGCGGAAGTCCTCGTTGAACTCGATGCAGTCGAAGATCGTCGTGCGGCCCTCGATCTCGACGACGTTGCCCAGGTGCAGGTCGCCGTGGCACTCGCGCACGCGGCCCTGGTCCAGGCGCGCCGCGAACACCGGCGCCAGTGCCGCGAAACGCTGTTGCTCCCAGGCGCGCAGGCGCGCGAGCAGGGCGCCGGCCGGGCCGGCCGCCAGCAGCGTGTCGAGCGCGTCCAGGTTCTCGAGCATCGGCGCGCGCACCTGCTGCGGGCCGCCGAAGGCGCCGTCGGCCGGTGCCGCGGCGGCGCTGGCGTGGAAGGGCACGAGCACCGCGACGAGCGCGTCGATCTGCGCCGGGCCGAGTGCTCCGCGGGCGGCGAGCCTGTCCCAGAGCCCGTCCTGGGCGAAGCTGCGCATCTTCAGCACCCAGTCGATCGCCGGGCCCTCGCCCCCCAGCCGCGGCGCCTCGGCCGTGCCCGTCACCGGCAGCACCTCGAGGTACAGCGCCGGCGCCAGGCGCCGGTTCAGGCGCAGTTCCTCGGCGCAGAAGTGGCGGCGCTGCGCGCGGGTGCGGTAGTCCAGGAAGCCGGGCGCGATCGGCTTCTTGAACTTCCAGGCGAAGGCCGGCGTCACGAGCACGCGCGAGGCGTGGGTCTCGAAGGCCTGCACCGGCCCGTCGCCGCCCAGCGCCGCCCCGACCTGCGCGACCAGCCGCGCCTGGGTCTCGTCGTCGAGCTCGGCCGGCGCGGCGTTCATTTCGCGGCCGCGGCGCGCTGCTCGACGAGTTCGGCCGCCATGCGTGCGCCCAGCTGGGCCGGGCGCACGCGTTTCAGGGTCGCCGGACTGAGGTCGAACTGGCGCTCGACCGTCAGCCGTGGTGCGCCGATGCGCAGCGTGCCGCTGCCGTCGTCCTCGAGCGGGTACTCGCGCAGCCGGGCGACCAGCATGTCGGCCTCGGCGTCGGCGAACAGCGTCGTCTCGACCACCCGGCTGCAGCCCTCGGCGCGGGCTCGCGCCAGCATCGCGCGCACGGTGGCACCGACCTCGATCGCCGCCACCGGCGCCACCAGCGGCACGACGGCCTCTCCGCGTTCGCCCAGCGCCTGCGCGACGCGGCTGTTGAAGCTCAGGTTGACGCCGTCCCACTGGCGCGCGCCGGCGCCGTCGTCGGCCGCCACCTGGCGCCCCTGGCCGAAGACGACGGTGCAGTCGGCCGCCGCGCCCGCGGGCAGCAGCGCGGCGAGGCAGGCGAGCGTGAAGGCGGGCAGGGCGGGGCAGGGCATGGGCGCGGCGGATCGAAGTCGGCTCCGAGCCATGCTAGCGCCGCGGACACGTTTCTTTGCGCGCCTGAGGCATGCTGTCGTCAACGGCGCCCGTGCGTGCCGCATTGAAGCGGGCAGTGTCGTCTGTCATCGAAGGAGTTTCGTCATGCACAAATTCATCCCGGCCCTGCTGCTGGCCGTCGCCGCGACGGCCGCCAGCGCCACCTTCGCCCAGGGTGCGACCCCCGAACGGCGCGAAGCGCTGAAGGAGAAGTGGGAGTCGATGACGCCCGAACAGCAGGCCCAGGCGCGCGAGAAGCTGCGCCAGCGCTGGCAGCAGATGACGCCCGAGGAGCGCGAGGCCGCCAAGAAGCGCATGGGCGAACGCCGCGGCGGGGCGCGCGGCCCGGCCGCCGCCTCGGCTCCGGCCGGCAGCTGAATACCCACCGCCGCCGCGCCGCGGCCCTTCGGGTTTGCGGCGCCCGGCGCTGAGGGCACAATGCCGCGTCCCATGCCGAGCCTGCCGACCCGTCTTGCCGCCTGCCTCGTTGGCCTGTCCGTCGCCGGCTGCGCCACGCGTTCCGGCGAAGTGCCGCCCGCGGCCGCCGACCCGGCCGAGTTCGCGCGCTGGGACTGCACGCGCCTGGCCGACGAGAGTGATGCCGTGCAGCAGCGTGCGGCCGAAGTCGCCTACGCCGTCGACGAGATCGCCGGGCGCAACATCGTCGCGCTCGGCGTCAGCGTCAGCATCTTCTGGCCGGCGCTGTTCGCGCTGCGCCCGAACGGCCACGAGGCCCAGGAACTGGCGCAACTCAAGGGGCGCTACGAGGCGCTGCGTACCGTGACCGCCGAACGCGGCTGCCCGACGACGATGGAGCTGTCGCCGGAACGCGCGGCGACGCTGCCGATCGCGCCCGGCGAGCGCCTGGTGTACGAGGAGCGCAGCAGCGCCCGCGGCAACTCGGGCGAATGGTCGCTGCAGGTGATGGCGCTGCGCCGCGACGTCTTCGAGTTCGGCGTCGGCGAGGCCACGCCGCGGCGGCCCTGGCGCCAGGACCGCCTGGGCAACATCGTCGCCGCGCCAGCCGGCGAACTGCAGTGGCAGCGCCTGTTCCGGCGTGACATCGCGCTCGGCGACGTGCTCAGCGGCGAGATCCGCATCTCCGGCGACCCGTACGCACGCGCCCTGGTGCGTGGCCAGGTGGTCGCCACCGGCCGGCAGATGATCGCCGGGCGCGCCTTCGACGTCGCCGTGGTCGAACTCTTCGGCGACGCCGAGAACGGCGAAGTCAGCTCGCGGCTCGAGGGAGCGATCGTCATCGACCGCGTCAGCGGGCTGCTGATCCGGCTCGACCTGAGCAGCGCCACGCCGGGTTTCCGCCTCGAGCGCCGCCTGGTGCGCGTGCAGCCGGCGCGCCCCTGAGCGCGCGGCCGACAAAGTTCTTTACCCGGGCGGCACGGCCCGGATACCGGGTCCGGGCACAGTGAGGGCCATACCGTCACGAACCGAACCAACAGGTGCCGCGATGTCCTCCAAGACCTTCAGTTTCAGCTCGATTCCCTGCAAGACCCTGGTCGCCGCCGTCTTCGTCGCCGGTGCCGCCGCAGCCTCTGCCGCGCCGGCCGGCGCCCCGCCCGCCGGGCCCGCCTGCGCTGCCGGCATGCCGGCCGGCGGCCCGATGGGTGGCCCGTCGATGGGGCCGCTCGGCGGCATGCCGCTGTTCGGCAACCCGCACATGCTGCAGCGCCTGCTCGACGACGTCGACGCGACGACCGCGCAGCGCAAGCAGATCCGCGAGATCGTCGGCTCCGCCTTCGACGACATGGGCAAGCAGCGCGCTGACCAGCGCCGCCTGAGCGAGCAGATGGCCGAGCTCTTCGCCCAGCCCAGCGTCGATGCCAAGGCGGTCGAGGCGCTGCGCCAGCAGATGCTCGCCCAGCACGACAAGGCCAGCCAGCGCATGACGCAGGCGATGCTCGACGCCAGCCATGTGCTGAACGCCGAGCAGCGCAAAGAGATCGCCGAGAGGCTCGCCGAGCGCCGTGAAGCGCTGGCCGACCGGCACGAGCGCGGCCCGGGCGATCGCCCCAGGCGCTGACACGCCGCCCTGCCATCGTTATCCTTTTCCTCCTGTGGCTTTGAAATGAAGCCTTCGCCCCGCGGCTCCGGCCACGGGGCTCTTTTCGTTTGAGAGCGCCCCGTGACGAGCCGTTTGCTGCTGATCGACGACGATTCCCGCCTGACGACGATGGTCGGCGACTACCTGCGCCGCAACGGCTTCGAGGTCGACACCGCGGGTTCGCTGGCCGCCGGCCGCGAGCAGCTGCGGCTGCGCGGCTACGAGGCGTTGCTGCTGGACCTGATGCTGCCCGACGGCGACGGCCTGGACCTCACGCGCGAGTTGCGCTCGGACCCGCGCACACGCCGCCTGCCGCTGTTGATGCTGACCGCGCGCGGCGAGCCGATGGACCGCATCGTCGGCCTGGAGCTCGGCGCTGACGACTACCTGCCCAAGCCTTTCGAGCCGCGCGAGCTGCTGGCGCGCGTGAAGGCGCTGCTGCGCCGCTCCGCGCCCGAGCCCTCCGGCGACGAGGTGCTGCGTTTCGGCCGCCTCGAGGTCGACCTGGGCGCGCGCCAGGCGCGCCTGGACGGTCAGCCCTGCGACCTGACCAGCCACCAGTTCGACCTGCTCGTCGTGCTCGCCCAGAGCCCGGGGCGGGTGCTCTCGCGCGACCAGATCATGGACGCGCTCAAGGGCCATCCGCTGGAGGCCTTCGACCGCAGCATCGACGTGCACATCTCGCGCGTCCGCGCCGTCATCGAGGAAGACCCGAAGAACCCCAAGCGCGTGCTGACGGTGCGCGGCGCGGGCTACGTCTTCGCCAAGAAGCAGGACGCGGACTCGTGAGCGCGCGCCGCGGGTCGACTGCGCGGCCGGCTGCCGCCAGGGTGCTGGGCTGATGCGTTCGCTCTACATCCGCATCTACCTGACGGTGGTGGCGGCGCTGGCGCTGTTCGCGCTGGTGTCGGTCTGGCTGCTGCAGAACCACCTCGATCAGGAGCGCGCGCGCGCCCAGAGCACGCTGCAGGAGCGCGTCGCCGCCTGGGGCGAGCTGCTGCAGCGCTCGCTGCCGGGCGCGCATGCGCCGCCGCAGGTGCAGGCCGAGGCGCTGCGCGAATGGTCGGAGCGCCTGCGCCTGCCGATGGCGCTGGACGACGCCCGCGGCCAGCGCATCGGTGCGTCCGACTCGTTCCAGCGCCGCCAGGGCACGGGCCCCGGCGCCGGGCGCGCCTATCCGATCCGGCTCGCCGACGGCCGCACGCTGTGGGTGCTGCGGCCCTCGCTGATGCGCGGCGGCATGCCGCGGCCCGATGGCGCCGGCGGCGACCCCGGCGGGCCGGGCGACATCGGGCCGGGCGGCCCGGGAGTCGATGGCGGCCAGCCGGGTTTCGGCCCCATGGCGCCGCATTCGCCCTGGCTGCCGCCGGGCCCGGCCTTCGACGGCATCGGCCTGGCGGCGCTGCTGGTCGTGCTGTTCGCGGCGGTCGCGGCCGGGGCCTATCCGGTGGTGCGCCGGCTGACGCGGCGCCTGGAGGCGCTCAAGCGCGGCGTCGAGGCTTTCGGTGCCGGCCATCTGCAGCAGCGTGTGGCCGAGGACGGCCGCGACGAGATCGCCGCGCTCGGCGCCAGCTTCAACCAGGCGGCGGCGCGCATCGAGGTGCTGCTGCGCTCGCACCAGAGCCTGCTCGCCAACGCCAGCCACGAGCTGCGTTCGCCGCTGGCGCGGCTGAAGATGGCGGTGTCGATGGCCGACGAGGCCACGCCCGAGCAGCGCGACGCGCTGCGGCGCGAGATCGACACCAACATCGGTGAACTCGACGCCCTGGTCGAGGAAGTGCTGCTGGCGAGCCGGCTGGACGCCGCGATCACGCTGGACCGGCGCGACCCGGTCGACCTGCTCGCGGTCGCCGCCGAGGAGGCCGCTCGTGTGCAGGCCAGCGCCCAGGGCGAGGACCTGCGCGTCGCCGGCGACGAACGCCTGCTGCGCCGCGCGATCCGCAACCTGCTGGAGAACGCGCGCCGCTATGGCGGCGAGGACGTGCACGCCGAGGTCGCCAGCGCCGGCGACCGCGCCGAGGTGCGGGTTGCCGATCGCGGCCCCGGCGTGCCCGAGGCTTACCGCGAACGCATCTTCGAGCCCTTCTTCCGCCTGCCCGGGCACGCCGAGCGCGAAGGCGGTGTCGGCCTGGGGCTGGCGCTGGTGCGCCAGATCGCCGAGCGCCACGGCGGCAGCGTGCGCTGCACGCCGCGCGAAGGCGGCGGCAGCTGCTTCACGCTGTCGCTGCCGCGCGGGCAGCTGGCCTAGGCGCCGGCGCGGCACAAGCCGGCCGCGGCCAATACCGAGGGATCAGTGAGGTGCCGAGTTCCGGCCGTTCGGCCGAGAACGGATGGGCGCAGGCGCAACCGCGCAACAGCCCTTGTCAGACTGACTGGAGCCTCCCTCACGGAGGGAGGCTGGAGGGAGCCGTCGAACCAGCTGGAGCACCCTCCCGGAGGGGGCTCGGGGGAGCCCTACGTTCAGCCGCCGGCTTGTGAGTCCGGGCGGCGGGAGCCGCCCGGACTCACAAGCCGTTGCCGGCGCATCGTCCAGGCGAGGAAGGCGGTCAGCGCCGCCGCGGTCAGGATCAGGCCCACGGTGGACGCGACCCAGAAGCCGCGGGCGCCGTGCAGCGCCGCCGGCAGCACGCCGGCCGGGTCGAAGGCGAGCAGGTAGCCGCCGCCCAGGCCCACGCCCCAGAGCGCGGTGGCATTGATGACCAGCGGCACGGTGGCGATGCGCCAGGCACGCAGCACGAAGGCGGCCACCGTCTGCATCGCGTCGGCGATGTGGAAGACGGCGACGAAGGCCAGCAGCGGCAGCGCCGCCGCGACCACCGCCGCGTCGCCGGTGTAGAGCCCGACCACCGGCTCGCGCAGCAGGAACAGCAGCCCGCCGTTGAAGGCCGCGAGCCCGGCGCCGATGACGACGCCGTGCCAGCCCAGGCGCCGGGCCGCGCTGGCGTCGAGCGCGCCGATGCGCTGCGCCACCAGCGTCGAGGCGCCGTTGGCGATCGCCAACGGCAGCATGAACAGCAGCGACACCAGGTTGGCCGCGATCTGGTGCCCGGCCACCGGCGTCTCGCCGAGCCGGGCGATGAAGATCGCCATGAAGGTGAAGCCCGAGACCTCGACCAGCACCGCCGCGCCCGACGGCAGCCCCAGGCGCAGCTGGGCCCAGATCGCCGGGCGGTCGGGCGCGTCGAGCACCCGCCCGCCGAGGTGGAAGGCGCCGTAGAACGGGTCGCGGCGCAGCAGCGCATAACCTGCGACGGTCTGTGCCCACATCGCCACCGCGGTGGCGATGCCGCAGCCCAGCACGCCCAGCTCGGGCACGCCCAGCGCCGGCACGCCGAAGACCAGCGCCGTCGACAACGGGATCTTCAGCGCCAGCGCGCCGATCTGCAGCGCCATCACCGCCTTGGGCCGCGAGACCGCGACGTTGAACGCGCGGTAGGCGGTGAACAGCAGCGAGGCCGGCAGTGCCACCGCCAGCGCCAGCAGGTAGCCGCGCACCTTGTCCGCCTGTTCGGGCGTCGCGTTGGCGAGCGCCAGAAAAGGCGTCGGGAAGACCAGCAGCGTGCAGCCGATGGCGGCGAAGAAGAGCGCGATCCAGACCGCCTGGTGCAGCTGGCGCCCGGCGTCGGCGTGGCGGCCGGCACCGAAGAGCTGGCCGACGATGGGCGCCAGCGCCATCACCACGCCCATGAAGCCGACGAAGGTGGTGATGTAGGCGGCGCTGCCGACCGCCAGCGCTGCCAGGTCGGAAGCCGAATGGCGCGCGACGAGCACGGTGTCGACGGTGCTGAAGGCCAGCACCGAGAGCTGGCCTATGAACACCGGCCAGGCCAGCGGCGCGATGCGGCGCGCGCTGTCGGCCAGCCGGGCCGCGCGCCCGGGCGGCGGCGCGGGGTAGGGCGCACCCTCCGGCCTGTCGGCCGGTCCCGCCAGGCGGGATTGAGCCCCGGACAAGTCCTGAGGGCTCGATGGGGCACCCTCCGGCCTGTCGGCCGGTCCCGCCAGGCGGGAATGAGCCCCGGACAAGTCCTGAGGGCTCAATGGCGCACCCTCCGGCCTGTCGGCCGGTCCCGCCAAGCGGGATTGAGCCCCGGACAAGTCCTGAGGGCTCAAGCCGCCCCCCGCAGGGCGGGTGCGGCGCGTTCGGCGTAGCGGTTGAAGCGCCAGGCCGTGGCCTCGGTGCTGATGCGGTGCCAGACGGCGCGTTTTTCCGCCGGCGTCAGCACGGTCCAGTGCTGGACTTCGTCGAAGCTGCGGCCGCAGCCCTTGCAGACCGCGTCGCCCTGGGTCGTCGAGCAGATCGCGATGCAGGGCGCGTCGGGTGTGCTCGCGTACCAGGCGAGCCAGGCGGCGCGGGCCGCCGGTGGCAGGCTGTCTTCGTCGACGCCGGCGGCATGCGCACGCGCCAGCGGGGCGTAGACCTCGGCCAGCGCACGCACCTCGGCACAGGCGGTGACGCCGTCGGCAGAAGGGCAACGCTCGCGCCACCAGTTGATGGCGGCTTCCAGGTCCTCGATGTGCAGGTCGGCCATGCGGTCTCGTCGGGGCAACCGGCGATTGTCCCTGCGATCGGGCTGCCCTGGTGCGCCAGGGGCCGCGGGTTTAGCCCCGTGGCGTGAGATCGCACGCGTGTGCGGCCCCAGCCTGAGTCTCGCGTGCGAGGCCTTGCCGCCTCGCACGTCCCGGTTCAGTGCGGGCGCTTGCGCGCCGCGGTGATCGCGGCGACGGCGGCGAGCTCGGCGTTCAGCGCGTCTTCCAGTGGCGAGCGGCACAGCCCGGCCTGGCTGTAGTGCAGGTTCTCGTACAACTCGGCGGTGGCCGGGGCGATCGCGAGCAGCGCGGCGAGCGAGTCCTCGCCTTCGGCTTCGGTCAGCAACTCCTGCATCTGGCGCACGACGCCGCGGTATTGCTCGGCGCTGGCCGACCGCGGCTGGTTGTCCAGCCGTTCGAGCAATGCGGCCATCGCGGCCAGCGCGTGCAGCCGGGCGGGGAGGCGGATCGTTTCGGTGGGCATGTCCATCACCTGGGGGGCCTGGGCCCGAATTCAAGCCCGCCGTCGCGGCAACACCCCGGTCGCCAGCGCCGTGCCCAGCAGCACCACGACGCAGCCGGCCACCGTCGCCGGCGACAGGCTTTCGCCCAGGAACAGCCAGCCCCACAGCACGGCGAAGGCCGGCACCAGGAAGGTCACCGAGACCGCGTTCGCCGGCCCGGCGTGGGCGACGAGGCGGAAGAACAGCCAGTAGGCGAAGCCGGTGCAGGCAAACGCCAGCACCGCGGCGCCGCCCCAGGCCGCCAGCCCCGGCGTCTGCGCCGGCCACCACCACAGCGCCGGCAGCAGCGTGAAGGCGGCGGCCGCAAGCTGGCTGCCGCCGGCCACCGCCATCGGCGGCACGCCGGCCAGGCGCTTCTTGGTGTAGCTGGCGGCGATGCCGTAACACAGCGTCGCCGCCAGGCACAGCGCGATGCCCAGCGCCGGGCTGACGCCGTGTTCGCCGGGTTTGAGGCTGGCGTTCTGCAGCCCGACGGCGAGCACGCCGCCAAAACCGATCGCCAGCCCGGCGATGCGCGGCCGGCTCAGGCGGTCGCCGAGCCAGCCCCAGGCGATCAGCGCCGCCCACAGCGGCGTCGTCGCGTTGAAGATGGACGACAGCCCGGCGCTCAGCACCAGCGCCGCGACCATGTAGCAGCCGAAGGGCAGGGCCGAGTTCAGCAGCCCGACGACGGCGATCGGCCGCCAGTGGCGGGCGATGGCGCCGGCCTCGCCGCGCAGCGCGGCCAGCGGCACCAGCAGCAGCGCCGCGCCGGCGACACGCACGAAGACCAGCGCCGCCGGGCCGAAGTCGGCCGCGCCCAGGCGCATGAAGAGAAAGGAGCCGCCCCAGAGCGAGGCCAGCAGCAGCAGTTCGGCCAGGTCGCGCCGCGTCATGCCGCGACCCCGCGCTCCAGCGCCAGCAGCGCCTGTTTGCGGTCCAGCCCGCCGGCATAGCCGGTGAGCGCGCCGGCGCTGCCGATCACGCGGTGGCAGGGTACGACGATGGAAACCGGGTTGCGCCCGATCGCGGCGCCGACGGCGCGCAGCGCGCTCGGCCGGCCGATGCGGCGCGCGATCTCGGCGTAGCTCGTCGTCGTGCCGGCGGCCAACAGGCGCAGCGCGTCCCAGACGGCGCGCTGGAAGTCCGTGCCCTCGGCGTCGAGCGCGACCGCGAAGCCGCTGCCTTGGCCCTGGAAGTAGGCGCTCAGTTCCGCCGCGGCCTGCGCCAGATGTGGCTGCTGCGGCGCCAGCGGCAAGTCCAGCGGGCCGGGATGGTGGCGCTGGGCGTCGAACCACAGGCCGGCCAGGCCGGCGGCGCTGGCGGCCAGCGTCACCGGGCCGAGGGGGGTGTCGAGGCGGGCCTGGGCCTCGAGGCGGGGGTCTCTCATCGGGTGTCTCCGTGTCGCCACAAGGCCATCGCGGCGTAGGCGCGCCAGGGCCGCCAGGCCTCGGCGGCGGTTTCGATCTTCCGGTTCTCGCGGGTGCCCAGCGCCTGCGCCAGGCCGGCGTCGCCGACCGGCCAGGCGTCGGGCCAGCCGAGCACACGCAGCGCGATCAGCTGCAGAGTCCAGGGGCCGAAACCCGGCAGTTCGCCGAGCGCGGCCAGCGTCGGCGCCAGCGGCGCGCCGCGTTCGAGCCGGATGCGGCCGGCCGCCACCTCGGTGGCCAGCGCCTGCAGCGCCCGCACGCGCTGGCGCACCAGGCCCAGGCGGCCGAGTTCCTCGGGGTCGGCGGCGGCGAGTGTCGCGGCGTCGGGGAACAGGCGGTCCAGCGCCGGGAACGGTGTCGCCAGCGGCCGGCCCCAGCGTCGCACCAGGCGCGCGGCCAGCGTGTTCGCGGCGGCCACCGTCACCTGCTGGCCGAGCACGATGCGCACCGCGGTCTCGAAGCCGTCGAAGGCGCCCGGCAGGCGCGTGCCGTCGGCAGCGGCGGCCAGGCCGCCTTCCAGCAGCGCGGCGGCGATCGGTGCCGGGTCGCAATCGAGGTCGAAGGTCTCGCGCACGCGGCGCAGCAGCGCGCCCAGCACCGGCGCCAGCGCCGGGGCCGCGAGCAGGTGCAGCTCGTGGCGCTCGGGCACGAAGCGGCAGGCGATCCAGCCGTCCAGCGGCTGGCCGCGCCAGGGCCAGCGCACGGTGCGGCGCCAGACCGGCCCCTCGACCTGCTCGACACCGGCGAGCGCACGCCGCGCGGCGAAGCCGAGCATCGCGGCGACGTCGTAGGGCGGGCGCCAGGCCAGGCGCAGCGCGGTTTCGGCCGGCGCCTGGCCGCCGGCACGGCGCAGCCGGGTCGGCGCCAGCCGGTACTGGCCGGCGAAGGCGGCGTTGAAGCGGCGCAGGCTCTCGAAGCCGCTGGCCAGCGCCACCTGCGCCACCGGCAGCGTGGTGTCGGTGAGCAACTGCTTGGCCAGCAGCAGGCGCTGTGTCGTCAGGTAGTCGCGCGGCGCGACGCCGTGCGCGGCGCCGAAGATGCGGCGCAGATGGCGTTCGCCGACGCCCAGGCGTGCGGCCAGCGCCGGCAGCGCCAGCGGCTCGCCGGCCTGCACCGCGGCTTCGATCGCGCGTGCGGCGGCCGTGGCCAGCGCGTCCGACGAGTCCATCGCCGACAGCCCGGGCGCGATCTCGGGCCGGCACTTCAGGCAGGGGCGGAAGGCAGCGGCCTCGGCCTGCGCCGGGCTGGCGAAGAAGCGGCAGTTCTCGCGCCGCGGCGTGCGCACGCGGCACACCGGGCGGCAGTAGATGCCGGTGCTCGTCACCCCGACGAAAAAACGGCCGTCGAAACGTGCATCACGCGCGGCAAGCGCGAGGTAGGCGGCGTCGGCGTCGGGGAGCATGCAGGCCATGATAGGTGGCGCCCAGGCGCCGACTCGCCGTTTCCGGACATGTCCATCGGGCGCCGATGTCCCAGGTCGGCCGCGGGTTTCGGCGCGGGCTCAGCCTGTGGCAGGAGAAGATCGCGCCCCTCGGCCGCACCCGCGGCGTCCTGTTCCCGTGCTCGCCGCCCCGGCGGGTCTTCCCCGCCATGAGTCTCGAAACCCTGTGGGTGCTGGCGCTGCTTGCGGCCTGCGTCGTCTGCTTCGTGTTGAACCGCCCGCGCATGGATGCGGTGGCGCTGATCGCGCTGGTGCTGCTGGTGCTGGGCGGCACGCTGACGCTGGAGGAGGCGCTGTCGGGCTTCAGCCAGCCGAGCGTGATCCTGATCGCGCTGTTCTTCGTCATCGGCGAAGGCCTGGCGCGCGCCGGCATCGCGCACCGGGTCGGCGACTGGCTGGTCGTGCGCGCTGGCGGCCGCGAGGCGCGGCTCCTGGTGCTGCTGATGGTGGCGACCGCGGCGCTGGGCTCGGTGATGAGCTCGACCGCGGTGGTGGCGATCTTCGTGCCGGTGGCGCTGCGTGTGGCCGCGCGTGTCGGCACCGCCCCCGGGCGGCTGATGATGCCGCTGGCCTTCGCCGGGCTCTTGAGCGGCATGCTGACGCTGGTCGGCACGCCGCCCAACCTGGTGGTGCACGGCGAGCTGCAGCGCCGCGGCCATGCCGGGCTGGACTTCTTCGACTTCACGCCGATCGGCCTGGTGCTGCTGGTGCTGGGCATCGCCTACATGCTGGTGGCGCGGCGCTGGCTGGTCGCGCGCACGCCGCCGCAGACCCCGGCCGAAGGCCGCCGGCGCCGGCTGCGCGAGCTGGCGGCCGACTACGGCCTGGTCGACCGCACGCGGCGTTTCCGCGTCAACGCCGGCTCGCCGGCGATCGGGCGCACGCTGGGCGAGCTGGAGCTGCGCGCGCGCCACGGCGCCAACGTCATCGCGATCGAACGCCAGCAGGGGCTGGCGCCGATGGCGGTCGCGACCTCGGCGCACCAGGCCATCCTGCCCGGCGACGTGCTGCTGGTGGACTTCGCGCGCGCCGACGCCGCCGGTGACGCCCGCCGCCTGATCGACGAGATGGCGCTGGCCGAGCTGCCGTTCCGGCGCGACTACTTCTCCAGCCTGGCGCGCGAGATCGGCCTGGCCGAGCTGCTGGTGCCACCGGATGCGGCGCCGATCGGGCGCTCGATCCTCGAGCTGCGCATGCGTTCGCAGCGCGGCATCAACGTCATCGGGCTGCGCCGCGGCGGCCGCCTGCTCGACGAGGACCCGCTGCACGCGCGGCTGAAGATGGGCGACACGCTGCTCGTCGCCGGCGCCTGGAAGGACATCCGCGAGCTCGCCGGCGCCGCGCGCGATTTCGTCGTGCTGACGCTGCCGGCCGAACTCGACGACGTCGCCCCGGCGTCGCGGCGCGCGCCGCTGGCGCTGGCCGTGCTGGCGCTGACGGTGGCGCTGATGGTCAGCGGCGCCGTGCCCAACGTCGTCGCGGCGCTGATCGGCTGCCTGCTGATGGGCGCGGTGCGCTGCATAGACCTGGACTCGGCCTACCGCAGCATCCACTGGCAGAGCCTGATCCTGATCGTCGGCATGCTGCCGTTCGCGCTGGCGCTGCAGAAGACCGGCGGCATCGCCTGGCTCGTCGGCGCGATGCTCGCGGCCACCGGCGACGCCTCGCCACAGGCGGCGCTGGCGGGGCTGTTCGTGCTGACGGCGCTGGTCGGGCTGTTCGTTTCGAACACCGCGACCGCGGTGCTGATGGCGCCGATCGGTCTGGGCCTGGCCGAGCAGTTGGGCAGCGCACCCGAGCCGTTCGCGATGACGGTGGCGCTGGCGGCGTCGGCGGCCTTCATGACCCCGGTGTCCTCGCCGGTGAACACGCTGGTGCTGGGGCCGGGCCACTACCGCTTCGTCGACTTCGTCAAGATCGGCGTGCCCTTCACGGTGATCGTCGGCGTGGTCTGCATCGTGCTGCTGCCGCTGCAGTTCCCGTTCTGATCCGCTGTCCCTGGCGCAAGGAAGTCGGAGCGGGCCGCTGCCTACAATCGCCCGCGACTCACGACTCGGCCGTTCTCGGCCCCAGCCCCATGCAAGTGCATTCCTCGGTGTTCAAGGCCTATGACATCCGCGGTGTCGTCGGCAGCACGATCGACGAACATTTTGCCGAACATCTGGGCCGAGCCTTCGGGTCCGAGGCGATCGCCGCCGGCGAGCGTGCGGTGGCCGTCGGCCGCGACGGCCGCGTGTCGGGCCCGGGGCTGGCGGCGGCGCTGGTGCGCGGCCTGGTCTCGACCGGTCTGGACGTCGTCGATCTGGGCGCGGTGACGACGCCGATGCTGTACTACGTCGCCGCGACGCGCGGCGAACACGGCTGCCGCTCGGGCATCCAGGTCACCGGCAGCCACAACCCGAAGGACTACAACGGCTTCAAGATGGTGCTCGGCGGCCGGGCCATCTTCGGCGAGGACATCCAGCGCCTGAAGCGCCGCATCGAGGCCGAGGACTATGTGCGCGCGCGTGGCCGCAGCGCGGCGATGGACATCCTGGCCGAGTACACCGAGCGCATCGTCACCGACTGCAAGCTCGCGCGGACGATGAAGATCGTCGTCGACTCCGGCAACGGCATCCCGGGCGCGAGCGCGCCAGGCATCCTGAAGGCGCTGGGCTGCGAGGTGATCGACCTGTACTCCAAGGTCGACGGCGACTTCCCCAACCACCACCCGGACCCGTCCAAGCCCGAGAACCTGGCCGACTTGATCAAGGTCGTGCACGCCACCGGCGCCGAGCTCGGCCTGGCCTTCGACGGCGACGGCGACCGCCTGGGTGTCGTCACCGCCGGCGGCAACATCATCTACCCCGACCGCCAGGTGATGCTGTTCGCACGCGACATCCTCGCGCGCCAGCCGGGCGCCGAGATCATCTTCGACGTCAAGTGCTCGCAGCGCCTGCCCGAGGCGATCCGCGCTGCCGGCGGCGTGCCGGTGTTGTGGAAGACCGGCCACTCGCTGATCAAGGCCAAGCTCAAGGAGTCGGGCGCACCCTTCGCCGGCGAGATGAGCGGCCACCTGTTCTTCAGCGAACGCTGGTACGGCTTCGACGACGCGATGTACACCGCCGCGCGCCTGCTGGAGATCCTATCGCGCCAGGCCGACCCGAGTGCCTTCCTCGACGCGTTGCCGACCAGCTTCAGCACGCCGGAGCTGAACGTGCCCTGCGCCGAAGGCGAGAACCACCGCGTCGTCGCCGAGCTGCTGGCGCGTGCCGCCGACGGCCGCCTGGTGATGGCCGGTGGCGAGGTCGGCACCGTCGACGGGCTGCGCATCGACTTCGGCGACGGCTTCGGCCTGATCCGGGCGTCGAACACGACGCCGGTGCTGGTGCTGCGCTTCGAGGGCCACACGCCCGAGGCGCTGACGCGCATCGAGGGCGACTTCATGGCGGCGCTGCGCGCCGTCAAGGCCGACGCCCGCGTCGAGGCCGCCGCGCACTAAGAGCGCAAGGCGGGGCACCCACTCCGCCGCGCAATCAACTGATGGCTGCCGAAGGCGCATTCGCCCGCTGGGCCTACTCGACCGGGCTGCGCCTGGTCGCGCCGCTTTACCTAGGCAAGCTGTGGTGGCGCGGGCGCGAAGAGCCGGCCTACCGCAGCGCCTGGGCCGAACGTTTTGCCACCGGCGGCGACGGCGACGGCCGCCAGGGCCGCATCTGGGTGCACGCGGTGTCGCTGGGCGAGACCCGCGCCAGCGAGCCGCTGCTGCAGGCGCTGCGCCGGCTGGCGCCCGGCTGCGGCCTGCTGCTGACGCACGGCACTGCCACCGGCCGCGAAGCCGGAGCCGCGCTGCTGCAGCCCGGCGACGCCCAGGTCTGGCTGCCTTACGACACGCCGGGTGCGGTGCGGCGGTTCCTGCGCCAGCACAAGCCGGCCGTCGGCGTGCTGATGGAAACGGAAATCTGGCCCAACCTGCTCGACGCGGCGCGGGCCGCCGGCGTGCCGATGGTGCTGGCCAACGCACGCCTGTCCGAACGCAGCCTGGCCAAGGGCGAGCGCCTGCGTGCGCTGATGCGCCCGGCGGTCGCCAGCTTCGCGCGCGTGCTGGCGCAGACCGACGACGACGCCCGCCGCCTCGAAGAAGGCGGCGCGCCGGCGGTGCAGGTGATGGGCAACCTGAAGTTCGACGTCTCGCCGAACCCGGCGCTGGTCGAGCGCGGCCGCGCCTGGCGCGCGGCGCTGGCGCGGCCGGTCGTGCTCGCCGCGTCGACGCGTGAAGGCGAGGAGGAGCTGCTGCTCGAAGCCTGGCGCCGGCTGGAGGCGCCGCGCCCGCTGCTGCTGCTGGTGCCGCGGCACCCGCAGCGTTTCGACGCGGTGGCGCAGAGGGTCGGGGCTGCCGGGCTGTCATGCGCGCGGCGCAGCGGCTGGGGCGAGGGGCCGCCGGCCGATGCCGCCGCCGCCGACGTCTGGCTCGGCGACTCGATCGGCGAGATGCCGCTGTATTACGCCGCCGCCGACGCGGCGCTGCTGGGCGGCAGCTTCGCGCCGCTGGGCGGCCAGAACCTGATCGAAGCCGCCGCCTGCGGCTGCCCGCTGGTGATGGGGCCGCACACCTTCAATTTCGAGCAGGCGGCCGAGATGTCGCTGGCCGCCGGTGCGGCGCTGCGGGCCACCGACATGGCCGACGGCGTCGCGCAGGCGGTGGCGCTGGCGCTGGACCCGGCACGGGGCGAGCGCGTGCAGGCGGCGCTGGTGTTCTCTGCCCGGCACCGCGGCGCCGCCGAGCGCATGGCACACGCCATCGTCGAGCTGCTGCCGCCGGCCTGAACCGGGCGGCAACCGGTCTCAGCGTGCCAGCAGCGAGTTCACCGACTCGACGTCGGTGACCGCGAGCTGGCCGGCCGCCTGGCGCAGCTTGAGCGTATTGACGAGCACGTCGTAGCGCGCACGCGCCAGGTCACGCTGGGTCTCGAACAGCGCGCGCTGGGCGTCGAGCACGTCGAGGTTGACGCGCACGCCGACGCGGTAGCCGAGTTGCGTGGCGTCCAGCGACAGCTTGCTCGAGCTCTCGGCGGCCTCGTAGGCCTTGACCTGGGCGATGCCCGACTGCACCGCGAACAGCGCGGTGCGCGCGTTCAGCGCGACGTTGCGGCGCGCCGCCTCCAGGTCGTTGCGCGAGCTCTCCTCCAGCAGCAAGGTCTCGCGCACCCGGTTCTGGGTCGCGTTGCCGGTGTACAGCGGCAGCTTGAACTGCACGCCCATGCTGTAGGTGTTGGTGTAGCCGCTGGAGGTGTTGATCGCGACCGAGCTGCCGCCGACGCGCTGGCGTTCTGCGGTGGCGACGAGGTCCAGCGTCGGCAGGTGGCCGGCACGTGCGCGTTCGGTCTCCAGGCGCGCGATGTCGTAGGCCACCTGGGCCCGGCGGATCGAGGGGTGGCTGCCTTCGGCGGTCGAGACCCACTGCTCGGGGTCGGCCGGTTGCGGCGCGGGCAGCACCACCGGCGTGGCCAGCGGCTTCGGGTCGGTGCCGATGCGGCCGACCAGCGTGTCCAGCGCGACGCGGCGCGTGCGCAGCAGGTTCTCGGCGGCGATCTCCTCGGCGGTGGCGAGGTCGAAACGCGCCTGCGCTTCGCGCGTGTCGGTGATCGTCGCGGTCCCGACCTCGAAGTTGCGCTTGGCCGAGGCCAGCTGCTCGGTGATCGCGGTCTTGCTGGCGCGTGTCGTGCCGAGCGCGTCCTGTGCCGCCAGCACGTCGAAGTAGGCCTGGGCGATACGCACGATCAGGTCCTGCTCGGCGGCTTCGAGCGCCGCCTGCGACGACGCGAGCGAACGTTCGGCCTGCTCGATCGCGACCGAGTTGCTGCGGTTGAACAGCGGCATGCTCGCGTCGACCGACGCCGAGGCGGTGTTGTAGGTGCCGCGTTC
The DNA here is from genome assembly GCF_016583785.1 of Rubrivivax gelatinosus. Lineage (GTDB taxonomy): Bacteria > Pseudomonadota > Gammaproteobacteria > Burkholderiales > Burkholderiaceae_C > Rubrivivax > Rubrivivax gelatinosus_B. Next base: position 36,455 of record NZ_NRRU01000026.1, on the reverse strand, counting down.
GTAGGACAGCGGGCGGTACTCGCTGCCGACGGCGCTGGCGTTGAGCGCGGCGACCGGGCGGTTCAGCGCGCGGGTCTGCGCGATCTGGTACTCGGCCGACTCGGCCTGCGCGCGCGCCGCGAGGTAGGTCGCGTCGTAGGCGCGCGCGGCCTGGTAGAGCTCGGACAGGCTCTGGGCGTGGACGGCCGCGGGCAGGCCGAGCGCGAAGGCGCTGGCCAGCGCGAGCCGGGACAGGATCGGACGCAACGGGCGCATGGAACGTTTTCCTCGGTTCTTCGTATGTCGTGCAGCACGAGCCGCGGTTCTAGCGCGGCTGCGGCGCCGGCGCCGCCCCGATGCGACGGGCGGCGCCCGGCGCGGTGCCGACCGGCCGCCCGGGGCGATGGACTGCAGGCCGGCGCGTGCGCATCGCCGGCTTCAGAACGCGAAACGAGGGCGCTCGGCGAAACCCTGGAGCCGCGGCGCGACGGTGTCGAACAGCTCCACTTCGGACCAGGAGCTTTCGCCGGCGCGCGTGAACAGCTTGGCACGCATGATCGGCAGCTCGCCGACGATGGCGGCGAGCCGGCCGCCGACCTTCAGCTGCTCGAGCAGCGCACGCGGCACCTCGGCGACCGAGCCCGACAGCACGATGACGTCGAACGGCGCCTCGGCCGGCAGGCCGCGCGCGCCTTCCTCGGGCGTAACCTCGAGCACGCGCGCGGTCGTGACGCTGGCGCGGCGCAGGTTCTCGCGCGCCTGGGCGACCAGCGCAGGGCGGCATTCCAGCGTGTGGACCTGCTGCGCCCGGTGCGCCAGCAGCGCGGCCATGAAGCCCGAGCCGGTGCCGATCTCGAGCACCTTCTCGTGGCGCTGCACCTGCAGCTCCTGCAGCAGCCGGGCCTGGATCTTGGGCTCGAGCATCGCCGGGCCGTGCGGCTCGTCGGCGATCAGCGGCACCTGCAGGTCGGCGAAGGCCAGGGGTTTGAGCGCGGCCGGCACGAAGTCCTCGCGCCGCACCGTCGCCAGCAGCGACAGCACGTTCTCGTCCAGCACCTCCCAGGGGCGGATCTGCTGCTCGATCATGTTGAAGCGGGCGAGTTCGGTGTTCATGTCGCTATACCGTGCTGGGTATGGGAGTCCGGGCTGTGTGGATTCTAGGCGGCGCCGCGCCTGCCCGCTTGCTCCGGCGCCGGGCCGTCGCGGCGCTCGATGCCGCGCAGCAGGATGTCGATCTGGGTCGCCAGCAGGCGCTCGGGCGGCATCGTGCTCGGCGGTGCCCAGAGCGTACCGTTGTCCAGCGCGCGCAGCAGCAGCGGCGCGATCAGCGCGTAGCAGGCCTCGTCCAGCGGTACCGGCCGGAACTCGCCGCGATCGATGCCGCGTTGCAGCGCCCGGGTGAACAGCTGGTCCGCCGGCGCCACCACCTCGTCGGCGTAGAAGCGCTGCAGCTCGGGGAAGTGCGGCAGCTCGGCCAGCAGCACCCGGTGCAGGCCGGCGGCCGGGCGGCTGCCGATGCGCTCCCACCAGATGCCGCCGATCTGCAGCAGCAGCTCGGCGGTCGTGCCCTGGTGCTGCTCGGCGAGCTGCGCGGCCTCGGCGATCAGGTTGGACAAGGTCGCCCGCACGACGGCCTTGAACAGCTCGTCCTTGCTCGGATAGTAGAGGTAGAGCGTGCCCTTGGAGACGCCGGCGCGGCGCGCAACCTCGTCCGAGTGGGTCGCCGCGTAGCCCTTCTCGACGAACAGCGCGAGCGCGGCTGCCAGCAGTTCCTGGGGCCGGGCTTCCTTGCGGCGGCGGCGCGGTGGCTTCGGTTCTAATGACTTTTCGGTCATTAATCGAATGTACCCAGCGCCCGCAGGCCGGGCAAGAGCGCTTTCTAGAATCGGGCGATGGATCAGAACCTGACGCGCCGGGCCTGCTTCGGCTTCGGCCTGGTTGCCGTGCTCGGCATCGCCGGCTGCGGCAGTCTCGGCCTGGGCCGCAGCCTGCGTGTCGACGAAGCCGAACTGCAGCGCCTGGCGGCGCGCGAGTTCCCGCTGCGCCGGCGCGTGCTGGAGATCGTGGAGCTCGACGTCTCGGCGCCGCGCATCGGCCTGCTGCCCGAGCGCCAGCGGATCGCGGCCAGCGTCGAAGTCGCCGCGCACGAACGTCTGTTCGACGGCCGCGCCGACGGCCGGCTCGAGTTCGACGCCGCGCTGCGCTGGGCCGCGGCCGACCAGACGTTGCGCCTGGCCGAGGTGCGGGTCGGCCGCTTCGAACTCGACAGCCACGGCGGGCGGGCGCCGCTGCCGGCCGAGCGCCTGGGAGCGCTGGTGGTCGAACGTGCGCTCGAGGGCGCCGTCGTCTACCGCCTGCCGCCGCAGCGCGCCGAACGCCTGCGCCTTGCCGGCCTGGTGCCCGAGCGCATCGAGATCGAGCCCGGCGCGCTGCTGCTGCGCTTCACCGACGCGCCGCGGTGACTTCGGCCCGTCGTGGGCGGGCCCTATGATCCGCGGCTTCGTCGCACCGGAGGGGAACGAGTTTGGATCTGCTGCTGCTGGCCAAGGCCGCGATCATGGGGATCGTGGAGGGCCTGACCGAGTTCCTGCCGATTTCCTCCACCGGGCATCTGATTCTCGCGGGTTCGCTGCTCGACTTCACCGGCGAGACCGCCAAGGTCTTCGAGATCGCGATCCAGACGGGCGCCATGTTCGCAGTCGTCTGGGAATACCGGGAGCGCCTGGGGAGCACGGTCCGCGGCATCGGCCGCGACCCGGTGGCGCGGCGCTTCGCGCTCAATGTGCTGATCGCCTTCATCCCGGCGGTGGTGCTGGGGCTGGCCTTCGGCAAGCTCGTCAAGGAACACCTGTTCCACCCGGTGCCGGTGGCCACGGCCTTCATCGTCGGCGGCTTCATCATCCTGCTCGTCGAGCGCCGCCACCGCCGCGCCTTCGGCGTGCGTGACCTCGAAGGCACCCGCCGCGCGCGCGTCGAGAGCGTCGACGACATGACGCCGGCCGACGCGCTGAAGGTCGGCCTGGTGCAGTGCCTGGCGCTGATCCCGGGCACCAGCCGCTCCGGCTCGACCATCATCGGCTCGATGCTGTTCGGCTTCTCGCGCCGCTGCGCCACCGAGTTCAGCTTCTATCTCGGCATCCCGACGCTGATCGGCGCCGGTGCCTACTCGGTGCTCAAGCAGCGCGACGCGCTGCACTGGGGCGACCTGCCGCTGTTCGTGGTCGGCTCGCTGTTCGCGTTCGCGAGCGCGCTGCTGTGCATCCGCTGGTTGATCCGCTACGTCTCGAGCCACGACTTCACGGTCTTCGCCTGGTACCGCATCGTCTTCGGCTGCCTGGTGCTGGTGACCGCGTGGACCGGGGTCGTCAACTGGGCCGAGTAAAGAGCAGGTCCCAGACGCCGTGGCCCAGGCGCAGGCCGCGGGCCTCGAACTTGGTCAGCGGCCGCCACGCCGGGCGTTCGGCGTAAGCCGCCGCGGTGTTGGCCAGCGAGCTGGCCGCGAGCACCTCCAGCATCTGCTCGGCATAGGGCTGCCAGTCGGTCGCGCAGTGCAGGTAGCCGCCGGGCGCCAGCCGGCTGGCGACGAGCTCGACGAAGTCGGGCTGGATCAGCCGGCGCTTGTGGTGGCGCTTCTTGTGCCAGGGGTCGGGGAACCAGACGTGCACGCCGGCCAGCGTGCCCGGGGCCACCATCTCGCGCAGCACCTCGACCGCGTCGTGGCGCAGGATGCGCACGTTGCCCAGCTGCTTCTCGCCGATGTGGCGCAGCAGCGCGCCGATGCCGGCCTCGTGCACCTCGACGCCGATCAGGTCGCGCTCGGGTGCCGCGGCGGCCACCTGCGCGGTGGCGTCGCCCATGCCGAAACCCACTTCCAGCAGCAGCGGCGCGCTGCGGCCGAAGACCGCGCCCCAGTCGGGGGGCTGCGGTGTGAAGGGCAGGACGTAGCGCGGCCCCAGTTCGGCCAGCGCGCGCTGCTGCCCGGTGCCCATGCGCCCGCCACGCAGCACGTAGCTGCGGATCCGTCGTTGTGCTGTGTCTTCCATGAGGGCGCGCAGTGTAGCGAGCGCCGCGCCGAAGCCCGCGGCTCGGGCTAGAATGCGGCCCCTGCGCGGGTGTAGTTCAATGGTAGAACGGCAGCTTCCCAAGCTTCATACGAGGGTTCGATTCCCTTCACCCGCTCCAAGATCGCATGCCAGCGCCTGTCCCCGGACAGGCGCTTTTTTTTGCTCCGCAGGATGAAAAACGCCCCGGCGGGCCGGGGCGTCGGGGTCGGAGCCGTCGCGCTCAGAACGTGTGGCGCATGCCGAAGCCGAACATCTTGGTGTCGGCACCGATGTTCATGCCGGCGCCCGAGAACAGCGGCACCTCGGTCGAACCCAGCGGCACCAGCAGCGCGATCGGGCCGCCGGCCAGGCCGGCGCCGCCCAGCGCCGGGTTGCCGTTGGAGATGTTGCCGCGGTCGTCCTTCACCCGGCCGGCACGCACGAAGACCGCGGTGCGCTTGGAGAAGTTGTAGTCGGCGCCGAGCATGAAGCCGCTGTCCTTGCCCTTGGTGAAGTTGGTGAACTTGGCCTGCATCAGCTGGCCGATCAGGTCGAGCGAGCCGATCGTGTGCTTGGCCGCGATCGCCAGCACGCGCATCTTCGGATCGGTGTCGCCGGTCTCCTCGAGCTGGCCCTGGTAGTAGCTGCCGCCGAGCTCGGTGCCGAATGCGAACTTGTACTTCGCGGCGAGCATGTAGCTCGTGAAGTTGTCGGTGTTGAACAGCGGCAGGAACCCGTCCGGCGACAGCGGCGTCACCCGGAACGGCAGGCCCAGCTGCACGTTCGACAGGTCGTTGCGGTTGTAGGCCGCGACGGCCTTCAGCTCGTCGCCCAGGTACGCCACCATCGCGCCCCAGGTCTTGCCGCGGCCGTCGTCGCTCTCGGCACCCGCGGTCAGGCCGCCCAGGATCTGGCCCAGCTGCGGCGCGGAGCCCGACGCCGGGATCGTGCCGGTCGGCGTGGTCGTCGCGGTCGAGCGCACCGGGCTGATGCGCGCTGCCGCGCCGGCGTTCGGCGAGTAGGAGATCCGCCCCGCCCAGGCACCCTGGCGCAGGCCGTAGCTGATGACGTTGTCCTGGTAGGTCTGCAGGTTGTTCAGCGCGACGCCGGTGGCGAACAGGTCGGTACCGCCGATGCCGTCGAGCGTGCCGAGGAAGTAGGCGGCCAGCATCGGCGAGACCTGACGACCCAGGCGCACTTCGCCGGCCGGCGTCGTCAGCGCGACCCAGGCCTGGCGGCCCCACATCCGGCCGTCGTTGCCCATCGTGCCGGTGTCGGCGATGACCGAGCCTTCGAGCGTGAACTTGGCCTCCCAGCCGCCGCCCAGCGGCTCGGTGCCGCGCAGGCCGAGGTGCGACTGGCGCGTCATGCTCGGCGCCAGCCGGGTCTGCTTCTGCGCCGGCGACACCACCGAGTTCGCACCGGCCAGCCCCTGGACGGTGCCGGTCACGTTGCCTTCGGACTTGTCGATGCGGTCGGCGCTGAGGTCCAGCGTGCCGTAGATCTGCACGCTGCCGTCCTGTGCCTGCGCGCTGCCGCAGGCGAACGCCGCCGCGGCGGCCAGGGCGACGGCCGACAGGCCGTTGAGTTTCGGAATCAAGTGACGTCTCCTGTTTGTACTTCGATGACGAGCCGGCCGCCCGAACGGGCAGGCCGAGTGACACGGGGACAGCGGAGGCACGTTACGTAAACGGAATGGGGGGCCGACCTAGCGCTAACACCAACGTCGCACCGTCACCACAAGGGTTCTCCTGGACGCTGCGGCCCGGCCCACGAATGGGCTGAAGATGCCCGCCTGCCGCGGGTAAAGTGGGGCCGACGCCGCTGCAACGAACACCGCCCCGCGTTCCCGGGGGCCCGGGCCGCGGTGGTCGCGCAGGCGACACCCGGCCCACCTGACGACGAGACGCGCGATGGATCCAGTCTTCCGTGTGCTGTGCCTGGGCGACGACGCCCCGGACCTGCTCGCGTGCCCTTACGGCCCCTTCGTCGTCGAGCGCTGCGCCTCGCCCGACGAGGCGGCGGCGCGGCTGCGCGAGGCTTCGCACGACGCGCTGCTGCTGGTCACGCTGGCCCCGGCCGAACTGCCGGACTGGCCGGCGCTGGCGCAGGCGGTGCTGGATACCGCGGTCGTCGTCGTGGCGCCTGCGGTGCTGCCCGCGGCGGCGGTCGAGCTGCTGCAGTTCGGCGTCCAGGACGTGCTCGCCGACGTGGCCGACGCGCCGCGTGCGCTGCGCCTGGCGATCGAGCGCCGGCGCCAGCTGGCCGCGGCGCGCAAGGGCTATTCGACCGACCTGCCGACCGGGCTGCCCAACCACTCCCAGCTGCTCGAGCACATGACGCACCTGCTGGCGCTGCGCGAGCGCGAGCCGGCGCCGATGGCGATGATCGTGCTGCGTGTCGACGGCCTGGCGACCGTGGCCGAGACGCTGGGGCAGGAGTCGGCCGACGTGCTGCGGCGCAAGGCCGCGGTGCGGCTGCGTGCGGCGCTGCGTGCCAGCGACGTCGTCGCCTCGATCGGCCACGACGCGTTCGCGGTGCTGCTGGCCTGGATCGACTCGCCGGCCGACGGCGAGCGCGTGATGGACAAGCTGGCGGCCATCCTGTCGCAGCCCTTCAGCGTCGCCGGGCGTGCGCAGCGCCTGCTGCCGCACGCCGGGCTGGCCTCGTACCCGGAGCACGGCAAGAACGCCGAAGCCCTGCTGCGGCGCGCGCTCGGCGTCGCGCTGCAGTTCACGCCGGTGGGCCGCGAAGCGGCGCTGCCGGCCGATCGCGGCCTGGCCGCGGCGGCCAACGACGAAGAGGCCTGAAGCCTTACTTCAGCACGTCGCCCAGGCAGACGTACTTGGTCTCGAGGTAGTCGTCTATGCCCTGGCGCGCACCTTCGCGCCCCAGGCCCGACTGCTTGACGCCGCCGAACGGCACCTCGGCGGTCGAGATCAGCCCGGTGTTGACGCCCACCATGCCGTACTCCAGCGCTTCCGAGACGCGCCAGACGCGGCCGATGTCGCGGCTGTAGAAATAGCTCGCCAGGCCGAACTCGGTGTCGTTGGCGAGTGCGATCACCTCGGCCTCGGTCTCGAAGCGGAACACCGGTGCCACCGGGCCGAAGGTCTCTTCCTTCGAGCAGCGCATCTGCGGCGTGACGTCGGCCAGCACCGTCGGCGCGTAGAAGCGCTCGCCCAGGCGCTCGCCGCCGGTGACCAGGCGCGCGCCCTGCGCCAGCGCGTCGGCGACGTGGGCCTCGACCTTGGCCATCGCCTGGGCGTCGATCAGCGGCCCCAGCTGGATGCCGGCGTCGAAGCCGTTGCCGACGGCGATCTGGCGTGCGCGTGCCGCCAGCTTCTCGACGAAGGCGTCGTAGATGCCGGCCTGGGCGTACAGCCGGTTGGCGCAGACGCAGGTCTGGCCGGCGTTGCGGTACTTGCTGACGAGCGCGCCCTCGACCGCGCTGTCCAGGTCGGCGTCGTCGAAGACGATGAAGGGCGCGTTGCCGCCGAGCTCGAGCGACAGCTTCTTGACGGTGGACGCGCACTGGCGCATCAGGATGCGGCCGACCTCGGTGCTGCCGGTGAAGGACAGGTGGCGCACGACGTCGCTGGAGCACAGCACGTCGCCGATCGCGATCGAGTTCTGGGCGTCCGCCGGCAGCACGTTGAGCACGCCGGCGGGCATGCCGGCGCGCTGTGCCAGCTCGGCCAGCGCCAGCGCCGACAGCGGCGTCTGCTCGGCCGGCTTGATCACCACCGGGCAGCCCGCGGCCAGCGCCGGCGCGACCTTGCGCGTGATCATCGCGATGGGGAAGTTCCAGGGCGTGATCGCGGCGCAGACGCCGACCGGCTGGCGGATCACGAGGTAGCGCTTGTTGCCGTCGGTGGTCGGGATGGTCTCGCCGTAGACGCGCCGGCCTTCTTCGGCAAACCACTCGAGGAAGCTGGCGCCGTAGCCGACCTCGCCGCGCGCTTCGGCCAGCGGCTTGCCCTGCTCGGCGGTCATGATGCGCGCCAGGTCGTCGGCGTGCTGGTTCATCAGTGCGTACCAGCGCATCAGCACCGCGCCGCGTTCCCGGGCGGTCTTGGCGCGCCAGGCCGGCCAGGCGCGCCCGGCCGCGGCGATCGCGGCGGCGGCGTCGGTGGCGCCCAGGTTGGCCACCTGGGCCAGCTCGGCGCCGGTGGCCGGGTCGTGCACGGCGAAGCTCGCGCCGCCGGCGCGCCATTCGCCGTCGACGAGGCCGCCGCTCTTGAGCAGCGTGGGGTCCTTCAGGAGCGCCAGCGGGGAGGTCATGTCGGGTTCCTCGAAAAGTCAGGTGTCGAATCGGCTGCCGGTCCGGGACGGACGGCACCGGTCAGGGCCGGACCGGGCATTTTGATCGCCCGCGCCGGCCCGGGCTCAGCGCAGCGCCGCGAAGCTCGAGGCGATGATCGCCAGGCCTTCGTCGACCAGCTCGTCGCTCGCCGTCAGCGGCACCAGGATGCGCACGACGTTGCCGTAGCTGCCGCAGGACAGCAGGATCAGGCCGCGCGCCGCGGCCTCGGCGACGACGCGGCGCGTCAGCTCGGCCGCCGGGCGCTGCACGTCGCCGCCTTCGAAGAGTTCGATCGCGACCATCGCGCCCAGGCCGCGCACGTCGCCGATGGCCGGCTCGCCGGCGGCGATCTCCTTCAGGCCCTTGAACAGGCGCTGGCCCATCGCCCGCGAGCGCGCGAGCAGCTGCTCGTCCTCGAAGGCCTGCAGCACCGCCAGCGCCGCGGCGCAGGCGACCGGCGAGCCGGCGTAGGTGCCGCCCAGGCCACCCGGCCCCGGTGCGTCCATCACGTCCGTCCGGCCCGTCACCGCCGACAGCGGGAAGCCGCCGGCCAGCGACTTGGCGCTGGTGATCAGGTCCGGCGCCACCGGCCACTGCTCGCAGGCGTACCAGGTGCCGGTGCGGCCGGCACCGGTCTGCACCTCGTCGGCGATCAGCAGGATGCCGTGTTCGTCGGCGATGGCCTTGAGCCCGGAGATGAACTCCGGCGGCGCGACGTAGAAGCCGCCTTCACCCTGCACCGGCTCGACGATGAACGCGGCGACACGATCGGGCTCGATGTCGTTCTTCAGGATCGTGCGCACCGAGGCCAGCGCGTCCTCGACGCCGACGCCGTGCAAGGGGTTCGGGAACGCGGCGTGGAAGACCTCGGCCGGGAACGGGCCGAAGCCGCTCTTGTACGGCGCAACCTTGCCGGTCAGGCCCAGCGTCAGCAGCGTGCGGCCGTGGTAGCCGCCGGTGAAGGCGATGATGCCGCCGCGCTTGGTGTACGAACGCGCGATCTTCACCGCGTTCTCCACCGCCTCGGAGCCGGTGCTCAGGAACAGCGTCTTCTTCGCGAAGGCGCCCGGCGCCAGCGTGTTCAGCCGCTCGGCCAGCTCGACATAGGGCTCGTAGGCGACGACCTGGAAGCAGGTGTGGGTGTAGAGCTCGAGCTGGGCGCGCACCGCGTCGATCACGGCCGGGTGGCAGTGGCCGGTGTTGAGCACCGCGATGCCGCCGGCGAAGTCGATGTAGCGCCGGCCCTCGACGTCCCAGATCTCGGCGTTGGCGCCGCGGGCGATGAAGACCGGATGGGCCTGGCCCACCCCGCGCGGCACGGCGGCCTGGCGGCGGGCCATCAGGGCGGCGTTGGTGGTCTGGAGCTGGCGTGACATGCTGAGGCCTCCTCGGGTGCACAAAACTCGCAATTTATGCCCGCGCCCCGCGCGCCGCCCTGGCCACGCCCCGATCGGGCCTTCAGTCGAGCGTGTACTCGAAGGTGCTGACGACACGCAGCCGCTTGACGCGCGCGCTGCCGTCGTCGTTGCCGTCGCCGCCAGCGCCGATCTGGATCACGCCCTGGTTGGCGTTGCGCAGCCGGCCCAGCGTCGCGCCGGCTTCGGCGGCGAACTTCTCGGCCTGTTCGCGCGCGTTGCGCGTGGCCTCGGCCAAGAGCGGCGCCTTGACTTCGTTGAAGCCGCGCAGCTGGTATTGCGGGCCGACGGCGCCGTCGTTGGCGCCAGCCAGCTGCAGGCCGGCCTGGATCAGCGGGTCGACCGCCAGCGCCGCCGCCGCGACCGCTTTCGGCCGCGCCGACTTCACCAGCACCTGGCCCGTGCCCTGGAAACGCAGCGGCTGGTTGTTGCCGCCGTATTCGCGTGCCCACAGGTCCTGCACCTGCAGCGGGCGGATCTCGATCTCGGCCTCGGTGAAGCCCTGGGTCTTCAGGAAAGCGACGACGCGGTCGCGGTCCTCGGCCAGCAGGCGCTGCACGGCGCCGAAGTCGGTGCCGGCGCGGCGAAAACCCAGCGGCCAGACCGCGTAGTCGCTCTCGACGTCCTTCTCCGCCAGCCCCTTGACGGTGACCGAGCGGTCGGCGGCGCGAAAGCGCTCCAGCCCCTTGCCGACGCCGAACCCCCCGGCAGCCAGCCCCAGCGCCACGACGACGGCAGCCACCAGTCCTGTCGATCGCAAGTTGTCAGCCATCACGGACCTCCTGGCGGCCATTCTGAACGATGGCCAAACCTTAGAATCCGCATCATGAAAGCCTCCGAGATCCGCACCACGTTCCTGAAGTTCTTCGAATCGAAGGGACACACGATCGTTCCGAGTTCGCCGGTCGTGCCGGGCGACGACCCGACGCTGTTGTTCACCAACGCCGGGATGAACCAGTTCAAGGACGTGTTCCTCGGCTTCGACAAGCGGCCGTACACGCGTGCGACGACGAGCCAGAAGTGCATCCGCGCCGGCGGCAAGCACAACGACCTGGAGAACGTCGGCTACACCGCGCGGCATCACACCTTCTTCGAGATGCTGGGCAACTTCAGCTTCGGCGACTACTTCAAGAAGGACGCGATCAGCTTCGCCTGGGAACTGCTGACCGAGCACTTCAAGCTCCCGAAGGACAAGCTCTGGGCGACGGTCTACGCCGAGGACGACGAGGCCTACGACATCTGGCGCAACGTCATCGGCCTGCCGGCCGAGCGCATCGTGCGCATCGGCGACAACAAGGGCGCGCGCTACGCCAGCGACAACTTCTGGATGATGGGCGACACCGGCCCCTGCGGCCCGTGCTCGGAGATCTTCTACGACCACGGCCCCGAGGTCGCGGGCGGCCCCCCGGGCAGCGCCGAAGAAGACGGCGACCGCTACATCGAGATCTGGAACAACGTCTTCATGCAGTTCAACCGCACCGAAGACGGCGTGATGCACCGGCTGCCCAAGCCCAGTGTCGACACCGGCATGGGGCTGGAGCGCCTGGCCGCGGTGCTGCAGCACGTGCACAGCAACTACGAAATCGACCTGTTCGTGCACCTGCTGGCCTCGGCCAAGGCGGCGGTCGAAGCCGCCGGCGGCGCCGACGTCGACCCCGACAGCCCCAGCCTGAAGGTCATCGCCGACCACATCCGCGCCTGTGCCTTCACGGTCGCCGACGGCATCATCCCCGGCAACGAAGGCCGCGGCTACGTGCTGCGCCGCATCGCCCGGCGCGCGATCCGCCACGGCTACAAGCTGGGCGCGCGCAAGCCCTTCTTCCACACGCTGGTGCAGGCGCTGGCGGCCGAGATGGGTGAGGCCTACCCCGAGCTGCGCCGCGACCAGCAACGCATCACCGAGGTGCTGAAGGCCGAGGAGGAACGTTTCTTCCAGACCATCGCGCACGGCATGGAGATCCTGGAAGGCGCGCTGGCCAGCGGGGCGACCGTCATCGACGGCGAGACCGCGTTCAAGCTGCACGACACCTTCGGCTTCCCGCTGGACCTGACCGCCGACGTCTGCCGCGAGCGCGGCGTGACGGTCGACTCTGCCGGCTTCGACGCCGCGATGCAGCGCCAGCGCGAGCAGGCGCGCAGCAAGGCCAAGTTCAAGATGGCCCAGGGCCTGGCCTACGACGGCGAGGCCACCACCTTCCACGGCTACGAGCACCTGGTCTGCGAGCACAGCAAGGTGAGCGCGATCTACATCGACGGCACGCCGGTGAGCAAGGCCAAGGCCGGCGACGACGTCGTCGTCGTGCTCGACCACACGCCGTTCTACGCCGAGAGCGGCGGCCAGGTCGGCGACCGCGGCGAGCTGCGCAACAGCCGCTCGCGCCTTGTCGTCGAGGACACGATCAAGATCCAGGCCCAGGTGCATGGCCACCAGGGCCTGGTGGTCGAAGGCGAGATCGAGCTCGGTGACGTCTTCGTCGCCCGCGTCGACGCCGAGCTGCGCGCCAAGACCGTGCGCAACCACAGCGCCACCCACCTGATGCACAAGGCGCTGCGCGAGGTGCTCGGCGGCCACGTGCAGCAGAAGGGCTCGCTGGTGACGCCCGAGCGCACGCGCTTCGACTTCGCCCACAACGCGCCGATGACCGAAGAGCAGATCGCCAAGGTCGAGGCGCTGGTCAACGCCGAGATCCTGCAGAACCACGCCACCGGCGCGCGCACGATGGCCATCGACGAGGCGCAGAAGCTGGGCGCGATGATGCTGTTCGGCGAGAAGTACGGCGAGACCGTGCGTGTGCTCGACATCGGCGGCAGCCGCGAACTCTGCGGCGGCACGCACGTCGTGCGCACCGGCGACATCGGGCTGTTCAAGATCGTCGCCGAGAGCGGCGTCGCTGCCGGCATCCGCCGCGTCGAAGCCGTCACCGGCGACAACGCGCTGGCCTACCTGCAGCAGCTCGAAGGCTCGCTCGGCGGTGTCGCCGCGACGCTGAAGGTCGCACCGGCCGAAGTGCCGGCGCGTGTCGACGCGGTGCTGGAGCAGCTGCGCGCGCTCGAAAAGGAGATCACCGCGCTGAAGAGCCGGCTGGCGTCGGCCCAGGGCGACGAGCTGCTGGCGGCCGCGGTCGAGGTCAAGGGTGTCAAGGTGCTGGCGGCGATGCTCGACGGCGCCGACGCCAAGGCGCTGCGCGAGACCATGGACAAGCTGAAGGACAAGTTGAAGAGCGGCGCCATCGTGCTGGCGGCGGTCGAAGGTGGCCGCGTGCAGCTGGCCGCTGGCGTCACCGCCGACCTGGTCAAGGGCGGCAAGCTGAAGGCCGGTGAACTCGTCAACTTCGTCGCCGCGCAGGTCGGCGGCAAGGGCGGCGGCAAACCCGACCTGGCGATGGCCGGCGGCACCGACGCCGCCGCGCTGCCGCAGGCGCTGGCCTCGGTCGCCGGCTGGGTCGGCGAACGCGCCTGATGGCCCGGGGCACCGTGACCCCGGTGCCCCGCCCGCGGCGTTGAAGATCCTGCGATGAGCGACTCCCCCGACACCGCCGCTGCCGCTGCGCTGACGCTGCGGCGCGCGACCCCCGACGACGCCGCCGCCTACGCTCGCATCATGGGCCACCCACAGGTGCTGCCAGGCTTGCTGCAGATGCCGTATCCGAGCGTCGAGACCTGGCGCACGCGCCTGGCCGAGAGCCTGATGCCGGGCAAGACCGACCTGCTGCTGGTCGCCGAGCGCGACGGTCTGGTGGTCGGCTGCGCCGGCCTGCACCCGTTTGCGCAGATGCGCCGCCGCCACGCAGCGGTGCTCGGCATCGCGGTCGCGCACGAGGCCCAGGGCCAGGGCGTCGGCCGCGCGCTGATGCAGGCCTTGTGCGACTGGGCCGACCGCTGGGCTGCGCTGCTGCGCATCGAACTCACGGTCTTTGCCGACAACGAGCCTGCGATCGCGCTCTACCGCCGCTTCGGCTTCGAGACCGAAGGCCGGCTGCGTGCCTACGGCCTGCGCGACGGCGAGTACGTCGACGTGCTGACGATGGCGCGCCTGCACCCGAACCCGCCGCGGCTGCCGCCGTCGGCGGCCTGATCCGTTTGCCGCCGGCCGGGCCGGCTCCGACCATGAAACCTGCACGCCAGAACACCGAGGCCGAGATCGAGGCCTTCAGCACCGTCTGCCAACGCCTGGGCGGCTTCGAACCGCGGCTGTCGGCCGAGTGGTGCGACGGCTTCATCGCCGCGCTCGCCGCCGGCCCGCGTGTGCTCGCTGTCGACGAGTGGCTGCCGGCGATGGCCGGCGAGGCCTACGACCGCGCCTTCGCCGACCCCGAGGACCGCGCCGCGGCCGAACAGGCGCTGGCGGTACGCGCCGCGGCGCTGGCGGTGCAGCTCGACGCCGAGTCGATCGACGAGGACCCCGAGGCGCTGCGCCTTGCGCCGCTGATGTACGTCTGGGACGACGCGGCGCGCGAGGAGGCGGTCAAGCTCGACGGCCTGGCGCCCGACGAAGCCGCCGGCCTCGTCACCGGCGGCGAATGGGCCGACGGCTTCTTCGCCGCGCTGCAAGCTTTCAGCGCCGACTGGAAGGCCGACGCCGACGAAGAGGCGGTCGCGGTGTTCGAGGAACTGCTGGGCCAGGTGCACGCGCTGCGCCTGGCCGACGGCAGCGACGAACTCGCCGAACTCGTACAGCGCATCTACGGCGAGGAGGGCGCTGACCGCGACCGCCTCGTCGACGAAGCCTGCTGGGCGGTGCAGGACCTGCGGCTGTGGTGGGTCGACCACGCACCCCGGCCCGAGACCCGGCGCGTCGAGAAGACGCCCGGCCGCAACGACCCCTGCCCCTGCGGCAGCGGCCGCAAGTACAAGAAGTGCCATGGCGCCGCGGCCTGAGCGCCACGCCTTACAGTCCGCCCCCATGTCCGATCGCCAAGATCTCCAAGGCCGCCATGTCCTGCTCGGCCTGACCGGCGGCATCGCCTGCTACAAGGCCGCCGAACTCGCGCGTGAGCTCACGCGTGCCGGCGCCACGGTGCAGGTGGTGATGACCGAGGCCGCGCAGCAGTTCATCACCCCGGTGACGATGCAGGCGCTGTCCGGCCGCCCCGTCATCACCAGCCAGTGGGACGCGCGCCCGGCCAACTCGATGGCGCACATCGAGCTCACGCGCGAGGCCGACGCCATCGTCGTCGCACCGGCGAGCGCCGACTTCATCGCCCAGCTGGCGCAGGGCCGTGCCGGCGAACTGCTGGCGCTGGCCTGCCTGGCGCGGCCGATCGAGCGTGTGCCGCTGCTCGTCGCCCCGGCGATGAACCGCGAGATGTGGGCGCACCCGGCGACGCAGCGCAACGTCGCCCAGATCGTCGCCGACGGCGCCACGGTGCTGGGGCCCGCCAGCGGCGCCCAGGCCTGCGGCGAGACCGGTGACGGCCGCATGCTCGAGGCGACGCAACTGCGCGACGCGCTCGTCGCCTTCTTCCAGCCCAAGCTGCTGGCCGGGCGGCGCGTGCTGATCACCGCCGGCCCGACCTTCGAGGCCATCGACCCGGTGCGCGGCATCACCAACCACTCCAGCGGCAAGATGGGTTTCGCGGTCGCGCGTGCCGCCGCCGAAGCCGGTGCCGAGGTGACGCTGGTCGCCGGCCCGGTGCACCTGGCGACGCCGCTGGGCGTGCGCCGCATCGACGTGTGCAGCGCGCAGCAGATGTTCGACGCGGTGCTGCCGCTGGCGCCGACGCACCAGCTCTTCGTCGCCACCGCGGCGGTCGCCGACTGGCGGCCTTCGCAGTTCAACGAGCAGAAGATCAAGAAGGACGGCAAGAAGGTCGCGCCCAGTTTCGAGCTGGCCGAGAACCCCGACATCCTCGCCGCCGTCGCCCGGCTGCCGGCCGAGCAGCGCCCCTGGTGCGTCGGTTTCGCCGCCGAGAGCCACGACCTGGTGCGCCACGCGCGCGAGAAGCTCCAGCGCAAGGGTGTGCCGCTGATCGTCGGCAACCTCGGCCCCGCGACCTTCGGCCGCGACGACAACACGCTGCTGCTGGTCGACGCCGCCGGCGAACGCGAGCTGCCCAGCGGCGACAAGCTGACGCTGGCGCGTGAACTCGTCGCCGAGATCGCGCAGCGCATGGTGCTGCCGCCGAGTTGACGCGCGCGTCTCCTGCCGCAGACGCGCGCGCCGCGGCGGTTCAGCCTTCGCGCCCGTTCACACGCACCGCCGACGGTGCGAAGCCGAAACGATGGCGAAAACGCGCCGCGAAGCGGGACGCCGACGCATAGCCCACGTTCTGGGCGATCGCCGCGATGCTCTGGTCACTGGCCTGCAGCTGGGTCAGCGCAAACGACATCCGGGCGTCGACGAGAAGATCGCCGAATCGATGCCCTTCGCCGGCCAGCCGGCGGCGCAAGGTGGGCTCGCTCATCGCGAGTTCGCCGGCGACCTGCCCCGCCTGCCAGTCATGGCCGAGCCGGCCGGCGAGCAAGGCGCGCACGCGCTCCGACAGGCTGGGCGGAGCGCGGTGCGCGCTGAACGCCACGCCCTGCAGCGCCAGCCAGAGCATGACCTCGTGCAGATGGTGCGCCACCACGGCGTCCGGCCGTTCGCTCCCGGGCGCCAGCGCCTGGCAGGCGCGGGCGAAGGCTTCGTGCAGGCCCTGCGGCAGTTCGCTCAGCAGCCGCGCCGGATGCGGGTGGGCGTTCGGGGCGGCTTGTAGCGCCTGGCGCGCGGCAAAACTGTTGCATACCGCGTGGCCGAACACGAGCCATCGGGCTTCGTAGCGTGCGCCCGGCGGGGCCTCGTTGGCGAAGTCCACGATTTGCCCGCCGGCGAGCGCCACGGCCTGCCCCGGGGCGGCGCGCACCGTGGTGCCGCCAGCGACCTGCACGGTCTTGCAGCCGTGGGTGACGATGATGAGCGCCGGTGCCTCGATGGCCACGCGCACGATGCGCAGGCTGCGGGCCTGCAGCACGTGTGCGGCCGCACCCAGGTCCGGGCGCAGGTGCACGCGGCGCAGCTGCGCGCCGCTGTCCTGTGTCGGCAGCGGGCCCGGGCTCACCGCCCGCCGCGTGCCGTGAAGACGGCTTGTCCCAGCCGGTGCGGCATGGACATGAAGCTCAGCATCGCCGGCGTGGCAAACGGCGGCAGATCGAGCCGGGCGACCTTCAGCGCCGTCACGGTGATGACATAGCGGTGCGTCTGGCCCACCGGCGGGCACGGGCCGCCGTAACCGGGACGGCCGGCGTCGGTGTTGATCTGCACCGCCCCCGCCGGCAGCTTGCTGGCATCGTTACCCGCGCCGCTGGGCAGTTCGTTCGTGCTGGCGGGGATGTTCGCCACCACCCAATGCCACCAGCCCGAGCCCGTCGGGGCGTCCGGGTCGTACATCGTGACCACCAGGCTTTGCGTGCCGGCCGGCACGTCGCGCCATACGACGCGTGGCGACACGTTGGCACCCGTACAGCCCATCGCCGGCATGTTCGCGAACTGGGCCGTGGCGACGCGGCCATCGGCCATGTCGGGCAGCTGCACGCTGAAGTCGGCAGCCAGCGCCGGGGCGGCAGCCAGGGCGCACATCGGTGCCAGTGCCAGGGATAGGAGGCGGGGGATCATGTCGGGTCCTTGTCGGTGGAAGCGCGTCAAACACTGAGAAGTGTCGCGCCGCCTGGCCCGGCAAGCGGCGCAGAGCCGATCGTCTTATGTGCCGAAACGATCAACCGCTGCTCCCGGCCCCGCGCTTCCCAAACGAGTCGCCGTGCTGCTTCTTGTCTAGCGTCCGACTCCGGTGGAGCCGAAGCCGCCTTCTCCGCGTTCGCTCGGCGCACTGAACTCGTCGACGACGACGAAGGCGGGGCGCACGATGGGCAGGAAGAGCATCTGGGCGATCCGGTCGCCCGGCTGTACGGTGATGTCCAGCCCGGACTCGGCCGGATTGCGGTTCCAGGCGCTGATCAGGCACTGGGCCATGTAATCCGCGTCGATGAGCCCCATGCTGTTTCCCAGCACCAGACCCTTCTTGTGCCCCAGACCGGAGCGCGGAAGGATGACGGCGCAGAGATGGTCGGAGTTCATGTGCAGCGCGATGCCCGTGGGGATCAGCACGGCGGCTTGCTGCGGCTTGAGGACGAGAGGGGCGTCGAGGCAGGCCACCAGATCGATGGCGGCGGCCTGCGGCGTCTGATACTGCGGCAGGCCCCACTGCCGGAGCCGGTCGTCCAGTATCTTGATCTCGATCGTCGGATTCATCGGTGTCGTCATGGGTTGTAAGTGATGGCCCGGCGGCTCTTGGTCGGGGCTGTACGGGCCACCTGTTCCCGGGCCGCCGGACCTGGCGGCCCCGCGCTTGGTCCGCCGATTCGTCCCGGCACGGGGAGGGGCCGGCCACGGCCTGATCTTCAGGGCCGGGTACGCGCGGCGATCAGTGCAGCTGTTCGTCCGGCGCCGCCGCGTCGAGCACGCTGAAGGCGTTGTTGCCGACGCTGCGGGCCTCGGTCTCGGCTTCGTCGGCCTCGCGCACGCCGCGCACGCTGATCGTCAGGCGCAACGCCATGCCGGCCAGCGGGTGGTTGCCGTCGAGCACGACGTGCGAGGGGTAGATCTCGGTGACGACGTAGATCGTGTCGGCGGGCATGTCCGGCGTCGCCGCGCCCGGCGGCAGGCCTTCGAAAGCCATGCCGGTCTCCAGCGCCTCGGGGAAGAGCTTGCGGTCCTCGAAGCAGACGAGTTCGCTCTTGTAGTCGCCGAAAGCCTGTTCGGGCTCGAGTTGCACGCGGACTTCGTCGCCTTCGACGTGGCCGGCCAGTGCATCCTCGACCGGGGCGAGCAGGTCGTCGCCGCCGTAGAAGAACTCGACCGGTTCCTTCAACTCGTCGATCGGGTGGTTCTGTGCGTCGGTCAGCAGCCAGGTGAGGCTGACGACGCAGGGAGCTTCGATATTCATCGGGCGATGATCGCACAGCACCCGCGGGACAATGGCGCATGGATCTCAACGCACCGACCGCCCTGCTGGGCGGAATTTCGCCGCAAACCTTCATGCGGCGCCACTGGCAGAAGAAGCCGCTGCTCGTGCGCCAGGCGCTGCCCGGCGTGACCCCGCCGCTGGCACGCGCGGCCCTGTTCGACCTGGCCGCCGGCGAGGACGTCGAGTCGCGCCTCGTCCAGCGCGAAGGCGAGGGCTGGAAGCTCAGCCACGGCCCGTTCACGCGCCGCAGCCTGCCGCCGGCCAGCCGCCCCGGCTGGACGCTGCTGGTGCAGGGTCTGAACCTGCACCTGCCGGCCGCGCACGAACTGCTGCGCCGTTTCGCCTTCATCCCCGAGGCGCGCCTGGACGACCTGATGCTGTCCTGGGCCAGCGACGGTGGCGGCGTCGGCCCGCACCTCGACTCCTACGACGTCTTCCTGATCCAGGTGCACGGACAGCGCCGCTGGCGCATCGGCCCGGTGGCCGACGAGACCCTGGTCGAGAACATGCCGGTGAAGCTGCTGCGCCACTTCGAGCCCGCCGAGGAATGGGTGCTGGAGCCCGGCGACATGCTCTACCTGCCGCCGCGCTGGGGCCACGACGGCATCGCCGAAGGCGAGTGCATGACGGCGTCGGCGGGGTTCCGCGTGCCGCATGCCTACGGCCTGGCGCGCGAACTGCTGCAGCGCCTGGCCGAGGACGACGAGGTCGGCGACGGCGCGCTCTACCGCGACCCGCGCCAGCCGGCGACGGCGACGCCGGGCGAGATCCCGCCAGCGCTGCGCGCCTTCGCCGCCCAGGCGCTGGACAAGCTGCTCGCGCGCCGTGGTGCACTCGACCGGGCGCTGGGTGAGATCCTCAGCGAACCCAAGCCGCGTGTCTGGTTCGAGGGCGAGGACGAGGGCGGCGAAGAGGCCATCGACTACGGCATCGAGCTCGACCCGAAAAGCCGCATGCTCTACGACGAGCGCCACCTGTTCCTGAACGGCGAGTCCTTCGTCGCTGGCGGCCGCGACGCGCGCCTGATGCGCCGCCTGGCCGACACGCGCGTGCTGGCGGCCCGCGACTGCGCCGCGCTCAGCGCCGACGCGCGCGAGACGGTGGCCGGCTGGATGGACAGCGGCTGGGTCCGCCGCAGCCGGCCATGAGCACCGCGCCCCCGCCCGTCGACACGCGTGCCGGCTTCCAGCAGGCGCTGCGCTGGGGGCTGGCCGCGGCGATCGGGCGCGGGGCGCGCCGCATCGTCTGCAGCGATCCCGACTTCGCCGCCTGGCCGCTGGACGACGCGGCGCTGCACGAGCAGCTGATGGCCTGGCTGCGGCTGCCGCAGCGGCGCCTGGTGCTGTTCGCCGCCAGCTACGACGCGATGCCGCGCTTGCATCCGCGTTTCGTCACCTGGCGCACGCCGTGGATCCATGCCGTCGAGGCCTGGGCTCCGGCCGAGGGCGACGCAGCCGAAGTGCCGCGTGTGCTGGTCGACGATGGCGACGTCTTCGTGCACCTGCGTGACGCCGAGAACTGGCTGGGCCGGGCCGGCCGCGACGCCGCGCAGGCGCAGCGCTGGCGGGACGTCCTGGACGCCCGGATCGCAGGTGCAGAGTCCTCATTTGCGCCACGGCCATTGGGCCTGTAGGGGAATGCACCTATTCGGCGCTATACTTTTAGGCTAGGCACGGAGGAGGCAGTAGTTGCCGTCCTTGTCTTGGGGGTGGAGGGTTTCGAGATCCGGGTCGGGTCGACCTGCCATCCCTTGAGGTTTTCGTCGACCCACAATTCCCTGAGGACACACGCATGAACAAGTCGATCGTTCTGGCTTCGCTGGTCGCCGCGATGGCGCTGGCCGCCTGCGGCAAGAAGGAAGAAACCCCGCCGCCCCCGCCGCCGGCCGCTGAACCCGCTTCGGCTCCGATGGAAGCCGCCTCGGCTCCGATGGAAGCCGCGTCGGACGCCGCTGCTCCGGCTTCGGAAGCCGCTTCGCAATAATTGCGGGCGAGCGATTCGAACGCTCAAAGCCGCCTTCGGGCGGCTTTTTTTCGTCCGTGCGCGGCGCGCTGCGCGCGGCGCCGGGCATGAAAAAGGCCGCCCGAAGGCGGCCTCAGTCGCGGTGCGCGGCGCCGCTCAGCGCAGTTCGGTCGCCAGGATGCCGGCGATGCGGTCGCCGGCTGCGCCGGCCGATCCGGTGCCGCTGGACGGCTGCACGCTGACCCGGGTCTTGTCGCCGTCGGCCTTGACCGAGACGCGGTAGCGCTGCAGCGCGGCCGTGGCCTCCTTGCCGCCGCCGAACAGCTTCGAGAAGAAGCCCGGCTCTTCCTTGCCGATGTCCTTCGGGTCGATGTAGCGCACGAAGTACAGGCCGGCCGCGCGGTCGCGGTCCTCGACGCTGAAGCCGGTGCGGTCCAGCACCAGGCCGACGCGGCGCCAGGCGCGGTCGAAGCCTTCGTCGACCTCGACCGTGGCGGCGCTGCCTTCGACCAGGCGCGCACGCGCCTTCTGCGTCACCGGGTTGGCGACGGCGGTGCGCGCCTGCTCAGCCGGCGTGCCCAACTGCGTCATCAGCCGGGTCAGGAACTCGGCCTCGAGCTGCGGGTCGCTGGCGCGCGGCCGCCACTCGGTCTGTTCCTGGCGCTCGCCGACGTAGACCTCTTCCAGGCCGCGGTGGGCGATGTAGACCTCGCTGCCGGTGGCGGTGCGCTCGACGCGCACGCGGAAGCTGTCGCGCTCGCCGGTGTCGTAGAGGTTGCCGAAGACGCGGCCGATGGTGCTGCGGATGAAGTCGTGCGGCAGCTTGGCCTGGTTCTCGGCCCAGTCGGTTTCGATGATGCCGGTCTGCGCATCCTCGCTCGCGATGACGAAGCCGTTGTTCTGCCAGAAGCTCTTCAACTGCGGCCACAGTTGCTCGGGCGGGAGCGGCACGACGAGCCAGCGCTCGTTGCCCAGGCGTTCGACGTGGGTCTCGCCGCGCGCCGTCGGCGCCACCGCGGCGGCGCCGGCGGCCGGCGCGCCGGTCGCCGAGGGCACCGCGACCGAACCGGCGGCGCTGACGACGCCGCCCTGGCTCTGGTAGCGGCTGTCGCGCGAGAGCTGGGTCAGGTCCGGCGGCACGTCCAGCGGTTCGGCGCGCACCTTGGTGCTGCGGTAGTCGACCTTGTCGCCCGAGAGCATGTCGCCGATCGAGGAGCAGCCGGCCAGCAGCACGGCAACGGCGAGCGCGGTGGTCCGGGCGGCGGGAACGACGGGAAAACGATTCACGGTGGCAGTCTCCGGCGCGGCCCGGTGTGGCCGCGTGTGTCGGGTGAGGGGTTTCAGATGCGCACGCCGCTGTCGGCGAGCGCCTGGTCGACCGCGGCCTGGCCGGCCTCGGTGACCGGCAGCAGGGGCAGGCGCAGCGTGTTGCCGCAGCGCCCGAGGCGGTGCAGCGCCCACTTCGCGGGCGCCGGGTTGGACTCGCAGAACAGCGCGCGGTGCAGCGCGAGCAGCTGGAAGTGGATCGCCGTCGCGCGGCGGGCATCGCCTTCGATCGCGGCCATGCACAGCTCGTGCATCAGCCGCGGGGCGACGTTGGCGGTGACGCTGACGTTGCCCTTGCCACCCAGCAGCATCAGCGCGACGGCGGTGCCGTCGTCGCCGGAGTAGACCGAGAAGCCTTCGGGCGCGTGCTTGATCAGCCAGGCGGCACGTTCGATGTTGCCGGTGGCTTCCTTGATGCCGAAGACGCCGGGCACCTGCGCCACGCGCAGCGTGGTCTCGGGCAGCATGTCCGCGACCGTGCGGCCGGGCACGTTGTAGAGCATCAGCGGCAGGTCCACCGCTTCGGCGATCGCGCGGAAGTGGCGGTAGATGCCTTCCTGCGACGGCTTGTTGTAGTAGGGCACGACCTGCAGCGTGCAGTCGGCGCCGACCTCCTTGGCGAAGCGCGTGAGCTCGATCGCCTCGGCGGTGGAGTTGCCGCCGGCGCCGGCCATGATGGGCACACGCCCCTGGGCGCGCTGGACCGAGAAGCGGATCACCTCGCAGTGCTCGGGCACCGTGAGCGTCGCCGATTCGCCCGTGGTGCCGACGGCGCCGATGCAGTCGGTGCCCTCGGCGATGTGCCAGTCTATGAGTCGGCCGAGCGCGTCGTAGTCGACGCTGCCGTCCGGATGCATCGGCGTGACGAGCGCGACGATGCTGCCAACAATTGCCTTCATGCGCTAACCCGTAGCCGCCCAAAGCGGATGATTTTAGCCGGCTAAGCCGGCGGCCCGACGAGCGATCTTGCCCCGGCCGGCGGCGCGATGGCGACGAGGCGTTGCACGCGGCGCCGCGGACCCTCCAGCAGGCCGTCCTCGTAGGCCAGCACATGCAGGCCCGCGGCGAGCGTGAGCAGCTCGCCGGGCCGCAGCAGGAATTCGCTGCGCGAGGGCCGGCCGAAGGCCTGCTGGCCCTCGGCAAAAGTCTCGCAGATCAGCGTGCCGCCGTCGGCGAGCGCGGCGCGCAGCGCCGGGAACAGCGGTCGCCAGAGGTAGTTCGTCACCAGCACCGCGTCGAAGCGCCGGCCCGGCAGCGGCCAGGGCCCGCCTTCGAGGTCGGCGACGACGGTTTCGGCCAGCGCGCTCAGCGGCCCCAGCGCCGCGGCATCGCGGTCGACGCCGGTGACACGGTGTCCACGCCCGGCCAGCCAGCGCAGGTGGCGGCCGCTGCCGCAGGCGAGGTCGAGCACGCTGGCGCCGGCGGGCAGCAGGTGCGCCCAGCGCTGCAGCCAGTCCGACGGCGATGCGCCGCCGGGCATCAGAAGCAGGCCCAGAAACGGGTCGCCAGATCGACGACGGTGTCCGGGTCGCGGTAGGCGAGGAAGACGGCGGCCAGCACCGCGGCGGCGGCGGCCCAGGCGACGGCGCGGCCGAGCTTCATGCCGGCAGCGGGCGCGGCTGGGCGCGCTCGATCGCGTGCTCGCGCACCGGCAGGTTGACGAGTGCCGCGAACACGCCGAGCGCGACCGAGATCCACCAGACCACGTCGTAGCTGCCGGTCATGTCGTAGAGCCGGCCGCCGAGCCAGACGCCGAGGAAGGAGCCGAGCTGGTGGCTGAGGAAGACGATGCCGCCCAGCATCGACATGTAGCGCACGCCGAAGATCTGGGCGACGATGGCGTTGGTCGGTGGCACCGTCGACAGCCACAGCACGCCCATCGTCGCGGCGAACAGGTACACGCTCCAGGTTGTGATCGGCGCCAGCACGAAGATCGTGATGACGAGCGAACGGGCGAGGTAGATCGCCGCCAGGATGTGGCGCTTGGCCAGCTTCTGCCCGAGCGCACCGGCGGCGTAGGTGCCGAAGACGTTGAACAGCCCGATCAGCGCCAGCGCCGTCGTCGCCACCGTCGGGCCCAGGCCCTGGTCCTTCAGGTAGCTGGGCATGTGCACGCCGATGAACACGACCTGGAAGCCGCAGACGAAGTAGCCCGCCGTCAGCAGCAGGAAGCTGCGGTGGCCCAGGGCCTCGCGCAGCGCCGCGCCGACGCTCTGCTGCGGGCCGGCGTGGGCTGCGGCTGCCGGCTCCTTGAGGCCGAAGGCCAGCGGCACGATCACCAGCGCCGCGCAGCCGAGCAGGAACAACGCGTTTTGCCAGCCGACGCCGCCGATCAGCCAGTTCTCCACCGGCACCATCAGGAACTGGCCGAACGAACCCGCGGCGGCGGCCACGCCCATCGCCCAGGAGCGTTTCTCGGGCGCGACGTTGCGCGCGATGACGCCGTAGATCACGGCGTAGGTGGTGCCCGACTGGGCGATGCCGATCAGCAGCCCGGCGCCGCCGGTGAAGGCCAGCCCCGAGGTCGCCAGCGCCATCGACACCAGCCCCAGCGCGTACAGCAGCGAGCCGACGGCGAGCACGCGGAACGCGCCGTAGCGGTCGGCCAGCATGCCCGCCACCGGGCCGGCCAGGCCCCAGGCCAGGTTCTGCACCGCGAGCGCGAAGGCGAAGGTCTCGCGTGTCCAGCCGCGGTCCATCGTGATCGGCTGCAGCCACAGGCCGAAACCGTGGCGTATGCCCATGCTGAGGGTGACGATCGCGGCGCCGCAGAGCAGCACTTGCGTCATCGACAGGCGCGGCGCGGTCGAGGCGGTGGTCATGCGGCGCAATGTATCCAATGACCGTTATTCGACTTGCGGCCGCGGTCGGCGCGGCGTGCGCGCCGGTGCATGCTCCACCGTGGGTCCTTTGTGCACTTCGACGGTTCAGTCGCAGACGATTCGGTGCATCCGTGAATGAATGGTGAAAGTCACTGGGTTGTTGCCGAAACTATCGAAGAATCGTCATGCGGCCGCTCGGTACAGTGCGCCTCTTCAACGGAGTAAACGGCGCATGAAGGTCCTGGTTCTCGGCAGTGGTGTCATCGGTACTTCGGTCGCGTATTACCTCGCGCGTTCGGGTCACGAAGTCGAGGTCGTCGAGCGCCAGAGCGGCCCGGCGCTGGAGACGAGTTTCGGCAATGCCGGCGAGATCTCGCCGGGGTATTCCTCGCCCTGGGCCGGGCCCGGCGTGCCGGTGAAGGCGATCAAGTGGATGCTGATGACGCATTCGCCGCTGGTCGTCAGCGCGCTGCTGGACCCGAAGATGTGGCGCTGGGGCCTGTCGATGCTGGCCAACTGCAACGCCCGCGCCTACGCGCTGAACAAGAGCCGCATGGTGCCGATCGCCGAATACAGCCGCGACTGCCTGAAGGCGCTGCGCGCCGAGACCGGCATCGAGTACGACGACCGCGCCCAGGGCACGCTGCAGCTGTTCCGCACGCAAAAGCAGCTCGAGGGCATCGCCGGCGACGTCGAGGTGCTGCGCCAGTACGGCGTGCCTTTCGAGGTGCTGGACCGCGACGGCTTCGTCAAGGTCGAGCCGGCGCTGGCGCTGACCCAGGACAAGTTCGTCGGCGCGCTGCGCCTGCCCAACGACGAGACCGGCGACTGCTTCAAGTTCACCAACCGCCTGGCCGAGATGGCGCGGGCGCTGGGCGTGCGTTTTCGCTTCGACACCACGGTGCAGGGGGTCGAGGTCGCCGGCGGCCGCGTCTCGGCGGTGCGCACGACGGCGGGCACGCTCACCGCCGACCGCGTCGTCGTCGCGCTCGGCAGCTTCTCGCCGCAGTGGATGAAGCCGCTGGGGCTCAAGCTGCCGGTCTACCCGGTCAAGGGCTACTCGATCACGGTGCCGATCACGGACCCGGCGTTCGCTCCCGAGTCGACGATCATGGACGAGACGCACAAGGTGGCCGTCACGCGCCTGGGAGACCGCATCCGCGTCGGCGGCACCGCCGAACTCGGCGGCTACGACCTGACGCTGCGCGACGGCCGTCGGCGCACGCTCAAACACGTCGTCAGCGACCTGTTCCCGCGCGGCGGCGACGTCGCTCGCGCCGAGTTCTGGTGCGGTCTGCGGCCGATGACTCCGGACGGCACGCCCATCGTCGGCGAAACGCCGGTGCGCGACCTGCTGCTGGCCACCGGCCACGGCACGCTGGGCTGGACCATGGCTGCCGGCACCGGCCGCGTCATCGCCGACATCGTGTCCGGCCGCAAGCCCGAGATCGACGTCGCGCCGCTGAACGTCGCGCGCTACGGCTGATCGACGCCGGGGCGGCCCGCGGCGGGGCCGCTCCCTAGAATCCGCGCCCATGGCAAACAAGCAGGGCAGTTACGCCGAAGCCTCGATCCGCGTGCTCAAGGGGCTCGAACCCGTCAAGCAGCGGCCCGGCATGTACACGCGCACGGACAACCCGCTGCACGTGATCCAGGAGGTCATAGACAACGCCGCCGACGAGGCGCTGGCCGGTTTCGGCAAACGCATCGTGGTGACGCTGCACGCCGACGGCTCGGTCGCCGTCGACGACGACGGCCGCGGCATCCCCTTCGGTCTGCACCCCGAGGAGCAGGTGCCGGTGCTGGAGATCGTCTTCACCCGGCTGCACGCGGGCGGCAAGTTCGACAAGGGTTCGGGCGGCGCCTACAGCTTCTCCGGCGGCCTGCACGGCGTCGGCGTCAGCGTCACCAACGCGCTGGCCACGCGCATGGAGGTCACGGTCTGGCGCGAAGGCCAGGTCGCGACGCTCGCCTTCGGCAACGGCGGCGACGTCGTCGAGCCGCTGGCGCTGCGCAAGGCGAGCTCGGGCGAACGCCGGCGCGGCACCCGCGTGCGCGTCTGGCCCGACGCCAAGTACTTCGAGAGCGCCGAGCTGCCGCGCGCCGAGCTGCTGCACCTGCTGCGCAGCAAGGCGGTGCTGATGCCCGGCGTCACGGTGACGCTGGCCACCGAGAAGAGCGGCGAGACCCAGACCTGGCTCTACGAAGCGGGCCTGCGCGACTACCTGATGCAGAGCCTGGCCGCCGAGCCGCTGATCCCGCTGTTCGAAGGCGCCCAGTACGCCGCCGCCAACGAGACCGAGAGCTTCGCCGAAGGCGAGGGCGCCGCCTGGTGCGTGGCCTTCACCGACGAAGGCACGACGCTGCGCGAGAGCTACGTCAACCTGATCCCGACGGTGGCCGGCGGCACCCACGAGTCGGGGCTCAAGGACGGGCTGTTCCAGGCCGTCAAGGGTTTCATCGAGATGCATGCGCTGCTGCCCAAGGGCGTCAAGCTGATGCCCGAGGACGTGTTCTCGCGCGCCAGCTTCGTGCTCTCGGCCAAGGTGCTGGACCCGCAGTTCCAGGGCCAGATCAAGGAGCGGCTGAACAGCCGCGACGCCTTGAAGCTCGTCGCCTCCTTCGTGCGCCCGGCGCTGGAGATCTGGCTCAACGAACACGTCGACTACGGCAGGAAGCTCGCCGAGCTCGTCATCCGCCAGGCGCAGACGCGCCAGCGTGCGGGCCAGAAGGTCGAGAAGAAGAAGGGCTCGGGCGTGGCCGTGCTGCCCGGCAAGCTGACCGACTGCGAGAGCCGCGACCTGGCCTTCAACGAAGTCTTCCTGGTCGAGGGCGACTCGGCCGGCGGCAGCGCCAAGATGGGCCGCGACAAGGAGACCCAGGCCATCCTGCCGCTGCGCGGCAAGGTGCTGAACTCCTGGGAGGTCGAACGCGACCGGCTGTTCGCCAACAACGAGATCCACGACATCTCGGTGGCGCTGGGCGTGGACCCGCACGGCCCCGCTGACGAGCCCGACCTGTCAGGGCTGCGCTACGGCAAGGTCTGCATCCTGTCGGACGCCGACGTCGACGGCTCGCACATCCAGGTGCTGCTGCTGACGCTGTTCTTCCGCCACTTCCCGAAGCTGATCGAGCGCGGCCACGTCTACGTCGCGCGGCCGCCGCTGTACCGCATCGACGCGCCGGCACGCGGCAAACGCCCGGCGGCCAAGCTCTACGCGCTGGACGACGGTGAGCTCGAGGCGGCGCTGGACAAGCTGCGCAAGGAAGGTGCGCGCGACGGCTCCTGGAGCATCAGCCGCTTCAAGGGCCTGGGCGAGATGAACGCCGAGCAGCTCTGGGACACGACGCTGAACCCCGAGACCCGGCGCCTGCTGCCGGTGGCTTTCGGCGCGCCGGGTTTCGACAACACGGTCGAACTGTTCACGCGGCTGATGGGCAAAGGCGAGGCCCAGGCGCGGCGCGATCTGATGGAATTGCGCGGCGATGCGGTCGAAATTGACGTGTGATTAGCTTCCTTAGCAAGAATCGGACCTAGGGCCACTGCGGACGCCGGGATCGGGGGTTGACGCATTAGGGGCGGCCCGGAAAAGTCGTTCCCTTCCTCAATCTGTGGCTTTTCTAAGTCGGAGTTCATCTATGACCAAAGGTTTCAAGCCGCTGCGCACGGCCGTCGTGCTGGCTGTTTCGGCGGTGGTGTGCGGTGCTTCGATGGCCGCCGTGAAGACTGACACCAGCAGCGTGCGCGTCATCGTCGCCTACAAGGCGGGGGCCGCAGCCAAGGTGAGCAAGGCGGTGGCCGCGCTCGGTGGCAAGGTCGGTGCCGACCTGGCCGACGACAACGCGATCGCCGTCACGCTGCCGAAGGCCAAGCTGGCGAAGCTGAAGGCGCAGGCCGGCATCGACTACGTCGAAGACGACGTCATCCAGACGATCCAGGGCAAGCGCAGCGTGTCGACCAAGGCGCGCAAGGCCATGGCTGCCGCCGCCGTCACCGAAACCGTGCCTTACGGCATCACGCTGGTGCAGGCCGACCAGGTCGCCGGCACGCCGAAGTGGACGCCGAAGGTCTGCATCATCGACTCCGGCATCGACGCCACCCACGAAGACCTCGCCGGCAACACGCTGGCCGGGCAGAACTTCTCCGGCTCGGGCAGCTGGAACACCGACGAGAACGCCCACGGCAGCCACGTCGCCGGCACGATCGCGGCGCGTGACAACGACGTCGGCGTCGTCGGCGTCAACGCCAACAAGCAGGTCTCGCTCTACATCGCCAAGGTCTTCGACGCCACCGGCAGCGCCAGCGCCTCGGTCGTCACCAAGGCCATCAACGCCTGCGGCCGCGCCAAGGCCAACATCGTCTCGATGTCGCTGGGCAGCTCCAGCAACAGCCGCACCGAGCAGCGCGCCATCGACCGCCTGTCGAAGAAGGGCATCCTCTTCATCGCCGCCGCCGGCAACGCCGGCACCACCGCCGTGTCCTACCCGGCGGGCCTGGCGAGCGTGATGTCGGTCGCTGCCGTCGACGAAGCCAAGGCCTGGGCCGACTTCTCGCAGTACAACGCCGACGTCGAGATCGCCGCGCCGGGCGTGGCCGTCGTCTCGACCGTGCCGCCGAACGTGCTGACGATGGGCGTGCTGTCGGTCGGTGGTGTCAGCTACACCGTGCAGTCGATGGAAAACTCGCCGGTGAAGTCGGTGACGGCACCGCTGGCCGACTTCGGCTTCGGCGATGCGCCGGCTGCCGGTTCGATGACGGGCAAGGTCTGCCTGATCTCGCGCGGCAACATCTCGTTCGCCGACAAGGTGGTGAACTGCCAGACCAGCGGCGGTGTCGGTGCGGTCATCTACAACAACACCACCGGCGAACTGCTCGGCACGATGGGTGAGACCGTGACCACGATCCCGTCGGTCGGCGCCACCCAGGCCGACGGCGCGACGCTGCTGACCCAGGTCGGCCAGTCGGCCCACGTCGGCATCGAGCCCGATCCGGCGCTGTACGCGTCGTTCAACGGCACCTCGATGGCCACGCCGCACGTCTCGGGTGTCGCCGGCCTCGTGTGGAGCTACTTCCCGAGCTGCACGGGCCAGCAGATCCGCACCAGCCTCGTGAACAGCGCGCTCGACATCGGCGACGCCGGCCGCGACGACAAGACCGGCGCCGGCCTGGTGCAGGCCAAGGCCGCGATCGACCGCATCAACTCGCTGGGCTGCGGCAACTGATCCGCTTCGCTTCGTGAGACGAGCCGCCGGTGCCCCCGGCGGCTTTTTTTTGTGCGCGCCGTCGCGCCGAACAGGCGGGCGAGGGCGGCGATGTTCGGGCGATCACGTGCCGCCGCCGCTGCCTACGATGCGGCGACCGTGTCCCGAAACCGCCGTTTCCCCGTCTACCTGCGTCCCGTCGTGCTGGCCGCGCTGCTCGCCGGCGCGGGCGGCGCGCATGCCGAGCTCTGGGGTTTCGTCGATGCCTACGGCGTCGCCCACTTCGCGCCGCGCGCGGTCGACGCGCGCTACCGCCTGGTGCACGCTGATCTCGCCGCCTCGGGCCCACGCGTGCCCGGCAAACGCGACGGCGCCGATGCGCTGCTCACCTGGATGGAGATCGCGCCCGAAGCCAAGGCCATCGTGCCCTGGGTGCGCGAGGCGGCACGCACGCATGGCGTCGACGCCGAGCTGCTGACCGCGGTGATCGCCGTCGAGTCGGGCTTCCGGCGCGAGGCGGTGTCCTCGCGCGGCGCGATCGGGCTGATGCAGATCACCGCCGACACCGGCGACCGCTACGGCACCGCCGCCGAGCGCCGCCGCCCCGCGGCCGAGCGGCTGCTGGACGCACGCACCAACATCCTCACCGGCGCCCGCATGCTGGCCGACCTGACGCGGCGCTACGGCCACATCGAGCTCGCGCTCGCCGCCTGGAACGCCGGCGAAGGCACGGTACGCCGCCACGGCGGCCTGCCGCGGCTGGCCGAGACCCGCGCCCACGTGCATCTGGTGCTGGAGCTGTACTGGGCGCTGCTGCAGCGCAGCCAGTCGCAGCGCGCGACCAGCCTGGCGCTGGGCTGAGGCTGAACACCCGCCGCGGCGGCCGCAGCCGGCTGTTTGCGAGAATCGCCGCCTCACCAAGGCCGAGCGGCTGCTCCCAGCCCGCCCGCACTGCATGCGAGACCTTTTCGATTTTCCTGCGCCGGCCCCGGCCGACGCCCTGACGCTCGCCGACTACGCCGAGCGTGCCTATCTCGAGTACGCGCTATCCGTCGTCAAGGGCCGGGCGCTGCCCGACGTCTGCGACGGCCAGAAGCCGGTCCAGCGCCGCATCCTTTACGCGATGCAGCGCATGGGGCTGGGCTGGAACGGCAACGTCGGCGCCAAGCCGGTCAAGAGCGCGCGCGTCGTCGGCGACGTGCTCGGCCGCTACCACCCGCACGGCGACACCGCGGCCTACGACGCGATGGTGCGCATGGCGCAGGACTTCAGCCAGCGCTACCCGCTGGTCGACGGCCAGGGCAACTTCGGCAGCCGCGACGGCGACGGCGCCGCGGCGATGCGCTACACCGAGGCCCGGCTGGCGCCGATCGCGCGCCTGCTGCTCGAGGAGATCGACGAAGGCACGGTCGACTTCCAGCCCAACTACGACGGCTCGACCCAGGAGCCGCGCCAGCTGCCGGCGCGCCTGCCCTTCGTGCTGCTCAACGGCGCCTCGGGCATCGCCGTCGGCCTGGCCACCGAGGTGCCCAGCCACAACCTGCGCGAGGTGGCCGCGGCCGCGGTCGAGCTGATCCGCGACCCCGAGCTCGGCGACGACCGGCTGCACGAGCTGCTGCCCGGCCCCGACTATCCCGGCGGCGGCCAGATCATCAGCAGCGCCGCCGAGATCCGCGCCGCCTACGCCGTCGGCCGCGGCAGCCTGAAGGTGCGTGCGCGCTGGAGCATCGAGGAGCTGGCACGCGGCCAGTGGCAGCTCATCGTCAACGAGCTGCCGCCGGGCGCCAGCGCGCAGCGTGTGCTCGAGGAGATCGAGGAGCTCACCAACCCCAAGCTGCGCGCCGGCAAGAAGGCGCTGACGCAGGAGCAGCAGCAGCTCAAGCAGACGGTGCTCGCGGTGCTGGACGCGGTGCGCGACGAGTCGAGCAAGGACGCCGCGGTGCGCCTGGTGTTCGAGCCCAAGAGCCGCACCGTGTCGCAGCAGGACCTGATCACGACGCTGCTGGCCAACACCAGCCTGGAGTGCAACGCGCCGGTCAACCTGACGATGATCGGTGCCGACGGCCGGCCGACGCAGAAGAGCCTGCGCCGCATCCTGGTCGAGTGGATCGGCTTTCGTCAGGCGACGGTGCAGCGGCGCACGCGCCACCGCCTGGACCGGGTGCTGGAACGCATCCACGTGCTCGAAGGCCGGCAGCTGGTGCTGCTGAACATCGACGAGGTGATCCGCATCATCCGCGAGTCCGACGAGCCGCGTGCCGCGCTGATCGCACGCTTCAACTTGAGCGAACGTCAGGCCGACGACATCCTCGACCTGCGGCTGCGCCAGCTGGCGCGGCTGGAGGCGATCAAGATCGAGCAGGAGTTGAAGGAGCTGCGCGAGCAGCAGGTCAAGCTCGAGGACATCCTCGCCAACCCGGCGGTGCTCAAACGCACGCTGATCCGCGAGATCGAGGCCGACGCCAAGGCCTACGGCGACGAGCGCCGCACGCTGATCCAGGAAGAACGCCGCACCGTTGCCGAGATCCGCGTCGTCGACGAGCCGGTGACCGTCGTCGTCAGCCAGAAGGGCTGGGTACGGGCGCTCAAGGGCCACGAAATCGAGGCCTCGGGCCTGGCCTTCAAGGCCGGCGACGCGCTCTACGGCCTGTTCGCCTGCCGCAGCGTCGACACGCTGCTGGTCTTCGGCGACCGCGGCCGCGTCTATTCGGTGGCGGTGGCGCAGCTGCCCGGCGGCCGCGGCGACGGCGTGCCGATCACGACGCTGATCGAGCTCGAGACCGGCACCGGCATCGCCCACTACTGGGCCGGCAACGCCGAGACCCGGCTGCTGCTGGCCAACAGCGGCGGCTACGGTCTGCTCGCCCAGGCGCAGGACCTGTACGGCCGCCAGCGTGCCGGCAAGAGTTTCCTCACGCTGGAGCCCGGCGAACAACCGCTGCCGCCGTGGCCGGTGGCCGCCGGGCAGCTGCATGCGGCCTGCCTGGCCGCCGACGGCCGGCTGCTGGTCTTCCCGCTGGACGAACTCAAGCACCAGCCCAACGGCGGGCGCGGCCTGACGCTGATGGACGTCGACGCGTCCACGCCGCTGGTGGCGGTGGCCGCCTGCGCCCAGACCGTCGTCGTCGTCGGCAGCGGCCGTGGTGCCAAGGCGCGCGAGGAGGAGATCCGCAACAGCGCCTTCACCACCTGCCTCGGCAAGCGCGCGCGCAAGGGGCGCAAGCTCGAGGGCTTCCAGAAGGTCAGCGCGCTGCGCTCGCCCGCCCCTTGATTTCGGTGTCGGCGGTGCAGACCGTGATCTGCGTCACGCCGCGTCGCCCGATTGGCGGCTGCGTCCCCGGACCGCGGGGATGCACCCGCCGGTAAGCAAAAGTATCGTCAACCCCTAACGGGACTCGGTCCCCAAGGATTAGACGATGCTCCAACGTCCGCTGCGCGCCGCCCTCGGCGCAATCGTACTGACCGCAGCCTGCGCCGGCGCCCAGGCTGCCACCGTGACGCTCGACGGCTGGGCCTACGACCGCTATTCCAACGTCTCGGTGACGGACTACAGCGGCAAGGCCGGCGCTTTCGGCGGCACGCTGAGCGACGCCGGCACGTTCTCGACGACGGACTTCATCACCTACTGCATCCAACTCGAAGAGGGCATTTCGTTCGGCAGCACGATCACCGGCTTCGACATCGTCGGCGGCGACGCCTACTTCGGTGCCGCCAAGGCCGATCTGCTCGGCCGGCTGATGACCGTGGCCGCGTCCGAGACCTACAGCGATGCGAGCTGGAAGAAGGTCGGCGCGCTGCAGCTGGCGATCTGGAACATCGTCTACGACACCGACCTGACCCTGTCCTCGGGCAGCTTCGAGTCCAGCAACTACTGGCTGACGGTGGGCGCCAACCAGCTGCTGGCCGCCGCGGCTGCGCTCACCGAGTCGGCCTATGACGTCTACGCGCTGGAGAAGACCGGCGTGCAGGACCTGCTGCTGGTGTCGCTGAAGGAACCCGGCGGCGGCGGCTCCGCAGTGCCCGAGCCCGGCACCGCCGCGCTCGCGCTGCTGGCGCTCGGTGCCGCCGGCGCCGGCCTGCGCCGCCGCAAGAGCTGACCGGCGCGGCTGCTCAGCCAGTCCGCGTGAAAACGCGCACTGGCCTGCCTTAGCGCCGCGGCTGCGCCATCACGGTGATGGCGCCCAGCCCCGCCAGCGCGAACAGCGCCAGGCTCCAGAACTCGTAAGGCACGCCGAACAGCCGGGTCGCCGCGTCGGCGCAGCTGGTCATCGCCATGAACAGGTCGGGGTAGCGCGCGTCCAGGCCGAGCGCGCCGACGATCTTCTCGGCCAGCGACAGGTCGCACGAAGCCTGGCTGGCGGCGACGAAGTGCTGCCACAGCGCTGCGCCGATGCCGCAGCCGGCGAACACCAGCGCCAGCAGCGCGCCGATGCGCCGCCCCAGCGCCGAGCGCCAGACCAGCGCCAGCAGCGCCGCTGCCGCCAGCGCCAGGAAGATCACGCGTTGCAGCACGCACCACGGGCAGGGCTGCATGTTCCAGGCGTGCTGGGTGTAGTAGGCCGCGCCGACGGCCGCGGGGCCGCCGAGCGCGATCGCGCCCAGCACCAGGTCGGCGCGCTTCAACGCCGGCTCCCTGCGGTGAACCACGACCGAATCCGCAAGCGCGTCAAGCAAACGCCGCGGAACCGGCTTTGCCGGGCCGCTGGCGTTGCCCCCCGGGGGGAATGCGCCGAAGGCGCTACGGGGGGGATCACTTCAGTTCTGCGATGAGTTCGATCTCGACGCAGGCGCCCAGAGGGATCTGGGCGACGCCGAAAGCGCTGCGCGCGTGGGCGCCGATCTCCGCGCCGAAGACCTCGACGAAGAGTTCGCTCGCGCCGTTGGTCACGAGGTGCTGCTCGGTGTAGGTGGGCGTGCTGTTCACCAGGCTCATCACCTTGACGATGCGGGCCACGTTGTCCAGCCCGCCGGCGGCCACGGCCAGCGTGCCCAGCAGGTCGATCGCGATCGCACGTGCGGCGGCCTGGCCTTCGGCGGTGGTCGTCGTCAGGCCGAGCTGGCCGACCCAGGGCTTGCCGTCGCGTTTGGCGATGTGGCCGGAGATGAAGACCAGCTTGCCGGTCTGCACGTAAGGCACATAGGCGGCGGCGGGCACGGCGACGGCGGGCAGCGTGATGCCCAGCTGGGTGAGGCGGTCTTGAATGCTCATGGCGGGGGTCTGGGCACGACTTTCGGGGGTGCCCGGCATGGTGACGGGGCATCCTACACTGGGCCGATGAGGGGCCGGGACGAGCCTGCGGCGGGAGGATGGTGGGCGCCGGCGGCTGGCTGGCTGGCCGGCGGCGCGCTGCAACTGCTGCAGCCCGAACTCTGGCCCGTGCCGTCTTATGCCGCGCTCGCGGCCGTCGGCCTGCTGCTGCTGGGCGGCGGCTGTCGCAGCCGCGGCTGGCCGCGGCTCGTGGCGCTGGCGCTGGGCGCCGCGGCGCTGGCTTTCGCCTCGGTGGGCTGGCGTGCGGCCGAGCGCCTGTCCGACCGGCTGGCACCCGAGCTGGCCGGCGGCGAGTTCGTCATCACCGGTGTCGTCGAGCGTATGCCGGTGGTGCATGCCGGCGGGGTGCGGCTGGTGGTCGCGGTCGAAGCTGGTGCCACGCCCGACGGCCGGGCGCTGCGGCTGCCGCGGCGTGTGGTTCTGGGTTGGTACGCCGACGGCGAGGCCCGGCCGCCGGTGCCCGAGGCGGGCGAACGCTGGCGCTGGGGCGTGCGGCTCAAGCCGCCGCACGGCGCCGCCAACCCGCAGGGTTTCGACACCGAGCTGATGTGGTTCGTGCAAGGTGTCGGCGCGGTCGGCAGCGTGCGCGGCAGCCCGGCGCCGCAACGGCTGGCGCTGGCCGCGGGTGCGCCGGTCGAGCGCCTGCGCCAGCGGCTGCGCGACGCGATCGAGGCCCGCGTCGCCGATCCGGCCGCGGCGGGTGTGCTGGCCGCCCTGGTGGTCGGCGACCAGGCGGCGATCGAACGTGCCGACTGGGACCTGTTCCGCGCCACGGGCGTCGCCCACCTGATGAGCATCTCGGGACTGCACGTGACCATGTTCGCCTGGCTCGCGGGCGCGGTCGTCGGCCGGCTCTGGCGCCACGGCGGCCGGCTGATGCTGTGGCTGCCGGCGCCGCAGGCGGCACGCTGGGGAGGGCTGGCCTGCGCCGCGGCGTACGCGGTGCTCGCCGGCTGGGGTGTGCCGGCGCAACGCACGCTGGGCATGCTGGCCATCGTCGTCGTGCTGCGCAGCCTGGGCCGGCGCTGGCCGCTGCTGGCGGTGCTGCTGGCGGCGGCCTGCGTCGTCAGCCTGCTCGACCCCTGGGCGCTGCTGCAGCCGGGTTTCTGGCTGTCCTTCGTCGCGGTCGCGCTGCTGGTGGTGTCGGAGCCGGCGCATGGCCCGCGCGCCGCCGCCAGCAGCACCGCCAGCA
>NZ_NRRU01000025.1 GCF_016583785.1 Rubrivivax gelatinosus | reverse complement strand
GCGGGGCGTCGGTCTGCAGGCCGACGATGAGTTCACGCTCGGCGTCGATGTAGCCGGCGTCGTGGGCGACGATGGTCGACGGACGGTCGGTCGAGACGTCGAGCACGCCCTTTTGTTGTTCCTGCTTGAGCAGGCCTTGCAGCGTCTGCCACAGGCCCAGCGTGCGGGCCGTAGCGCCGGTCAGAAAGGCGGCGTCGCCGGTATGCGGGGTGTAGTTCTTCTGAATGAAGTCGCGGACGTCCACGGCTTTTTCCCAGGCACCCCCGGCGAAGCCTTCCCAGGCGTTGGCGCGGCTGCTGGTGATAGTCATCGTATTCATCTTGATTTCCTTGTTGTGGAAACGTCTCGTGGGCGTTTCGGGAAGTTCCGGCGGGTCGCCTGGAATATTTGCTGGCGGCGCCATCGGCAACGCCCGCGACAGGTTTTGGCTCAGACCCGTGAAAACCGGCCGGCGCCGCGCCTGAATCGCCCCCGCCACCTGCCCGAACGCGCCGCCGACGATTGCCGGGGCGAGCACAGGCCTGGCGCGACCGAACCTGGACGGTCGGGCGCCTCGTGGCGTGAACCGGTGCCCCGCGCCGGCGTCCT
Source organism: Rubrivivax gelatinosus (assembly GCF_016583785.1). Taxonomy (GTDB): domain Bacteria; phylum Pseudomonadota; class Gammaproteobacteria; order Burkholderiales; family Burkholderiaceae_C; genus Rubrivivax; species Rubrivivax gelatinosus_B. Next base: position 54,191 of record NZ_NRRU01000025.1, on the reverse strand, counting down.
GCCGGCCCGATCAGGCACGGGGAGTGCTGGCGGGTGGCGCCCCCGGCGTCAGGCCGGGAGTCGACAGCCCGGCAGGCGGGTCAGTTGTAGCCGAGCACGGCGATGTGCTGCAGCTCCTCCTCGCGCAACGCGTCGTCGAACGGGGGCCGCGCTTCGGGAACGCGCGGAGCCGACGCCGGGAAAGGTCTGGCAGCGAGATTCCGGTCATCGGCGGCAACGCCGCGCAATTTACGAGGGGTTTCGGTGAGGGTATTTTCGATAACGTCCAAGATGTACTCCTGATCGGGTTTCGGCAAGCAGATGTCGGTCATTCCGCGAGGTCCATCTGGTCGCACCGGGCAGATCGGAAAGTGCTGCTAAGTTACCGCCGGACGAGCCCCCGGGGTTGCATCAAGTCAAATCGCCGCCGCGGTTTTAATGGCACTTAATTCGTTATTGCCGTCAATTCCTGCGGGGCCGCCGCCAGCAGCGCCGGCGGCGCGAAGACGCGCCCGGCGCGTGCCGCACGAGCCGACGCTGCGGGCCTTCAGGCCGCGGCACGCAGGTACAGGAGGCGCAGCAGTTCCAGCCCGTAGGTCCACGGCCCGAAGCCGGCCTCGACGTTGATGTGCCCGGCCTCGCCCAGATCGACCAGTTCGCTGCCCCAGACGCGTGCCCAGTGCTCGGCGCGGCGAAAACTCATGAACGGGTCGTTGTGGCTGGCGACCAGCACGCTGGGCACACCCAGCGCGCAGGCCGGCACCCGGTCGTCGGCCTCGAACTTGGCCGGCTCGGCCGGCGCCACGAGCATCAGGCCGGCCACCCGGTCGGGATGGTCGAGCGCCATGCAGCACGAAGCCAGCGCGCCCAGGCTGTGGCCGACCAGGATGGCGCGTTTGCCGCTGCGCGCCGTCAGGCGCGAAATGGCGCCGACCCAGCGGTCGACGTCGGGGTCCTGCCAGTTCTGCAGCGTGATGCGCTGCCAGACCGGCAGGCAGCGCTCCCAGCACGACTGCCAGTGCTCGGGCCCGGAGTCGTATCGGCCCGGCACCAGCACGAAGTCGAAGTCCCGGGCGCCCGCCTGCAGCGCGGCGTTCGTGTCCGGGCAGGCCCGGGATGCCATCATCGATTGCCACATCGTGCGACCCGCAGCGTGCGGCGGCGTTATGGCTCGGCGTCGGGGGGCGCCGCGCGCAGCAGCCGGTAGCTGCGTTCCGGGCGGCCCACCTTGCCGTAGGAGATCTGCGCGGCAACGAAGCGGGTCTCGACCAGGTATTCGAGGTAGCGGCGCGCCGTCGTCTTGCTGATGCCGACGGCGCGGGCGATGGTGTCGGCGGTGCCCTCGCCGTGATCGTCGAGCAGATAGTCCTTCAGCCGCGCCAGCGTCAGCTGGTCTATGCCCTTGGTGCGGCGCTCTTCCAGCGCCGCCTTGGCCTGCAGGTTGTAGAGCTCGTCGACGCGCCGCTGGTCGACCAGGCGATGCGCGGCCTGCGAGTCCAGGAACTGGCAGAAGCGCTCCAGCGCGGCGGTGAGCCGGTCGTAGTCGATCGGCTTGATGATGTAGTCGAAGGCGCCCAGCCGGATCGCCTTGCCGCAGATCTCCATCTCGCTGGCGGCGGTGATGAAGATGACATGGGCATCGAACTTCTGCGTCACCAGGTGCTCGAGCAGGTCGATGCCGTTGCCGTCGGGCAGCCAGTTGTCCAGCAGGATCAGCCGCGGCCGCAGGTTGTCGAGCAGCCGGCGCGCCTCGGCGATCGTGGTGGCGATGCCGGCTGCACGCAGGCGCGGGTGCCGGCCGACGAAGTCGGCGTGCAGCCGCGCCTGGCGGGCTTCGTCCTCGACGATCAACACGTCATGCTTGGGCGGCACGGGCGGCTCCTTTGGGAATGAACAGCGAAAAGATGGTCCCGCGCGGCTCGTTGTCTTCGATCGTGATCGTACCGGCCGCCTGCTCGACATAGGTCTTCACCAGGTGCAGCCCGATGCCGTGCTCGCCGCCGGGCTTGGTGCTCACGCCGAGTTCGAACAGCGTCTCGCGCACACCGGCCTCGACGCCGACGCCGGTGTCGGCAACCTCGATGACGATCTCGTCGTCGGACTCGATCATCAGGAAGGACACACGCTGCCCGCGCTCGCCCAGCGCGAGCGCGGCGTCGTAGGCGTTGTCCAGGAGGTTGCCGATGATCGACAGCCACTCGGAGACCTTCAGCACCTCGGGCAGGCTGCTGAGCCGGCAGCCGGGGTCTATCACCAGCTCCAGCCCCAGTTCGCGCGCCCGGTAGTACTTGCCCAGCAGCATGCCGCAGACCGGGGCGTTGAAGAACGCCTGCGAGATGGTGTCGAGCACGCGCTGCTGCGTGCGCGACTGCATGCGCGCGAGCTGCAGCGCCTCGTCGTAGTGCCTCATCTCCAGCAGGCCGGAGATCGTCGACAGCCAGTTCATGTGCTCGTGGCGCACGACACGCAGGTTGTCGGCATGGCGGCGCACCTGCGACAGCTGCAGGCTGAGCGTCGCGATGTCGTCCTTGCGCCGGAAGCTCAGCACCGCGCCGACGGGTTTGCCGGCGACGACGACGGGCAGCCGGTTGGCGATGACCTGCACGTTGTTGAACAGCAGCACCGCGTCGCGGATCTCGGGCGCGCCGTCGGTGCCGTCGCCGCCGCGGCTCGGCGCCCCGCTGCCGACCACGTCGCTCAGCCGGCAGCCGATGATTTCCTGGCTGGACCGGGTGTCGCCGACGATGTCGCGCGCGGCGTGGTTGATGGCGCGCACGCGGTCGTGCCGGTCGACGGCGATGACGCCCTCCATGATGGCGTCGAACACCGCCTCCTGCTGGCGCACCAGGCGCGAGATCTCGGCCGGCTCCATGCCCAGCATCTGGCGCTTGATGCTGCGCGCGAAGAACCAGGCGGTGAGGAAGGTGGCGCCCAGGGCGATGGTGAGGAAGACGATGACCGGGCCGCGCTGCGCGACGTCGCGGCTGAAGATCAGGTCCTGCAGATAACCCACGGACACGACGCCGACGACCACGCCGTCGGCGTCCTTGATCGGCGCCTTGCCACGCAGCCCGTAACCCAGCGAGCCGGCGCGCACCGTCACCTCGCTCTGGCCGTCGCGCAGCACCGGCGCGTTGTCGTCGCCGACCATCGGCGTGCCCGGATCCAGCGTGGGGTGGTACAGGCGCAGCCCGTTGGCGTCCCCGATGACGATGAAGCTGGCATCGGTGCGCTGCAGCATGGTCTTGGCGATGCGCTCGATCACGGGCAGGTCGCGGCGGCGCACCGCCTCGATCAACTCGGGGATCGCGGCGATCTGCTGCGCCTGCACGACCGCATGCTGGCCGAGGTTCTCGTACAGCGTGGCGTGCATGCGCTCGAAGACGTAGTAGCCGACGACGAACAGCAGCGAGGCCGACACGCACAGCAGCAGCAGGAACACCCGGACCTGGAAGCTCGCCAGGCGCGCCAGGCCTGCCGCGCCGTCGGCCCCCGGGCGGCGCCAGACGGGCCGGGGTTCGGCGGCCGGCGTTTCGTCGCCCGATCGTGCGCTCAGGATGTCCACGGCGGAGGCGGCAGGAAGATCAGCGCGCGGGCCGCAGCCCGGCCAGTCGGCGCAGCGCGCCGGCGGCGCGGGCAGGGGATGGTCGGGTCATCGCAGGCATACGCGGCCGGGACGGGCCTCAGACGACGCCTGCGCGGGCCGAGGAACCCAGCCCTGCGCCGTCGTCCGGGTACAGGCTGAAGCGGGACAGGAACCACGTCACCGCCAGCAGATCGGCACTGCCGCCCGGGCTGATGTGGCGCTCGATCATCTCGCGGTCGAGGCGGGCCATTTCGGCCAGATGGTCCGCCGCATCGACGCCGCCGGCCACGAGCAGGGCCCGCGCGCGCGTCTGGACGAAATGAAGGGCCGAGATCCCGCCGCGCGCCACGAGATTCGTGTCCTGATTGTAGGCGAGCAGGTTCAGCAGCACGGCGTGCAGCGCGGCCTCTTCGCCGTGGCCGGCGGCGCGTGCGCGGCGCCAGGCCGGCAGCCCGTGGCGGCGCACGGTGGCGAAGCCGCTGGCAGCTTCGCCGCGTGCCCCGGGCAGGCCGTGCTCGCGGTACAGGCGCTCGCCGGCCGTGGCGGCTGGCCCGCCGTCGCGCAGCTCGCGCGCGACCAGGCCGTCGCAGATCGCCGCCACCTCCAGGCACAGCCCGTCGGCGTCGGCGGCCACGCCGCGCCCGGCCAGGCGGCCGGCGGCGGCGCTCAGCAGCCCGAGCGCGAAGACGCTGCCCTTGTGCGTGTTGACGCCGCCGGTGGCGCGCAACATCGCACGCTCGCAGGCCTGGCCCTGCGGCCGCAGCCGCGGCAGGAAGTCGGCCGCCGGCCGGTCGCATTCGCTGCGCCCGAAGCGGAAGAACACGCCGAGCCAGGGCTCGATGGCCGCGGCGCTGGCGCGGAACATGGCGAGGTCCATGTCGTCGTGCGCGCCGTTGTTGAAGCGGTCGACGAGACCCGGCTTGGGGCTCAGCTCGACCTCGCGGATCAGGGCCTCGTGGCCCCAGCCGGCGACGCGGCGGGTGTCCAGGATCGCAGGCCGGCGCCCAGCGGCCGCCGGTGCACGCGCGCCCCCCCCTGCCGCGGGCGCGACGAAATCAGCAAACGGCCGCATGGTGATGGTTCTCCAGCAGGCGGGCCATCGCCGCCTGCAGTTGTTCGAGCGGGTGCGCACGCGAGCGCGCGCAGGCGTGTGCCGCCTCGTCGCAGACCAGGCAGCGCCGCGGCGCCAGGCCCAGCCCCGTGCGCGACAGCGAGCGCCCGTCCAGGCCCAGCACGTCCAGGTCCCACAGACGGCCGAGCGCGTGCCTGTCCTCCAGCGCCACCGCGGCGCGCTTGAGCTGCCCGGCGTCGACGTCGACCGCCAGCAGCGCCTCGCAGCCGGTGGCCTGGCGCCACGCCTGGCAGGCGGCGACGCGCCAGCCGTGTTCGCGGCACAGCGCCTCGATGCGCTCGAGCGCGACGCAGAACACCGCGCGCAGCGGCGCGCTGTCCTTCACCGGCCCGGGCGCCACCAGCGTCAGCGACAGCAGCGGCAGCCCGTGCGCCGCCAGCGCGGCCTGCTGGTGGCGCACGCGTTCCTCGCGCGCCGCCAGCATCTGCTCCAGCGTCACCGGCACGGGCGTGTCAGTGCTACGCATGCGCCCTGCCGTTCAGGGCTTGACCTGACGGACGAGGTCGATCACCGAGCCGTCGCGAAAGCGCACGACGCCGACGATCTTGTCGAGGAACTCGATGGCCTGCGGTTCGCCGGTCAGCGCCACCGAACGCGCGTGCAGCTCCTCTATCGTCATCACCGGCAGCCCGGCCGCGCGCAGCCGCTCGGCGAGTTCGGGCCGGTTCGGGTTGACGGCGATGCCGTGGTCGGTGACGAGCACGCCGATGCACTCGCCCGGCGTCACGACCGTCGTCACGCGGCGCACGATGGTCGGGATGCGGCTGCGGATCAGCGGCGCGACGACGATCGCCAGGTTGGCCGCCGCCGCCACGTCGCTGTGGCCGCCGGAGGCGCCGCGCATCACGCCGTCGGAGCCGGTGATGACGTTGACGTTGAAGTCCAGGTCGATCTCCAGCGCCGACAGGATGACGAGGTCGACGCGGTCGCAGAACGTGCCCTTGGAGCTCGGGTTGGCGTACTCGTTGGTCGAGACCTCGATGTGCTCGGGCGAGGTGCGCAGCGACTCGGCGGCGTCGGCGTCGAAGCTCTGCGTGTCCACGAGCTTGGTGATCAGCCCCTTGCGGTGCAGGTCGACGATGCCGCCGGTGATGCCGCCGAGCGCGAACGCGGCCTTGATGCCCGCCTTGCGCATGCGCGGCTCGAGGAAACGCGTGGCCGCGGTCGACGACGCGCCCGAGCCGGTCTGCAGCGAGAAACCGTCGCGGAAGTAGCCCGAGTGCTCCATCACGTCGGCGGCCCAGCGCGCGATCAGCAGCTCGCGCGGGTTGCTCGTCACGCGTGCGGCGCCGACGCTGATCTTCGACGGGTCGCCCACCTGCTCGACCTTGACGATGCAGTCGACCTGGTCCTGCGAGATGCTGGCCGGCGTGTTCGGGAAGTCGACGAACTCCTCGGTCAGCAGCACCACGCGGCGCGCGAACTGGGCGTCGACCTTGGCGTAGCCCAGCGCGCCGCAGCGCGACTTGCCGCTGACGCCGTTGGCGTTGCCGAACTCGTCGCAGGCCGAGACGCCGAGGAAGGCGACGTCGATCTTCAGCTCGCCGCTCTTGATCAGGTGCACGCGCCCGCCGTGCGAGTGGATGTGCACCGGGTGTTCCATCAGCCCGTTGGAGATCGCCTCGGCGAGCTTGCCGCGCATGCCCGAGGTGTAGATGCGGCTGATGACGCCGTTGCGGATGTGCTCGATCAGCGGCGCGTTGCAGCTCAGCAGCGACGAGGACGCCAACGTCAGGTTGCGCAGGCCCATGTCGGCCAGCACCTGGACGACGTTGTTGATCGTCTTGTCACCCTCGCGGAAGGCGTGGTGGAACGAGATCGTCATGCCGTCGGTCAGGCCCACGCGGCGCACCGCGTCCTGCAGCGAGGCCACGATCTTGCGCGTGAGCTTGTGCTGCGGGTCGCGCAGGTGCGGCGTGTGGTGGGCGTAGTCTTCGAACGGTTCCAGGCCCTCGAGCGCCGGCTCGCGGCGCAGGGCGTCTTGCAGTGTCGTGTTCATGAAGGGAACTCCGGGTCCGGTCACTTGCGCACGCCGGAGGCCTGCGCCCGCTGGAGCACACGCCGGGCGTGGTTGACGATGGGGGCGTCGATCATCTTGCCGTTGAGCGCGATGACGCCCAGGCCTTCGCGCTCGGCCTTGTCGGCGGCGGCGATCACGCGCTGCGCGTGGTCCACGTCCTCTTCGCTCGGGGCGTAGGCGTTGTGCAGCAGCTCGATCTGGCGCGGGTTGATCAGCGACTTGCCGTTGAAGCCGAGCTTGCGGATCAGCTCGACCTCGCGCAGGAAGCCGGCTTCGTCGTTGACGTCGGAATAGACGACGTCGAAGGCGTCGATGCCAGCCACACGCGCGGCGTGCAGCACCGCGCAGCGCGCGTAGAACAGCTCGGTGCCGTCGCCGCGCTCGGTCTGCATGTCCATCACGTAGTCGAAGCCGGCCAGCGCAATGCCCACCAGGCGCTTGCTCGCGGTGGCGATGGCCAGCGCGTTGACGACGCCCGAGGCCGACTCGATGGCCGCCATCAGCCGCGTCGAGCCGACTTCGCGGCCGCACTCGCGCTCGATGCGTTCGACCTGGGCTTCCAGCTCGTGCACGTCGGCGGCGCTGTCGGTCTTGGGCAGGCGCACGATGTCGACGCCGGCACGCACCACCGCCTCCAGGTCGGCCAGGCCGAAGGGCGTGGCGAGCGGGTTGATGCGGACCACGGTCTCGATGTCGGCGTAGGCCGGGTTCTGCAGCGCGTGGAAGACCAGCAGCCGCGCGGCGTCCTTCTCGCGCAGCGAGACGGCGTCCTCCAGGTCGAACATGATCGAGTCGGGCTTGTAGACGAACGCGGTGCTCAGCATCGCGGCGTTGGCCCCGGGCAGGAACAGCATGCTTCGGCGCAATGTCATGACAGTTGGCTCCAGTCGATTTGCACTTGCCCGGCGCCGCGCAGCACGGCGGTCTGGACGCGGGCGCGGATGGCGCAGTCCAGCGCCCCCTTGTCTTCGACGACGATCAGGCCGGCGCTGACGCCCAGGCGCTCGAGCGTGTCGACCACGACGCGGCGGATCTGGGCGCCGAACTGGCGCATCACTTCGCTTTCGATCACCAGCTCCAGCCGCCCGTCGGCGGCGGGAGCGACCTTGACCAGCAGGTCGCTGGATTCCAGCGTCCCTGCCAGTGCTTCCTTGACGATTTGCATCGCAAATACCTCTTGTGAAGGGCCGGCACGGCGGCCGGCCCGGAAATGACGGTGTGCCGCGCTAGACACTGAGCTCGCCGCATTCGCGCCGGAACGCGGGGGCGTACTGGTGGTTGAGCAGCTGCAGCGTGTCCGGCGGCACCAGCGACGCGATGCGCCCGGCCTGGCCGGCGCGCAGCAGCCGCCGCACCTCGGACGCCGAGATCGGCACGCCTTCGCAGGACGTGCGCGGCACCTCGACGACGGCCACCGGCGCCGCCTCGTCCGGCACCTGCTGCAGCCAGTGCTGCATGTCGGCGTTGTACTTGCGCGTCGTGGCGCAGAACGGCTCGGTGCCGACGAAGCGGTGGGTCACGCCCAGCGCCGGCGCGATGTACTCGCGAAACAGCAGCAGGTCGATGGCCGTGCAGCAGTCGCCGACGATGCCCTTCTCCTTGAAGAAGTAGTCGGGGAAGGTGGCGCGCGAGACCATGTACTCCGAGCCGTGGTGCAGCGTCAGCCGGGCGATGCCGGCGACACCCTTCTGCACCAGCGCGAAACGGTCGCGGTAGGAGAACTGCGACGCCTCCTCGCGCACGACGAACAGGTGCAGCCAGTCGCACTGCGCCGCCGCCAGCCGCACGAGGTACTCATGCCCGCGCGTGAACGGGTTGGCGTTCATCACGATGCAGCCGATCTTGCGGCCCGGCCGGCGCGCACCGGCCAGGCGGCGGCAGTAGCCGGCGATGCCCACCGGCGTGTTCTCCATCAGGCTGACGTGGCCCGGCACCTCGGCCAGGCGGTAGAAGCCGCAGCCGGCGAAGAAGGAGACGTTGCGCGGATGGGTGTACAGGAACAGGTGGTGGTGACCACAGTCCTGCGCCAGGTTGATGATCTCGCTCATCAGCTTCAGGCTGAGCGAGTTGCCGCGCAGGTCCGGCGCCGTCGCCACGCACTTGACGATGTTGTGGTCGAGACCGGCGCAGGCGACCAGGCGGCGGCCGTGACGGCCGACGACGAAGGTCTCGACGCCGTCTTCCAGGTCGAGATCGCACTCGGCCAGCAGTTGCCGCACCTCGTCGCGCTCGTGCGGCTGCACGCGCGGATCGATGGCGTAAAAGTCGATGTCCTCGCTCACGATGGACGCTCCATCGGGATGGCGGGTCACCCGGCGCCGCAGCGCCGGCCGACCGCTCGCACCCGTTCAGCTCAAGCCGCAGCGGCCTCGACGGCCTCGGAAACCTGCAGGTCCTCGATGGGCTCGATGACCTCGTCGGCGATGACGTTGAAGAGCCGGCCGATGCCGGAGATCTCGACCTCGATGGTGTCGCCGGCCTTCATGAACAGCGGCGGCACGCGCTTCTTGCCGACACCGCCGGGCGAGCCGGTGATGATCACGTCGCCGGGCGACAGCGCGCTGAAGGTGCTGATGTATTCGATCAGCGCGGCCACCGGATGGATCATGTTGGCCGTCGTGTCGTCCTGCACCTGCATGCCGTTGAGGAAGGTGCGCAGCTGCAGCTGCTGCGGGTCGCCGATCTCGTCGCTGGTCACCATCCACGGGCCGAAGGCGCCGGTCTCGCGCCAGTTCTTGCCGGCGGTGAACCAGGTGTGCTGCCAGTCGCGCGCCGAGCCGTCCATGTAGCAGGCGTAGCCGGCGACGTGCTGCAGGGCGTCCTCGCGGCGGATGCCGCGGCCGCCGGTGCCGATCACCACCGCCAGTTCGCCCTCGTAGTCGAACTCGCGGCTGTGCGCCGGCTTGATCACCGGGCGGCGATGCCCGGTCTGCGAATCCGGGAAACGCACGAACAGCGTCGGCGCCGGGTTGGTCTCGTTGAACTCCTGGCGCTTGGCGGCGTAGTTCATGCCGACGCAGAAGATCTTGTTCGGATGCTCGATGACGGGCAGGAACGAGATCTGGCTTTCCTGGCAGTCGGGTGCGGCCTGCTCGTGCTGGCGTGCCAGCTCGATGCCGCCCGGGGCGGCGAGCAGCGCGCGCAGCGACGGGTAGCGCTCGCCCAGGCGGCTGCCGAGGTCGACGATGCCGCGCTCGGTGCGGATGCCGTAGCTGCGATGGCCGCGGGCGTTGCGGAAGCTGAGCAGTTTCATGGGGTCCTCGTGAAACGTGGGGCGTCGGTGCTCTGCCGAGCCGGAGATGGGCACCGACGCCGTTGGATGAAGCAGGGAGATGAAGCGGCCGGGTTCAGGCCACCATGCGCGACAGGACCAGCAGCGACACCGTGACGTTGATGGCGCCGCCGATGCGCGTGGCGATCTGGGCGAACGGCATCAGTTGCATGCGGTTCGAAGCCGAGAGGATGGCCACGTCGCCGGTGCCGCCCTGGCCGCACTGCGTGCAGGACACGACCGCCGCGTCCACCGCGTACATGCCGAGCTTGCGCGACACGAAGAAGCCGGTGCCGACCACGGTCAGCACGGTGGCGACGATGATGGCGATGTTGTCCAGCGCGAAGGCGGCGACCAGGCGCTCCCACGGCGTGATGGCGACGCCGACGGCGAACAGCACCGGGTAGGTCACCGAGGTCTGGAAGAACTTGTAGACCGAGCGTGCACCTTCGGTCAGCGACGGCGAGGCGGCCTGCGTCAGCTTGACCAGCACGGCGACGAAGAGCATGCCCACCGGAGCCGGCAGGCCGATCAGGCGAAAGCCCAGCATGCCGATCATGTACAGGCTGATGGCCATCAGCGCGGCGGCGGCCAGGCCCGTGACCTCGACGCCCTTGCCGCCGGCCTCGCTCTTGGCGGCCTGTTCCTCATCGTCCGGGGAGCCAGGCAGCAGACGGCCGTTGCCGGTCAGGTGCGGATAGCGCCGACCGATGGCGCCGAGCACGCCGGAGAGCATGATCGCCACGACGTTGGCCATCATCACCATCGGGATGATCCGGCCGAACATCTCGCCCTGGTCCTGCTTGAGGATCTCGGCGAAGCCGATCGACAGCGGGATCGCGCCTTCGCCGACACCGCCGGCCATGCAGGGCAGGACGATGAAGAAGAAGGTCTCGTAGGCGCTCTTGCCGACGGCCACGCCGGCGAGCGTGCCCACCACCATGCCGGCGACGGCGGCACAGCCCATCGGGATCACGATCTTCATGAAGCCCTGGATCAGCGTCTTGCGATCCATGCTCATGATGCTGCCGACGATGACGCAGCAGATGTACAGATAGAGGATGCCGGTGGCCTTGTAGAACTTCGTCGTCGCCTCGACGACGATGTCCGGCAGCAGCCCGTAGTACACCAGGGCCGACGGGATGAAGGTCGCGCAGATCGCGGCCGCCCCCATCTTGCCGATCACCGGGATGCGTTTGCCGATCTCGCCGCAGGCGAAGCCGAAGAAGGCCAGCGTCACGGCCATCACCGTCAGCTCGTTGGTCAGACCGCCTTTGGTGCTGGCCAGAGCCAGCACCAGCACGCCGGCCAGCACGAACAAGGGCAGCGGAATCACGCCGACCTTCGCCTCCATCAGGCGCCACCAGCCATGGGGCCAGAACTTCTGCCCGGTGCCGGCGGTGCCGCCAGGCACCGCCTCCAGGATTGCGCGGCTTGCTTCACTCATCGTATCGCTCCGTTGGTTGCCGTCTTGCGAATATCCCCGGGTAGTTTTCGAGGGGGATTCCGCCGATCTCGCCATGAGGCACCGGGCCGCTAAGCCGGGTGCTATGGCGCTGGTTTTCTCGTTGACCGAGACAAGTTTTGGTAAAGGTCTTTGAAAACCGGTAGCCAGACGCTCCCCGAGCCGGTCGGACGCCTTTCCCAGAACCCTTTGCCGACGATTGCCGGGGCGAGCGCAGGCCTGGCGCCACCCAAACCTGGACGGTTTGGCGGCGGCCTCTGGCGCGAACCGCGGCCCGGCGCCGGCGTCAGGCCGGCACCGGATCAGGCGCAGGGAAAACTGGTAGTGGCGACGACCCTAGGCTGGGCGCAGGGCGCGGGCCGACCGGCAGCAGGCCGGTCAGCTGTAGCCGGGCGCAGCGGGGTGCTGCAGCGGGGCTGCTGGCGACGCATCGTCGAACCGCGGGCGTTCCGAGGGAACTCGCCGGGACAGAATCCGGCGGGGTTCGGCGGCGGGATATCGGCCATCGGCGGCGGTGCCGCGCAATGGTCGGAGAGTTTCGCTGAGGGTGGTTTCGATAACTTCCAAGATGTACTCCTGATCGGGTGTCGGCAAGCAGATGTCGGCTATTCCGTAACTTTTATCTGGTTGCGCAGGGCGGATCGGAAAGTGCGCCTAAGTTACCGGCAGACGGGCCACCGAAGTTGCATCAAATCAAATTGCCACCGTGGGTTTTATGGCGTTTATTTCGTTATTGCCGTCAATTCCCCCGGGGCGCTTGCCGCATGCTCCGCGCAAGCCCGGCCCCGGGACCGCCCGCGACCAGCAGCCCCCCGGCCACGGCCGTTTCCCTTGTCGCCCTGCGTACGCCGGCGCACAGATGACGCGGGCACGGGCGCCCAGGATGCGGGCCGGGGCGCGCCGCGCCTGCGTCTGCACACCTGAGGAGTTACACACCATGCGTACACCGATTGCGGCTGGCCTGGCCCTGGCCCTGGCCGGCACCCTGCTGCTGCCGCTGGCAGGGCAAGCGGCCGAAGGCAGCGACTCGGCCAAGACCCTCGCCAAGGACTCGGTCATCACCACCAAGGTCAAGGCCGCGCTGGCGGCCGACAAGGCGTCCAGCCTGGTCAAGATCGGCGTCGAGACCGACGGCGCCGGTGCCGTCGTGCTGACCGGCACCGTGACGACGCAGGCGCGCTCGGACAAGGCCGCCAAGATCGCCGCCGAGGTGAAGGGCGTGACGGCGGTGGACAACCGCATTCAGGTCGTCGCCGGCAAGTAGCGGCCCGCCCCGGGCACCCGCCGCCGGCGCGGCGACAGCGGCGTTCGCCGCAGGATGGGGCGCGGGCCGGAATGCCCGCGCCCGCGGAACACCGCTCAGGCCACGCTGGCCGGCGCCAAGGCCGCCCGCCCGGCAGCCGCCGCCTCACGGTAGCGGTCGAACTGCATCGTGTACTGCGCCCGCCCCTGCGACAGGGCACGCAGGCTGCCGATGTAGCCGAACATCTCCTTCAGCGGCACCTCGGCGTCGATCACCGCGGCGTTGCCGCGCGTGATGTTGCCGCGCACGATGCCGCGGCGCCGGTGCAGGTCGCCGATGACGTCGCCCAGGTGGTCCAGCGGCGTCACCACCTCGACGGCCATCACCGGCTCGAGCAGGCCCGGGCCGGCCTGGGCCGCGGCCTCGCGGAACGCCGCCGCCGCCGCCAGCTCGAAGGCCAGCGTCGACGAATCGCGCTCGTGGAAGCTGCCGTCCAGCAGCGTGGCCTGCAGGTCCACGGTCGGGAACCCGGCCAGCACCCCCAGCTGCGCAGCGCGACGCACGCCGGCCTCGACCGCCGGGATGTACTCCTTCGGGATCGCGCCGCCGGTGATCCGGCTCTCGAAACGCAGGCCCGCGCCACGCTCCAGCGGCGCCAGGCGCAGCCGCAGCTCGGCGAACTGGCCGGGGCCGCCGCTCTGCTTGCGGTGCACATGGTTCACTTCCACCTCCTTCGAGATCGACTCCCGGTAGGCCACCTCCGGCCGCCCCACTGCCACGTCGACGCCGTGGCGCGAGCGCAGCCGCTCGACCGCCACTTCCAGCTGCAGCTCGCCCATGCCGGACAGGATGATCTGCCCCGACTCGGCGTCCTGGCGCACGCGCAGGCTCGGGTCTTCGCGCTGCAGCAGCGCCAGCGCCGCCGCCAGCGCCTGCTGGTCGGCCTGGCGCCGGGGTTCGAGCGCGACGTCGATCACCGGCTCGGGCACGCCGATGGCCTCCAGCTGCACCGGATGCGCCCGGTCGCTCAGCGTGTGGCCGGTCAGCGTGTCCTTGAGCCCGACGACGGCGACGATGTCGCCTGCCTGCGCCTCGTCGATGTCGATGCGCTCGTCGGCATGCACCTCGTACAGCCGCGACACACGCTCGACGCGCCCGGTGGCCGTGTTCAGCACCGTGTCGCCACGGCGCAGACGCCCGCTGTAGACGCGCACGAAGACCATGCCCGCATGCCCGTCGTGGGCGAGCTTGAACGCCAGCGCCGCCAGCGGCGCGCGCGCATCGGCCGCCGGCCGGTTTTCGGTGGCCGGCAGATCGCCCGGGCTCGGCAGGAAGTCGACGACGGCGTCGAGCAGCGGCTCGACTCCGCGGTTGCGGTAGGCCGAGCCGCCCAGCACCGGCACGAAGGCCTGGGCGAGCACACCCTTGCGGATCGCGCGACGCAGGGCCTCGACCGGCAGCGTCTGGCCGTCCAGATAGGCGAGCAGCAGCTCGTCGTCCTGTTCGACCACGGTCTCGAGCAGGCGCTCGCGCTCGCGCAAGGCCAGGTCCAGCAGCTCGGGCGGCACCGCGCCGACTTGCGGCGGCTCGCTGGCGTCGTCGCGCGGCCAGACCAGGCTGCGCATCGCCAGCAGGTCGACGACACCGCGGAACCCGCCTTCGGCACCGATGGGCAGCTGCAGCACCAGGGCCTTGACGCCCAGGCGCTCGCCGATCATCGAGACCACGCGCCGGAAGTCCGCGCCGACGCGGTCCAGCTTGTTGACGAAGGCGATGCGCGGCACGCCGTAGCCGTCGGCCAGGCGCCAGTTGGTTTCGGTCTGCGGCTCGACGCCGGCGACGCCGTCGAACACCACGACGGCGCCGTCCAGCACACGCAGCGCGCGGCGCACCTCGACGTTGAAGTCGATGTGGCCGGGGGTGTCGATGATGTTGAGCTGCGCGCCCTTCCACTGCACGGAAACGGCGGCGCTGTCGATGGTGATGCCGCGCTGGCGTTCCTGCGGGTCGAAGTCCATGCGCGCGCTGCCGTCGTGCACCTCACCGATGCGATGGTTCTCGCCGGTGTGGAACAGGATGCGTTCGGTGACGGTGGTCTTGCCCGCGTCGACGTGGGCGATGACGCCGATGTTGCGGAGCTTTCTGTCGTTCGAGTTCATACGGATCTTTCGTCGCGAAGCCCCGCTCGGGGCTTCGTCGAGGGCCTGGTCGGCATGGCCAGCCGCCAGGCGATCCGCCTGAGGGCTAGCGACTGATGTGCAAGGCGCAGCCGAAGCACGGGCGCACGCAGTTCCCGCTCCGGCGAGCGGGAATCGTGGCGATCAGCTTGTCGTAGGTGCGCACGGCAGAAGTCCGGAAGGTGGAAAACAGAAAACCCCGGGAAGCTCGCGCTTGCCGGGGTTCGGGGCCGGAAGGCGCAAGCCTTCCGATCGCGTCGAAAGGCGTGTCAGGTGGCGATGGTCGCCTTGCTCATGCGGGACGCGGTGTTCATGGGTGCGGATTGTCTCAAGCGGCTCGTGCAGCGGTGTCGGCGGCTGCGGCCGGCACTACCGGGGGTGTGGACAAGACTCCGGCGCGTGGCGTGCGTCCAGCCAGGCCAACCACGCCGGCCGAGCGCTTCAAGGGCTCCGGATTGAGTCCATCAGCGGCAGGCGGCGCGCGCTTCAGCGCGGCAGCGCGCCTGCTGGCGAAGCGCCGGCCGGCTGGAGCAGGGCCGCGAACTCGAGCGCCGCCTCGTGGGCCGCGATCCCCGCCGGCGCGAGCCGGCTGAAGCGGGCCTTCAGCTCGCCCAGCGGGGCGAAATAGCCCAGCCGCAGCGCCGCGAGCTGGTCGCCGGTCTGGGCGTCGACGGCCTCGATCTCGAAGGCCGCGCCGCCCCGGTCCAGCGGGCCGATCAGCAGCAGCGTGCCCACCGTGTTGAGGCCAGGCGAGACGGTCTCGACACGTGTGATCGCCGCGCGGATGCGCGCCGGCCGCCCCTCGGGCGCCGGCGGCAGCGTCTGCACCGCCTGGCGCAGTTCGCGCTCCAGCCCGGCGAGCAGCGCCTGGCGTTCGTCGTCGCCGAGGTCGGTGCGTGCATCGGCACGCCAGACGACCTCGTCGATCGTCAGGCGGGCCGGGTCCAGCGCGTGCGCCGCCGCACGCCGGGCGCCCGACGCGTCGGCGGCCGGCAGCAGCGCGCGGTAGTCGCTGAGATAGCCGCTGTCGGCGGTGGGCATCACGGTGCCGCAGGCCGACAAGGCGGCGATGCAGACGGCGGTGGCGGCAAGACGAGTCAGAGTTTTCATCACGGTCCTCGGGAAGACGGGTTCAGCTGCGCACGAAGCGGCCCAGCGGGCGCCGCGGCGCGGGTTCGGGGCGCGGCGCGACGCCCAGGCGCACGAGCATCTGCACCCGCGCCGGCGCGGCTA
The DNA here is from genome assembly GCF_016583785.1 of Rubrivivax gelatinosus. Classification (GTDB taxonomy): domain Bacteria; phylum Pseudomonadota; class Gammaproteobacteria; order Burkholderiales; family Burkholderiaceae_C; genus Rubrivivax; species Rubrivivax gelatinosus_B. The sequence goes on along the minus strand of NZ_NRRU01000025.1, from coordinate 38,085 downwards.
CGCCGAGTTCGGCGTGCAGGCGCTGGTACAGCGGCGCCATCGCGTCGAACTCCTGCAGCAGCTGCGAGTTCGGGTGAAGCGCCCAGCCCTGTTGCGCGGCGGCCAGGTCGGTGCGCAGGTAGGCGCGGCCGGCCTCGATCTGCGTGCGCCGGCTGTTGTCGGCGCTGACCAGCCAGACCCAGGCCGGCGTATGGCCGATCGCGTCCAGCGCGGCGGCCAGTGCCGCGTGCGCGACCACGCCGTCGGTGCGGCGCCGGGTCTCGTCGTCCAGCAGGCCGAGCCGTCGTGCGAACCAGGCCTGCAGCCCGGTGACGGCAAAACCCGAGGGCTCGGCGGCCACGGCCGCGGCGCCGACGCGCATCAGGCCGGCGCTCTCGGCCCAGGTGGCGGCGTCGCCGAACTCCACGCGGCAGCCAGCGGCCGCCAGCGCACACACGCGGCGCACCGGGGCGGGCTCGGTGCTGGCGCGCAGCGTGAGGCCGGGGCGCCGCGCCGCAGCGGCCAGGGTCGCCAGCAGGGCGGCGTCGGGCATGCGCTCGCCATAAGGCGCACGGTTGCTGCGGCGCAGCGGCACCGCGGCGAACAGCGGGTCGGGCCGCAGGCCGGCGTCGGCCGTCAGCCGGACGCTGGCGAACGGCCGCGCATCGACGCCCCCTGCGGCGTACTCGCCTTCGGGCAGCAGCGTCACGTCGGCGCGCTGGCCCTGCGCGGCGGCGGCCAGGCACAGCAGTTCGAGGAAGGCGCCGCAGCCGATCAGCACCTGGCGGTTCTGCGGGTCGGCGGCCGGCAGCAGGCGCTGCAGGTCGACCGACAGCCGGATCAGGCCGGGCTCGCGCAGGTCGGCCACCCAGCTCTGCAGGTTGTGCGGGCTGGGCGCCAGCAGCGCCCAGGCCAGCGCCCGCCGCCGCGGGTCGGTTTCGCCGGCCCCGGGTTCGTGCCAGGGGGCCGTGGCTGCAGCCGGCATCGTGTCGCAGCCCGGCAGCAGGGTCGTCACGCCGCCGGCGGCCAGCACCCGCATCCAGGAACGTCGTTTCATTGTTCTAAGCTTCCGGCTCGCTCTTCGATGGACTCACTGTATGAACCGGGCCCCGCGCCGGCTTGCCAGAACGCGCCAGTCTCTGAACATCCGGCTCCATGGCTGAAGCGCCGGCCTGGGTGCCCGCGCTGACGCTCAGGCTGCAGCTCCAGGGCCTGCCCGCGCTGGGGCTGGACGCGGCGCGCGTGCAGGCCGCGCTGGGGCCGCTGCCCGACGCGCCGGACGCGCTGGTGCCGGCGCAGGCCTACGTGCGCATGTGGCACGCAGCCGAACCGCTGCACGGCCCCGGCCTGCCCAGCGCGCTGGCCGGCACGATCGCGTTCGGCGCCTTCGGGGCGCTGGACTACCTGGTCGGCAGCGCCGACACCGTGGCCGGCGGCTGCGAGTCGGCGCGGCTGCACTTCGCGATGGTGTCCACCGACACCGCGCTGGAGATCGACCCGCTGGACGACGGCGGCCACGCCTTGCGCGTGCGCGCGCTGGCGCCGATGCCGGTGCAGGCACTGGAGTTCACGCTGGCGACGCTGTTCCTGCGCCTGCACCACGTCACCGGCGGGGGCTTCCGGCCGCGGCTGCTGGGGCTGCCGGTGGCGCGGCCGGCGGGCGACGACGCCGAGCGCCTGGCCTTGTTCGGCCAGCCGCCGGCCTACGGCCACCCCTGCGCCGAGATGCTGATCGATGCCGCCACCTGGGCGCTGCCGACCTGCAGCGCCGACCCGATGCTGCACGCCGCGCTGAAGGACATGGCGGCCAGGCTGGAGCTCGCGCAGCCGGGCGACTCGTCGCTGCAGCAGGCGCTGCGGGCGCGGCTGCGCGACGCGCTGGCGCAAGGCCACGCCGACGCCGCACGTCTGGCCGAGCTGCTGGGCGTATCCGAACGCACGCTGCAGCGCCGGCTGACCGAGATCGGCCGCAGCTTCAGCGAGGTGGTCGAGGAGTTCCGCCGCGAAGAGGCGGCGCGGCTGCTGGCGACACCCGGGCTGGCGCTGGTGGAGGTGGCCAGCCGGCTCGGTTATGCCGAGCAGAGCTCGTTCACACGCGCCTTCCGGCGCTGGACCGGCGTGACGCCCGGCCGCTGGCGGGCCGGGCGGCGCTGAGACGCGGGCGGCCGCGCCGCCCGCCTCAGGCTCAGGGCAGTTGCACGCCCGCGGCCGTGATCACCTGCTGGTGCGAATAGTCGGCACGCGCCGGCCGCGCCACCGTGCCCTGGGCCTTCACGTAGTCGGCGAAGGTCTGGGTGTAGAGCAGGTAGGTGTTCACGTAGGCGCCGGTGGCGTAGACCGTGCCCAGCGTGCGGTAGCCGTCCTGACCGGCGGCGACGAAGTCGTTGGTCACCAGCGTGTAGGTCTTGGCCGGGTCGATCGCCGACCAGGCGCCGGTGACGCGGTCCTTCACCTGCACCTGGCTGAAGCGGCTGCCCTTGGCCTTGCTCATGTCCAGGTTCCAGCGCAGGCCGGCGGCGTAGGGATGCGAGCCGCTGGACTGGGCGTTGTCGAGGTGGTTGGAGACGGCGTCCTCGAGCGCGGCGACCATCTGCGCGCCGGTGACGTCGATCTCGACGAGCACGTTGGTGAAGGGCAGCAGCGTGAACGCGTCGTTCATCGTCAGCGTGCCGGCCTTCAGCGGCACACGCACGCCGCCAGCGTTCTGCAGCGCGAAGTGCGCGCGCTTGCTGGCCGCGAGGAAGGCCTGGGCGACGATCTGCGCCGCGTCGCTGCCGCGCGCCTGCAGATTGGCTTCGGCACCCGCTTCGATGCAGCCGGCGACGCCGGACGAGCGGTTGGTCGTCTCGCCGGGCACGCGCACCAGGCACAGCGCCTCGGTGGCGGTGCCGATGGTCTTGGTCTTCTCGGCCGCGACCTGCGTGGTGTAGGTCGCGAGCAGCGCCGCAGCGTCGGCATCGGGCGTCGTCACCTTGACGCGCGGCTCGTTGGCCAGGCTGGCGACGATGTTGGCCTTGGTGGCGTCGTCGACGGCGACGAAGCTGCCCGAACTGTTCTTGCGCGCGAAGCTGTCGCCGATGACCAGCGAGGCGTTGCCGCTGCAGCTGGCCACCGCGCCCTTGTCGTCGAACTTCACGTTCATCAGCGCGAAGACCTTGGCGTACTCCCAGGCCTGGCCGATGCAGACCTTGGCGCCGTCCTTGTTCGTGACCTGCGTCGGGTAGGCGCCCGAGCTGGCGACGCCGAAGGCGCTGAAGTCGCCGAGCAGCGTGTGCGAGTCGCCGCCGATGATGACGTCGACGTCGCTCAGCTTGGCGGCCATCGCCTTGTCGACGTCGTAGCCCTGGTGCGTCAGCAGCACGATGTGGCGGATGCCCTGCTGCTTGAGCTCGTCGATGTACTTCTGCGCCGTCGTGACCTCGTCGAGGAACTGCGTCGTCGCCAGCGGGCGCGAGGAGTTCGTCGTCTTGCCGGCGATGTCGATGCCGACGATGCCGACCTTGACGCCGTCGTAGGTCTTGATCGTGTACGGCTTGACCAGCGAGGTGCCGGACGGGTTCAGCGGCGTGCCGCTGGCAGGCACGACGTTGGCGCCGAGCACCGGCGTCTGGCAGCTGCCGGCGTGCAGCATGTCGACGAAGTTGCGCGTCGCCTGGTCGCCGTCGTCGAACTCGTGGTTGCCGAGTTCGAAGGCGTCGAAGCAGACGGTGTTCATCATCTTCGCGTCGGCCTCGCCCTTGAAGAAGGTGTAGTAGAGCGTGCCGGTGACGGCGTCGCCCGCATGCAGCTTCAGCAGGTTCTTGGTGCCGGACTGGGCGTCGAACAGCGTCGTCAGGCGCGAGAAGCCGCCGAGCTCGACCTGCGTGGCCTCGCCACCCAGCGTCAGCGTGACGCCGCTGAAGGGCTCGAGCTGCGAGTGGTGGTCGTTGACGTGGGCGATGTTGATCTCGATCGCCGGGTAGCTGTCGTCATCGCCGCCGTCGCCGCCGCAGGCCGACAGCGCGGCCACGGCCAGCGAGGTGACGCAGAGCAGCGCCGTGCGGCGCAAGGAGATCGGGCGCAGTCGCGGAGTCACGGACATGGGAGGTCACCGGGGGTCATGGAAATCCGCGGATCATCAGCACGGCGGGTGAAAGCGCGATGACAGCGGCGGCTGCCGTGCCACGGCGGGTCACCCCGGCGACACCACCCCGCGGCGCGCCCGGGTCATCAATACGGCGGCGCCACCCTCCCCCGCTGCGCGCGCGCCGCCTCGGTCCACCAGGCCAGGTCGTCGGCGAAACGTGTGAAGGCCTTGCGCAGCGACTCGCCCGGGCCGCCCTGCGGCTGGGCGTCGGCGTCCAGCGTCTGCGCGATCGGCCCGACGGCCAGCGCGCTGGAGATCACGACCATGCCCATCTCGGACAGGATGGCGTGCCAGGTGCTGCCCGAACGCACGCCCGAGAAGCGCCCGGCCGAATAGCTGGCGATCGCCGCCGGGCGCCAGAACCACTCCTCGAGGAAGTGGTCGGTCAGGTTCTTCAGCCCCGGCTGCGGGCCCCAGTTGTATTCGCCGCAGACGAAGACGAAGGCGTCGGCGCCGCGGATCCTGCGCGCCAGGTCTTCCATCGCCTGCGGCGCCTGGCCGGCCGGGTACTCCTTGTACATGCGGTCGAGCATCGGCAGGCCGACCGCCTGGGCGTCGACCAGTTCCGGCGCCGCGCCGCGTGCACGCAGGCCGTCGACGATGAACTGCGCCAGGCGGATGCCGACGCGGTCGCTGCGGTACGAGCCGTAGAAGACGAGGATCTTGTCCATGGCGCGGCTCCGGTGGGGACGGCAGCGCAGGCTACGGCAGCACCGTGCGGGGCGCGATACGCCTTTGCGGCGGCGGGGGCGCCGGCGCCGGGCCCGGCCGCGATGCCGGGAGCCTTGACCCGGCGGAAAAGCTCAGCACAATGCCGCCCCGCAACCCCTTTGGGCGCTGAGCGCGGTCCGGCATTTCCGGGCAACCGCAGCGCATCGGCCCCATCGCGCAACGGTTGCCGCGGGAGTACGGGGCCGTACTGGAGCCCCTTGGATGAAGACCATCATCGAGCCCTTCCGCATCAAGTCGGTCGAACCGATCCGCCTGACGACCCGCGAAGAGCGCCAGCAACACCTCGTTGCCACCGGCCACAACCTCTTCGGCCTGCCCTCGGACGCCGTCCTGATCGACCTGCTGACCGACTCCGGCACCGGCGCCATGTCCTCGCTGCAGTGGGCCGCCGTGATGCGCGGCGACGAGAGCTACGCCGGCAGCCCCAGCTTCTACCGCTTCGAAGCGGCGGTGAAGCACCTGATGCCGTTCAGGCACGTGATCCCGACGCACCAGGGCCGGGCCGCGGAGGCGATCCTGTTCTCGATCTTCGGCGGGGCCGGCCGGCGCATCCCGTCGAACACGCACTTCGACACCACGCGCGGCAACATCGAGGCCTCGGGCGCGATCGGCGACGACCTCGTCATCGCCGAAGGCCGGGACCCGCGCAGCGAGCACCCGTTCAAGGGCAACATGGACCTGGAGCGGCTGGAGGCCTACCTGCAGCGCCACCACGACGAGGTGCCGCTGGTGATGATCACCATCACCAACAACGCCGGCGGCGGCCAGCCGGTGAGCCTGGCCAACATCCGCGCCGTGGCCGAGCTGGCGCACCGCCACGGCAAGCCTTTCGTCATCGACGGCTGCCGCTTCGCCGAGAACGCCTGGTTCATCAAGACGCGCGAAGAAGGCCAGGGCGGGCGTTCGATCGAGGACATCGTGCGCGACTGCTTCGCGGTGGCCGACGGCATGACGATGAGCGCCAAGAAGGACGCCTTCGGCAACATCGGCGGCTGGCTGGCGCTGAACGACGACGAGCTGGCCGAGCAGGCACGCCAGCACCTGATCCGCACCGAAGGTTTCCCGACCTACGGCGGCCTGGCCGGGCGCGACCTGGACGCGCTGGCGCAAGGGCTGCGCGAGATCGTCGACGAGGACTACCTGCGCTACCGCATCCGCACCAACGCCTACATCGTCGAGCGCCTGGACGCGATGGGCATCCCGGTCGTCAAGCCCGCCGGCGGCCACGCGGTATTCATCGACGCACGCGCCTGGCTGGCGCACATCCCGCCGCTGCAGTACCCGGGCCAGGCGCTGGCCGTGGCGCTGTACGAGGTGGCCGGCATCCGCAGCTGCGAGATCGGCACGGTGATGTTCGGCCGCCAGCCCGACGGCAGCGAGAAGCCCGGGGCGATGGACCTGGTGCGGCTGGCCTTCCCGCGGCGGACCTACACCCAGAGCCACGCCGACTACGTCGTCGAGGCCTTCGAGGAGGTGGCGGCGGGCAAGGACGGGCTGACGGGGTACCGGATCGTCAGCGAGCCCAAGCTGATGCGGCACTTCACCTGCCGGTTCGAGAAGCTGGCGCCCTGACGCGGCAGGCGTCCCCGCGCGCGCCCGACACGCGGGGACGCCCCTTCCGGCGAGGGATGCGCGGCGCGTTTTCCACACGCCAGGGTCACCGGGTTCCACCGTACCATCGTCGGCGATGAACCTCGCCCCGGTGTCGCAGGTTTCCGCCGCCAAGGCCCTGACGGCCGCAGCCGTGCTGCTGGCGGGGCTCGTCATCAGCGCCGCGCTGGCCTGGCATCAGCAGCGCTCGGTCACGCAGCAGCGCCAGGAGCAGTTCGTGCATCTCGCGGCGGGCGCCGCCGACCAGCTGAGGGCCAACGTCCTGAGCTACGAACGCGGGCTGCGCGGCCTGCGTGGTGCCATCGTCGCGCTGGGGCCGCAGCGGCTGGACCGGGCGGCCTTCCTGGCCTACAGCCAGACACGCGACCTCGACCGCGAGTTTCCCGGCGCGCGCGGCGTCGGCTACATCCAGCGCGTGACGCAGGGCGAGGAGGCGGCCTTCGCGCAAGACATCCGCCGCCGGGGCTGGACGGGCTTCCAGGTCCGTCATCTGGCACCTCACGATGGCGAGCACTGGGTGATCGTCGACGTCGCTCCGGGCGTCCGCAACGCGGGTGCGTCTGGGCTGGACATCGCGTCGGAGCCCCGGCGCCGCGCCGCCGCGGCGCTCGCGATGCGCAGCAATGCGGCCGCGATCAGCGCGCCGATCACGCTGGTGCAGGCCACCACGGCGCCAGCCCAGGGTTTCCTGATGCTGCTGCCGGTGCGGCTGGCCGGCGCGCCCGCCGACGGCGAGGTCTGGGGCTGGACCTACGCGCCCATCGTCGCGCCCGAGCTGATCGCCGCGACCGGCCTGGCCACCGACCTCTTCCATCTCGCCGCCGACGACGTGACCGAGGGCGAGACCGGCTCGGCCGGGCGCTTCTACGACAGCGGACTGAAGGCCGGCGACGAGACGGTGCGCACCGTGGTCGAGCGCGAGGTGCTCGGCCGCCGCTGGCGCCTGCAGATGAGCGCCACGCCGGCCTTCATGGCGCGGCCCGTCGGCACCGAGCCGCGCACGCTGTTCCTCGCCGGTGCCGCGGCCAGTGCGCTGGCGGCCTTCGCGGCCGCGCTGCTGGCCGGGGCGGCGGCGCAGCGGCGCCAGACGGCCATCGAACGTTCGCGCCGAGCCGCCATCGTCGAACGTTCGGGCGACGCGATCGTCGGCCTGTCGCTGGACGGCGGCGTCACCGACTGGAACCGCGGCGCCGAGCGCCTGTTCGGCTATCCGGCCGCCGAAGCGCTGGGCCGGCCGCTGGCCTCGCTGATCCTGCCTCCGGGACACGAGGCGGAGGACACGCAGCTGCTGCGCCGCGCCGCTGCCGGCGAAGCCATCGAGCCGCTGGACACGCAGCGCCGCCGCCGCGACGGGCAGCTGCTGGACGTCTCGATCGCGCTCGGGCCCATCGCCGACGAGACCGGCCACGTCGTCGGCGTGGCGGCCATCGTGCGCGACTCCGGCCAGCGTGCGGCGCGGCTGCGCAGCGCCGAGCAGGAACGTGCCGTCGCGACCGAACGCGCCGAGCTCGCCGAAGCCACGCTCAGCGCCGCGCAGCGCGACTACCTGACGCTGTCCACCGCGATCACGGCGCAGTCGCTGTACTCGGTGACCGACCCCCAAGGCACGATCCTCGACGCCAACGAGCACTTCTGCCGCGTCAGCGGGCGCTCGCGCGACGAGCTTCTGGGCCGCACCCACCGCGTCGTCAGCTCGGGAACGCACGCGCCGGAGTTCTGGAGCGTGCTGTGGCGGACCATCGCCGCCGGCCGCGCCTGGCAGGGCGAGGTGTGCAACCGCGCGAAGGACGGCGGCCTGTTCTGGATGGACAGCGTCATCGTCCCGGTGCTCGACCCGGACGGCACGATCGTGCGCTACCTGGCGGTGGGCACCGACATAACCGCGCTGAAGCAGGCCGAACAGAAGCTCGAGCAGCTCAACGAAGAACTCGCGCGGCGCGTCGACCAGGCCGAGACGGCGACCCGCGCCAAGAGCGCCTTCCTGGCCAACATGAGCCACGAGATCCGCACGCCGATGAACGCGATCATCGGCCTGACCCACCTGATGGCGCGCGACGCCGCCGAACCGACGCTGCGCGAGCGCCTGCACAAGGTGGACGACGCGGCGCGCCACCTGCTGCAGGTCATCAACGACATCCTGGACCTGTCCAAGATCGAGGCCGGGCGGCTGACGCTGGAGAACGCCGAGTTCTCGCGCGACGAGCTGATGCACCGCGTGCTGGACATGGTGGCCGAAGGCGCGGCGCACAAGGGGCTGGAGCTGGTGCTGGACGCCGGCCAGCTGCCCGAGCGGCTGCGCGGCGACGCCAAGCACCTGGCGCAGGCGCTGATCAACCTGCTGGCCAACGCCGTCAAGTTCACCGACAGCGGCTGGATCCGGCTGCGCGGCGAACGCGTCGCCTCCGAGGGCGGGCGCCTGCTGGTGCGATTCGAGGTCCGCGACACCGGGATCGGCATCGCGCCGGAGCGCCAGGCGCGGCTGTTCCAGGCCTTCGAGCAGGCCGATGCCTCGACGACACGCCGCTACGGCGGCACCGGCCTGGGCCTGGCGCTGACGCGGCACCTGGCGCGGCTGATGGGCGGCGACGTCGGCGTCGACAGCAGCCCCGGGCAGGGCAGCAGCTTCTGGTTCAGCTGCTGGCTGGGCCAGGGCGACGCCCGCGGCGACGTCCGCTGGCCTGCCGTCCAGGCGCCGTTCGGCATGCGGGCGCTGGTGGTCGACGACCTCGCCGAGTCGCGCGAGGTGCTCGCCGACCTGCTGCGGCGCGTCGGCATGCAGGTCGACGAGGCAGGCGACGGCACGCAGGCGATCAAAGTTGTCATCGCCGAACGCGCCGCCGGCCGGCCCCATGACCTGCTCGTCGTCGACTGGCACATGCCGGGGCTGGACGGCATCGAGACCGTGCTCGAGCTGCGACGCCACGAAGGCGAGCTGCCGCCGTGCATCCTCGTGACCGCCCACGACGCCGACGCGCTTCGCAGCCGTGCCCGGCAGGCGCAGTTCGTCGCCGTGCTCGCCAAGCCGGTCACGCCGTCGTCGATCAACGACGCCCTGTCGCAGGCGCTGCTGAGCCTGCCGGCGGGTGCACCGGTGGCGGCGCGGCCGTCCGACGCCCTGACGCGGCTGCAACGCCGGCCGGCGCGGCCGCACGTGCTGCTGGCCGAGGACAACCAGGTGAACCAGGAGGTGGCCTGCGCACTGCTGGAGGATGCCGGCATCGTCGTCGAGGTGGCAGCCGACGGCGAGCAGGCGGTCGAGCAGGCGGCACGCGGCGGCTTCGACATGATCCTGATGGACATGCAGATGCCGGGAACCGACGGCCTGGAGGCGACGCGCCGCATCCGCGCGCGGCTCGGCGACGCCCTGCCCATCGTCGCGATGACGGCCAACGCCTTCGGCGAGGACCGGGCCGCCTGCCTGGCCGCGGGCATGAACGACCACATCGCCAAACCGGTCGAGGCGATGACGCTCTACGAAACCCTGCTGCGCTGGCTGCCGCCGGGCGAGGCCGCCGCACCCGCCGCCGGCGCGACACGTGGCGGCACGGCCGGCCTGGCCGCCTCGCTGCAGGAGACCGGGGCGCTGGACGTGCAGGCGGCCCTGCGCCACACCGCGGGGAACCCCCGGGCGTTGGCGCGCGTGCTGCAGCGTTTCGTCGCGCGATATGGCTCCGGCATCCCGGCCTGGCGCACGCCGCCGGCCGATGATCAGCGCCGGCCCTGGCAGGACCAGGCGCACTCGCTGCGCGGCGCCTGCGCGACCATAGGCGCTACCGCGCTGGCCGACGAGGTCGGCCGCTTCGAGGCGGCGCTGGCAGGCGGGTCAGGCTCCGACGACGAGCTGCAGGCGCGGGCGCGGGCGATCGACGGGCAGCTGGTCGAGCTGGCTGAACGCGTCGCGCAGGCGCTGGCGCAGGGCGGCAGCACTGCCGCAGCCGGCTGAGCTTCAGGCGACAGGCGCCCCGCTCGCGCAGCAGCGGCGACTAGCTCATGGAGCGGCGCGAAGCCGCGGCCGCCGAACGCGAGGGCAGGCCCGTGCGCACTTTGCGCGAAGTGGACTTCCTGCTCGGCGTGCACGACGAGACCCGCATGGGGGCACTGCGCCTTCGGACGATGAGCTGGCCGAGCCGGCGCAGGGCCTGCGCGAGATCGTCAAGGTGATGTTCGGCCGCCAGCCCGACGGCCGCGAGAAGCCCCGGGGTGATGGACCTGGTGCGGCTGGCCTTCCCGCGGCGGAACTACACGCCGGCGCCGATTCGGCCGCAGGGCATTGGAGGCGCGGTGATGCCGCCCGCCGCCGCGGTCAGAACTCGATCACGACCGACGCAGCGCTGCGTTTGGCTTCACCGTGATAGACGGCTTCGATGTTGTTGCCGTCCGGGTCCAGGACAAAAGCCGCGTAATAACCAGGATGGTAGGCACGCTCGCCGGGAGCGCCATGGTCCTGGCCGCCATGGGCGAGTGCGGCCTTGTAGAAGTTGTCCACCATCGCCCTGTCCTGCGCCTGGAAGGCCAGGTGATGGCGCCCGGTCAGCACCCCCAGCGCAGCCGGGCTGTCGACGGCGGTGACGAATAGCTCGTCGGCCCAGAAGTAGCCCTCGCCCGTGCCGCCCATCGGCACGCCGAGCGAATCGAGGATGGCGGCGTAAAAGGCTTGACTGGCCGGGAGATCCCGCACCACGAGTTGGACGTGATCGATCAATCGGCCACGATGCAGGGCCTGCGTTTCCATGGACAGCTCGCTTGACTCAGTCGACAAAGACTGGTGACGAGCATAGCGCTCGAGGGCGCTTTGCCGTGCGCCTGGCGCTGGCGTTCGGAGCCGTGAACGTTGTTCCGGTCAGCCATCACGAACCACCCGCGCCGGCGGCTGCCGAAAGCCGAGGTGATGGAGCGACTTCATCGCTGGTCGCCTGGCTGACGGCGGTGCCGCCAGCGCAGCCCCTCACTCCACCGTCACCGACTTCGCCAAATTCCGCGGCTTGTCCACATCCGTTCCCCGCGCACAAGCCACGTGATACGCCAGCAACTGCAGCGGCACCACGTGCAGGATCGGCGACAGCCGCCCGTAGTGCTCGGGCATGCGGATGACGTGCACGCCGGGTTCGCTGGCGATGTGGGTGTCGGCGTCGGCGAAGACGTAGAGCTGGCCGGCGCGGGCGCGCACTTCCTGCATGTTGCTCTTGAGCTTCTCCAGCAGCGCGTCGTTCGGCGCCACCGTCACCACCGGCATCTGCTCGGTCACCAGCGCCAGCGGGCCGTGTTTCAGCTCGCCGGCGGGGTAGGCCTCGGCGTGGATGTAGCTGATCTCCTTGAGCTTCAGCGCTCCCTCCAGCGCGATCGGATAGTGCAGCCCGCGGCCCAGGAACAGCGCGTTCTCCTTGCGCGAGAAGTCCTCGCTCCAGGCGATGACCTGCGGCTCCAGCGCCAGCACGGCCTGCAGCGCCATCGGCAGATGGCGCAGCGCCTTCAGCTCCTCGGCTTCCTGCTCGTCGGTCAGCCGCCCCTTCACCTGCGCCAGCGCCAGCGTCAGCAGGTACAGGCCCACCAGCTGGGTCGTGAAGGCCTTGGTGCTGGCGACACCGATCTCCACGCCGGCGCGCGTGACGTAGGCCAGCTCGCACTCGCGCACCATCGCGCTGGTCGCCACGTTGCAGATGGTCAGCGTGTGCTTCATGCCCAGGCTGCGCGCGTGTTTCAGCGCAGCCAGCGTGTCGGCGGTCTCGCCGCTCTGGCTGATGGTGACGACCAGCGTGCGCGGGTCGGGCACGCTGTCGCGGTAGCGGTATTCGCTGGCGATCTCGACCGTGGTCGGGATGCCGGCCACCGACTCCAGCCAGTAGCGCGCGGTGCTGCCGGCGTAGTAGCTGGTGCCGCAGGCCAGGATCAGCACGCGGTCGATCTCCTTGAACACGCGGTACGCGCCGTCGCCGAACAGCTCGGGGCTGATGCCGGGCACGCCGTCCAGCGTGTCGGCGATCGCCTTGGGCTGCTCGAAGATCTCCTTCTGCATGTAGTGCCGGTACGGCCCCAGCTCGGCAGCACCGCTGTAGGCGGCCACGGTGCGCACCGGGCGCTCCACGCCGCGGTAGCGGCCCTGTTCGTCGGCGGCGCTGATCCACACGCGGCCCAGCTGCAGGTCGACGACGTCGCCCTCTTCCAGGTAGACGATGCGGTCGGTGACGCCGGCCAGCGCCATCGCGTCCGAGGCGACGAAGTTCTCGCCCTCGCCCAGCCCCAGCACCAGCGGCGAGCCCTGGCGCGCGCCGATCACGCGGTGCGGCTCGTCGCGGCAGAACACGGCGATGGCGTAGGCGCCGCGCAGCCGCGGCAGCGCGCGCTGCACCGCTTCCAGCAGGTCGCCTTCGTAATAGCGGTGCACCAGGTGGGCGATGACCTCGGTGTCGGTCTGGCTGGTGAAGACGTAGCCGCGCAGCTGCAGCTCGGCGCGCAGCTCGTCGTGGTTCTCGATGATGCCGTTGTGCACCAGCGCCACCCGCCCCGGGCCGTCGCCGCCGGGGCCGGGCGAGAAGTGCGGGTGCGCGTTGTGCACCAGCGGCGCGCCGTGCGTCGCCCAGCGCGTGTGGGCGATGCCGGTGGTGGCGGCAATCTCGTCACGCGCGACGTTGGCTTCCAGCTCGGCCACACGCGCGGTGCTGCGCGCCCGGCGCAGCTCGCCGCCCTGGTGCACCGCCACGCCGCAGGAGTCGTAGCCGCGGTATTCCAGCCGCTTCAGGCCTTCGATCAGGATCGGGACGATGTTGCGCGCGCTGACCGCGCCGACGATGCCGCACATGGGTGAACCTCTTGGAACTCGGTGCGGGCATCCTAGGACCGCGAGCCTGAACTTTTCATTCATTCGACGGCGCTTCGTGAACGATTCAACTGCTTTAATGCGGCATCGGACTATCGTTTCATATGAGGCATCCGTTTGGCGTATTCTTTCGCCATGGAACTCGACGCCACCGACCTGCGCCTGCTGGACCTGCTGCAAACCGACGCCTCGCTGTCCAACCAGGAGCTGGCGGCACGTGCGCTGACCTCGCCGGCGACGGCGCTGCGCCGGGTGCGGCGGCTGCTGGACGCCGGCATCGTCGAGCGCCGCGTCGCCATCCTCTCGCCCGAACGCCTGGGCCCGGGGCTGACGGCACTGGTCGAGATCACGCTCGACCGCCAGGGCGCCGAGCACCTGGACACGTTCGAAGCGCGCGTGGCCGCCGACACCGCGGTGCAGCAGTGCTACCGCGTCTCGCCGGGGCCGGACTTCGTGCTCGTGGTGCATGCCGCCGACATGCCGGGTTACCACGCGCTGGTGCAGCGCCTGTTCACGCAGGACGCCAACGTGCGCAACGTGAAGGCCTTCTTCAGCGTCAAACGCGCCAAGTTCGACCCGCGGCTGCCGCTGCCGGCGCGCTGACGGCGCCCAAGCACCTTCGCGCCGGCGGTGTTCGGCGCTGTCGCTAGAGTGCGGCGCCGTTGCATCCACGAGGCCGCCGCATGAACACCGAAGACACCCGCGCCATCCTGACGATCAGCCTGCTGGCGGCTTTTGCCGACGGCCGCAAGCACGAACGCGAGCACGAGCAGGTGCGCCGCATCGCCGAAGGCCTGGCGCAGGACGCGGCGGTCGGCCTGCCGCAGCTGGTGCAGGACGTGCTTTTGAAGCGTGTGGACGTGGCCGGCGCCGCCGCCGCGCTGGGCAGCGCCGAGGCGCGCCAGCTGGCCTACGAGATGGCGGTGGGCGTCTGCGATGCCGACGGCGCGCAGTCGGCCGCCGAACGTGCCTTCCTCGCCGACCTGGCGCAGCGGCTGCAGCTGGACGGCGCCGAAGCCAGCGCCTACTCGGCGCAGGCCGAGACACTGGCCGAGGCCGCCCTGCCGGTGGCCGCGGCACCCGCCGCCGGCACCAAACCGGTGGTCGACGAAGCCGAACTCGACCGTGCCATCGTCAACGCGGCCGTCGTCAACGGCGCGCTCGAGCTGCTGCCCGAGTCCTTGTCCACGCTGGCCATCATCCCGCTGCAGATGAAGCTGGTGCACCGCGTCGGCCTGGCCTACGGTTACCCGCTGGACAGCGGCCACGTGAAGGACTTCCTGGCCACCGCCGGCGTGGGCCTCACCTCGCAGTACCTGGAGCAGGCCGGGCGCAAGCTGCTCGGCGGGCTGCTGGGCAAGGGGCTGTTCGGCGGCCTGGGCAAACAGGCGGTCAGCTCGGGGCTGGCGTTCGCGACGACCTGGGCGCTGGGCCACGTCGCCAAGCGCTACTACGCGGGCGGCCGCACGCTGTCGGCCGAGCTGCTGCGCCAGTCCTACACCGACCTGCTGCAGCAGGCGCGTGGGCTGCAGGCGCAGTACGGCCCGCAGATCCAGCAGCAGGCGCGCACGCTCGACACCACCAAGGTGATGGCGCTGGTGCGCGGGCGCTGAGCGCCGGCGCTACTGCTTGACGATCGCCAGCCCCTTCAGGTACTCGCCTTCGGGGAAGAACAGCGTCGTCGGGTGGTCGGGCGCACTCTCCAGCCGCGCCAGGATGGCACCGTCGACACCGGCGTCCATCGCCGCGCCGGCGACGATCTTGTGGAACAGGTCGGCGCTGATGCCGCCCGAGCAGCTGAAGGTCAGCAGCAGGCCACCCGGCTCCAGCAGCTTCAGCGCCAGGCGGTTGATGTCCTTGTAGGCACGCGACGCGCGTTCGGCGTGCGCGGCCGTAGGCGCGTACTTGGGCGGGTCCAGCACGATGGCGTCGTAGCTGCGGCCGGCCTTGATCTCGTCGCGCAGGAACTGGTTGACGTCGGCGTCCTGCGTCTGGCTGCGCGCGCCGTCGAAACCGTTCAGCTCGACGTGGGCGCGTACACGCTCCAGCGCCGGTGCCGACGAGTCGATGCTGGTGACGTGGCGGGCGCCGCCGGCCAGCGCCGCGACGGTGAATCCGCCGGTGTAGCTGAAGCAGTTCAGCACCCGGCGTGCGCCCTGCTGGCGCACCAGCTCGGCAAAACGCGCGCGGTTGTCGCGCTGGTCGAGGTAGAAGCCGGTCTTGTGGCCGGTGGCCACGTCCAGCGTCAGCCTCCAGCCGTGTTCGCGGATCGTGACCTCGGTGCCGCCGCCGCCCCGCAGCCAGCCGGTGGCGGGCTCCAGCCCTTCGAGCGAACGCACGCTGGCGTCGGAGCGCTCGTACAGGCCGCGCGCGCCGGTCTGCACCATCAGCGCGTCGGCGATCACGTCCTTCCAGCGCACGCTGCCCACCGACAGGAACTGCACCGACAGCAGGTCGCCGTAGCGGTCGACGACCAGACCCGGCAGGCCGTCGGCTTCGCCGTGCACCAGGCGCACGCCGTCGCTGGCCACCGGCAGCCGCGCACGCAGCGCCAGCGCACGGGCGATGCGGCGCTCGAAGAAGTCGGCGTCTATGCGCTCGCTGGCTTCGAAGCTCCAGGCGCGCACCCGGATCGTCGAGTTCGGGCTGTAGGCGCCCCAGGCCAGGAAGCTGCCGTCGGCGGCTTCCACACGCACGGTCTCGCCGGCGTCGGCCTTGCCTTTTTCGACGCTGCCCTGGAACACCCAGGGGTGGCGGCGCTGCAGCGAGCGCTCCTTGCCTTCGCGCAGTCTGATCGTTTTCATGGGCGCGATTGTCGCTGCGGCCGGGCGCGCAGCCTTCAGCCGCCTTCGGGCGTCTTGCGTTTGGCGCGCGGGTGCGCGGCGTCGTAGGCACGCGCCAGGTGCTGGAAGTCGAGCTGGGTGTAGACCTGGGTCGTCGAGATGCTGGCGTGGCCCAGCAGCTCCTGCACCGCACGCAGGTCACCGCTGCTCTGCAGCAGATGGCTGGCGTAGCTGTGGCGCAGCATGTGCGGGTGCACGTGCGTCGGCAGCCCGGCCTGCAGCGCGATCTGCTTGAGCCGCGCGCGCAAGGCGCCTTGCGACAGGCGCTCACCACGCCGGCTGACGAAGAGCGCCGGCTCGCCGGCCGCCGCCAGCTGCGCCCGCTGCGCCAGCCAGGCCGCCAGCGCCTCCAGCGCCTTGGCGCCGACCGGCACGCTGCGGCGCTTGCGGCCTTTGCCCAGCACGTGGGCGCTGGCGTCGTCGACGTCGATCCAGCCGGCCGCCGTGGCCGAGGGCGCCAGGTCCAGCGCCAGCAGCTCGCCGATGCGCAGCCCGCAGCCGTAGAGCAGCTCGACGATGGCGTGGTCGCGCGCCGCCAGGCGGGCGTCGCCGTCTTCGTTCTCGTGTTCGGCCAGCGCCACCGCGTGGTCGACCGACAGCGCCTTGGGCAGCGGCTTGGGCGCCTTGGGCGCGCGCAGGCCGTCGACCGGGTTCGCCGGCACCAGCCCTTCGCGCCCCCACCAGCGGTACAGCCCGCGCCAGGCCGACAGCACCAGCGCGATGCTGCGCGGCGCCAGGCCGCTGGTGCGCAGCTGCGCCATCCAGCGGCGCACGTGGTGCGGCAGCGCGGCGCGCAACTCGACGCCGTCGGCCGCGGCCGAGGCCGTCAGCCGGCCGAGGGCGTCGCGGTACAGCGTCAGCGTGCGCGCCGACAGGCGGCGCTCGACGCTCAGGTGGTCCAGCCAGCGCTGCGCGTCATCCGGCAGCGTGCCGTCCATCGGATCGTTCAGGCGGTCAGACGAGAGAGGGCAGCACCCGCGACGTCGCCGATGCGCGCCAGGAACTCGGTGCCCATGTCGGCGCTGTAGCGCGTGGGGTCGGGCGAGCCCAGGATCAGCAGTCCGAAGCTGACCGGGCCGCTGCGCAGCGGGATCAGCGCGACCGAGGCGATGGCCGTCGGCTCGGGCAGCCAGCCGACCGACTCGAAGCCGGCGTTGACGCCGCAGTACGGCTGCGTGAGGCTGTCGACGAAGCTCTTGGCGTCGTCGCTCACAGGGGCGCTGTAGCGCTGGCCCTGGTGCTCCGGGGCGACGCCCCAGACGCGGATCGCCGCCTGCGGGATCATGAACTGGTGCTGCAGCTCGTCGACCAGCACCTCGGGCAGCGCGGCGGCGTCGGCGGTGACGAGCAGCGCGCGGGTCCAGCGGTGCAGGCGGTCGGCGATGCCGACGTTCTCCTGGCTGTGCCGGATCATCTCGACGATGCGCATCTCCAGACCCTTGATGCGGTCGCGCAGCATTTCCATCTG
The DNA here is from genome assembly GCF_016583785.1 of Rubrivivax gelatinosus. GTDB lineage: Bacteria > Pseudomonadota > Gammaproteobacteria > Burkholderiales > Burkholderiaceae_C > Rubrivivax > Rubrivivax gelatinosus_B. Next base: position 20,512 of record NZ_NRRU01000025.1, on the reverse strand, counting down.
CCGCTCCTGCAGCGAGACGGCACGCTGGCCGTGCGGGCTGGTGAGCTGCACGCTGGACAGCAGCTCGGCGTGGCGCTCGAAGAAACCGGGCGTGTTGGCCAGGTACTCGGCGATGTCGTTCTCGGTGATGCCCTGGAGGTTCACAGCTCGATCTCTCCTTCGAAGACGGTAACGGCAGGGCCCGTCATCAGCACCGAGGCGCTGTCGTCGGGCCACTCGATCAGCAGGTCGCCGCCGCGCGCGTGCACCTCGACGCGGCGGTCGAGCCAGCCCAGGCGGATGCCGGCGACGACCGCGGCGCAGGCGCCGCTGCCGCAGGCCAGGGTCTCGCCGGCATCGCGTTCGTAGACACGCAGCCGGACCTCGCGGCGCGACAGCAGCTGCAGAAAGCCGGCGTTGACGCGGCGTGCAAAACGCGGGTGGCCCTCGACACGCGGGCCGATGGTCGCCACCGGCGCGCTGTCGACGTCGGCGACACGCATCACCGCGTGCGGGTTGCCCATAGACAGCACCGCGAGCTCGACGCCGACGTCCGCCAGCGGCCAGAGTTCGAAGCCGCCCTCGGCGCGCGGCACCAGGCCGCTGGCGTCGAAGGGCACACGCGCCAGATCGAAGATCGGGCGGTTCATGTCGACGCGCACGCGGCCGTCGTCGGCCAGCGTCAGCTCGAGCTGGTTGTTGACGGTCTCGACGCGGATGGTCTTCTTGTCCGTCAGGCCGTGGTCGACGACGTAGCGCACGAAGCAGCGCGAGCCGTTGCCGCAGTGCTCGACCTCGTTGCCGGTGTTGTTGAAGATGCGGTAGCGGAAGTCGACGCCGGGCGTGCTGGCCGGCTCGATCAGGAGGATCTGGTCGGCACCGACGCCCAGGCGCCGGTCGCCCAGGTGACGCAGCTGCGCGGCCGACAGCTCCAGCGGCCTGCGGGTGGCGTCGAGCACGACGAAGTCGTTGCCGGCGCCGTGCATCTTGGTGAAGCGCAGTCGCATCGGCCGATTATCGCTTCGCATACAGCTTGGGCTCGCCCGGCGGGCGGGTCTTGAAGCGCTTGTGCACCCACAGGTACTGCGCCGGGTTGCGCAGGATCTCGCTCTCGATCCACTCGTTCATGCGGCGCGCATCGGCCTCGGGGTCGCCGCTGGGCCAGTCGGTGAAGGCAGGCAGGAAACGCACGCGGTAGCCGGCGCCGCCAGGCAGGAACTCGGCGACCACCGGCTGCACGATCATCTTCAGCGACGCCGCCATCTTGGCCGGCGCCATCAGCGTGGCCGCCGGTACGCCGAAGAAGGGCACGAACACGGCTTCGCGGCGGCCGAAGTCCATGTCGGGCAGGTTGAAGAAGGCGGCGCCGCGTTTGATCGCGCGGATCAGCGGCAGCACGCTCTCGTGGCGCGAAAACACCTCGCCCTGCTTGAAGCGCAGCCGGCCGGCGCGCATCGCGGCGTCGAAGGCCGGGATGCTCTGGCGCTGGTAGATCGAGGCCACCCAGCGCTTCTGGAACAGCTGGGTCGCGGCGCCGGCGACGTCCAGCGCCATGAAGTGCGGCACCAGCCACATCACCGGGCGCTCGCTCTCGTCGGCCAGGTGCACCTGGCCTTCGACCTGGATCAGGCGCTTCAGGCGCTCGGGGCTGGCGTACCAGAGCAGGCCGCGTTCGATCAGGCTGCGGCCCAGCCAGCCGAAGTGCTCGCGTGCGATGCGCTCGCGCTCGGCCAGCGGCATCTCGGGGAAACAGAGCTCCAGATTGCGCAGCGCGATGCGCCGGCGCGGGCCGGCGAAACGGTAGAACAGCGCGCCCAGGCCCTGGCCGAGCGCGGCCTGCACCCCCAGCGGCAGCCAGTGCAGCAGCCAGACCAGCGCCAGCACGACGCGCGCGGCGGCGTTCATGACGCGGCGGCGCGGCGCGGCGCCTTGTAGCGGTGGTAGCCCCAGAGGTACTGCGTGGGCTTCATGCGGATCACGGCTTCCATCGAACGGTTCACGGCCAGCGCGGCCGCCTCGTCATCAGCGCCTTCGGGCAGCGGCTCGGGCAGCGCCAGCACACGCACCGCGTAGCCGCTGCCGCGCTCCAGGCGCTCGGCCCAGACGATCGCGACGGCGGCGCCGGTCTGCTGCACCAGGCGCGCGGCCAGCGTCATCGTATAGGCGGGCTTGCCGAAGAACGGCGCCCACACGCCCTGCCCTTCGGGCGGCACCTGATCGGGCAGCAGGCCCACGGTTTCGCCTTTCTTCAAGGCGCGCAGCATCTGGCGCACGCCGGCCAGCGTCGCCGGCGCGGTGGCCAGCGCGGGCCGGGCGCGTGCGGTCTCCTCCAGTTCACGCAGCAGCTGCTTGCGCGCCGGGCGGTAGAGCACGGTGATCGGCTGGCGTGCGCCGAAACGTTCGGCATAGGCCTGGGCGGCGATCTCGAAGCTGCCCATGTGCGGCGTCAGCAGCACCAGGCCTTTGCCGCGGCCGAGCAGCGGCTCCAGCAGTTCGGCGCCTTCCCAGCGCACCGGGTCGGCGATCGGCTGCTCGCGCGGGCGCAGCCACAGCCGCGGCACTTCCATCACCAGGCGGCCGGCGTCGGCCACCGCTTCGCGGCGCTGGGCCGGCGTCAGCCCGGCGAGCGCGGCGTTGGCAGCCAGCCGGCGACGGTAGGTGGGAGACAACGCGTAGGCCAGCCAACCCAGCAAACCGCCCAACATGTGGAGAAATCTCAATGAACGGCGAGATAGCCAGCGGACCAGGAAATGCATGCTTGTATGATCCGCGCGTCGCCGAGTTAACAGGACAACTTGCGGGGCGACGCGGGGAGCCGAAGGATACCGAGCCCCCGCCGGGCCTGACGCCGCAGCATGCGGGGTTGGCTCAACAAATCCGCTAAAGCGTTCGCCGCGGCTCCAGAACTGTCTGACCCGACGATCGCGAAGTCAGGGTGCGATAGACAGACCAACAGGAGCTTTCAGCAGTGGCGAACGAATTCCTCTTCACCTCCGAATCCGTCTCCGAGGGCCATCCCGACAAGGTGGCCGACCAGATCTCGGACGCGATTCTCGACGCGATCTTCAAGCAGGACCCGCGCAGCCGCGTCGCCGCCGAAACGCTGACCAACACCGGCCTCGTGGTGCTGGCCGGCGAGATCACGACCAACGCGCACGTCGACTACATCCAGGTCGCGCGCGACACGATCAAGCGCATCGGCTACGACAACACCGACTACGGCATCGACTACAAGGGCTGCGCGGTGCTCGTGGCCTACGACAAGCAGAGCAACGACATCGCCCAGGGCGTGGACCACGCCAGCGACGACCACCTGAACACCGGTGCCGGCGACCAGGGCCTGATGTTCGGCTACGCCTGCGACGAGACGCCCGAGCTGATGCCCGCGCCGATCTACTACGCGCACCGCCTCGTCGAACGCCAGGCCGAGCTGCGCAAGAACGGCAAGCTGCCCTTCCTGCGCCCCGACGCCAAGAGCCAGGTGACGATGCGCTACGTCGACGGCAAGCCGCACTCGATCGACACCGTCGTGCTGTCGACCCAGCACCACCCCGACCAGAGCGAGACCGCCACCAAGCTGAAGCCCAGCTTCTACGAGGCGATCATCGAGGAGATCATCAAGCCGGTGCTGCCCAAGGAATGGCTGCAGGACACGCGCTACCTGGTCAACCCGACCGGCCGTTTCGTCATCGGCGGCCCGCAAGGCGACTGCGGCCTGACCGGCCGCAAGATCATCGTCGACACCTACGGCGGCGCCTGCCCGCACGGTGGTGGCGCGTTCTCGGGCAAGGACCCGTCCAAGGTCGACCGCTCGGCCGCCTACGCCGCGCGCTACGTCGCCAAGAACGTGGTCGCCGCCGGCCTGGCGCGCCAGTGCCAGGTGCAGGTGGCCTACGCCATCGGCGTCGCCAAGCCGATGAACATCACGGTCTACACCGAAGGCACCGGCGTCATCTCCGACACCGCGATCGCCAAGCTGGTCGAGACCCATTTCGACCTGCGCCCCAAGGGCATCATCCAGATGCTGGACCTGCTGCGCCCGATCTACGAGAAGACCGCGGCCTACGGCCACTTCGGCCGCGAAGAGCCCGAGTTCAGCTGGGAGAGAACTGACAAAGCGGCGGCGCTGCGCGCCGCAGCCGGGCTGTAAGCCCGCCGCGCGCAGCGCGGTATCCGGGCGCCAGCGCAGGCTGACTTCGCGCCAGCGAAGTCAAGGGCCGCAAGGCCCGGCCGGAGCTTGCGGACCGACAAAGCGGCCGCCCTGCGAGCGGCCGCCGGCCTGTAAGCCCGCCGCGCCAGGCGCGGCGTCGGTTCTCGGGCTTCGCTCATATCGCGCCAGCGATGTGAGCGAAGCCCAACGCCGGGATGGAGCGGCGGCGGCACGGTATGGCGCGCTTCACACGACAAGCGCGATGATCCGGGCTCCCATCCCTCCACCGACAGAGAAGCGATGACCCAGAACACGAACGGCGCGCCCCGGCTGCTGCTTGCCCTCGCCCTGCTGACGGCCGTCGCCGCCCATGCGGCCGAACCGAACGGCGCCGACCAGCCGGAGACCCAGCGCTGGGGCCTGGGCCTGGCCCTGGCCACCATGCGCAGTCCCTACGCCGGCGTCGACACGAAGACCCGGGTGCTGCCGCTGCTGACCTACGAGAGCCGATGGCTGCGCTTCGCCGGCACTCAGCTCGACCTGAAGCTGCCGTCCTACGGGACGCTGGACTTCGCGCTGCGCACCCAGTATTCGATCGGCGAAGGCTACGAGGCATCAGACTCCGACCGGCTGGCAGGGATGGCCGAACGCAAGGGCTCGGTCTACGTCGGGCTGGCTTCGACCTGGCACAACGCGGTCGCCAACGTCTCGCTGGCGTACCTGAAGGACGTCTCCGGCCACAGCGAGGGCTCGCAGCTGAAGCTGGGCATCGAACACGGCTTCACGTGGGGCCAGCAGGCCCGGATCGTCCCGCACCTCCAGTTCACGCGTCTGGACGGGACCTCCGTCGACTACTTCTACGGCGTGCGCTCCGACGAAGTGCGCCAGGGCCGCGCCGCGTACCAGGGCGATGCGACGCTGGCGGTGCAGGCCGGCGTGCGCGTCCAGTACAGCCTGGCTGCGCGCCAGCGACTGCTGGTGGACCTGTCGGCAACGCGTTATGGCAGCGGCGTCGCCGACAGCCCCATCGTCGAGCGCCGGACGGTGCCCCAGCTCAGGCTCGGCTACCTCTACGCCTTCTGAGCACCAGGCACGCCGCGCTCAGCTCAGCCCGCAGAACTTGCGGAACGGCGCCAGCACCGCGTCGCCGCGGAAGGGCTTGACGATCCAGCCGGTGACGCCGACCTCGCGCCCGCGGGCGCGGATCGCGGCGTTGTCCTCGGTCGTCAGCATGATGATGCGCACGTCCTTGTTGCCGAACTCGCTGCGGATCTTCTGCGCCATCGTCAGCCCGTCCATGTTGGGCATGTTGACGTCGCTGACGATCAGCCGGATGCCGGGGTCCTGCTGGAGCTTGGCGATGCCGTCGCGGCCGTCGCTGGCCACGGTGACTTCGAAACCGTTCTGGATGAGATAACTGGAGACGATCTCGCGCATCGTGCTCGAGTCGTCGACGACCAGGACATGGGCCATGGGACAGGATCCTCGCGCCACGCGACGCGCTGGGGGTTTCAGAAGAGTTCGAGTTCGCCGGTGCCGCCGGGCTTGTCGGTCGGGCTGGCGTATTCGGTGAAACGTTCGGGCTTCCACAGCAGGTTGAAGATCAGCCGCTGCACGATGATCAGCGGCGGCAGCCCCGGGCGCCGCGGGTCCGACAGCCGGTAGCGCACGCACAGCTGCGGGTCCTGCGAGCCGAAGGAGATGTACTTCTGCTCGTGGTTGATGACGATCGGCACCTGGGTCTGCTCGTTGGCGAAGGCCTCGGGCGGGATGTAGCGGTTCTTGAACGCGCCCCAGATCAGGTTGGTGGTCTCGCCCAGCAGGTGGTTGAGCTCGCGGAAGTTCAGGTCGCCGCCGACACCTTCGTAGCCGAAGCCCTGCAGCATGCCCTGGCGCAGCGCGCTCTCTTCCGTCTGCAGCATCATGTAGCCGCGGCACCAGGTGCTCTCCAGCGCGATCAGCGTCGACACCTGGCCGAAGATGATGCGGTCGTGCACGACGTACGGTGCTTCGTTGTCCACCTGGGCGTGCGGGAACATCGAGCGGATCGCGCCCGCCGTCAGCTCGACGACGCCGGTGACGAGCTCGGTCGGGTAGCGCAGGCTGAACAGGCTGCACTCGATCGCCTCGCGCAGCGTGTCGAGTTCGGTCCAGGGGTGGCTGGCCGCACGCGCCTGCTCGTCCGACAGCGGCAGCGTGCCGGTGCGGCGCAGGAAGATCGGCAGCTCGGGCCGCAGGCGGTTGATCGCCAGCGCCAGCGCCAGCGCGTCACCCGACTCGCAGGGCAGGTCCTCGGCCAGCATCACGCCGCCCAGGTCCTTGTGCTGGCCCAGCGTCGCCAGCGCGTCGGTTGCGCTGCGCGGCAGCACGACGAGCCCGAGCGACTGGGAAAAGTCCCACAGCGCCTGGTAGTGGCGGGGGTCGTGTTCGAGCAGCAGCACCTTCGCTGCGAGCGTGGGGGCATCGGACATGGCGGGCGCAGGGCGAAAGGTGTCGTGGTCGGCACCGTCTGCCGGGCCGGGCTCGGGCCCCGCGCGTGACATCGCGCTCGGGCCGTCGACAGGCGAGCGACGCCTTGCGGCGCCGCAGGTCCTGCCTCAGTCGCTGATCGGCCGCGCCAGGGCCCGGCTTGAGCCCTGCGCGCCCGCCGCCCGCTGCCCGGTCGGGACGAGCGTGTGGTTGTCCACGACCGGCGCGTGCGCGGCGCCGGTGCCCCGTCAGGCCGCGCGCGGCTTGACGCGCGACGCCGCCAGCTTGGCGCGTTCGCGTGCGGTGTCGACGTCGTCGGCGTGCACCAGCGCCACACCCATGCGGCGCTTGACGAAGCTCTCGGGCTTGCCGAACAGGCGCAGCTCGCTGCCCGGCACCGCCAGCGCGTCGGCGACGCCGTCGAAGACGATGCCGGCGGCGTCGACGCCGCCGTAGACCACGGCGCTGGCGCCCGGGCTCTTCAGCGTCGTGTCCACCGGCAGGCCGAGGATGGCGCGTGCGTGCAGCTCGAACTCGTTCTGCCACTGCGTGGCCATCGTCACCATGCCGGTGTCGTGCGGGCGCGGGCTGACCTCGCTGAACCAGACCTGGTCACCCTTGACGAAGAGCTCGACGCCGAACAGGCCCAGACCGCCCAGGTCGTCGGTGATCTTCTTCGCGATGTCGCGCGCAGCGGCCAGCGCCGCCGGGCTCATCGGGTGCGGCTGCCAGCTCTCGACGTAGTCGCCGCTGACCTGCACGTGGCCGACGGGAGCGCAGAACTGCGTCTGCGGCTGGCCGTCGGCGCCGAGCGCACGCACCGTCAGCAGCGTGATCTCGTAGTCGAAGTCGATGAAGCCCTCGACGATGATGCGGCCGCCGGCGACACGGCCGCCGGCCATCGCGTAGTCCCAGGCCTTCTTCACGCCGTCGGGGCCGTCGATTCTGCTCTGGCCCTTGCCGCTGGAGCTCATCACCGGCTTGACGACGCAGGGATAGCCGATGCCGCCGGCTATCGCGGCCTGCAGTTCCTCGAGCGAGTCGCAGAAGCGGTAGGGGCTGGTCGGCAGGCCCAGGGTCTCGGCGGCCAGGCGGCGTATGCCTTCGCGGTCCATGGTCAGGCGCGCGGCGCGTGCCGTCGGGATGCAGCGGATGCGGCCTTCGGCTTCCATCTGCTCGAGCACCGGCGTCGCGATCGCCTCGATCTCGGGCACGACGAGCTGCGGCTTCTCGGCTTCGAGCAGCGCACGCAGCTGCTCCGGGTCGCTCATCGTGATCGTGCGCGCGTGGTGCGCGACCTGCTGGCCGGGCGCATTTTCGTAGCGGTCGACGGCGATGGTCTCGACACCCAGGCGCTGCAGCGCGATCAGCACCTCCTTGCCGAGTTCGCCGCTGCCCAGCAGCAGCACGCGGGTGGCGGAAGGGGCGAGCGGGGTGCCGATCGGAGAGCTCATGGCGGTGCGGGTTGGGAGTCGGTGAAGGCCGCGCATTGTCGCCGCGCCGGCGGCCCCGGCGCATGCCGAAACCGGGCCCGAAGGCACGCCTGAGGCCGCCTGTCTCGCCGCACAACGCGGACTTTGCCCGGCTTTTCCCGCTCAACGCTGGCGCCGCGGAGCCGAAACCCTCTCATGGCCCAACTCGACGACCTCTTCGGCGCCCCGCTGCATGAACACCGCGGCGCCCGCCAGCACCGCTTCATGGAGTCGGCGGACATCAACATCGTCTTCCGCGAGCTGTTCCGCCCGCTGCAGGCCAATGTGCGCCGCGGCATGACGATAGAAGGCCAGCTCTACGGCATCGAGATGGACCCCTGCATCCCCGGCGAGCTGCTGGGCTCGACCTGGATCGCGCCGGTCGCCGGCACCGCGTCCGACCCCGAGCGCCTGGCCGACGACACCCAGCGCCGCACCGTGCTGGCACAGCTGCTCTCCGACCCGCGACCCGAGGCGCTGTTCGTCTACGTCTGCGAACGCAAGATCAAGCGCCGGGCGGTGCTCTACGTCGAACTGGCATGCGAGGACGGGCAGTACGCGGCCGAGTTCCCGATCCGCTCGGCCCGCGGCTGGCACCACCGCGAGCTGGTCGAGGCGCCCTACCGGCGCCTGGCGCCGCGCGCGCTGGCCTAAATCAGCGCCCCGCCAGCACCGCGCGCGCGACTTCGGCGAAGCCGGCACCGCGTTCACCCGCGGTGATGAAACGCGGCCAGGTCCTCAGCTGGGCGGCGAAACGCCGCAGGTTGGCGACGCCGACCGACAGCGGGCAGGCCGCGAACATCTGCTGGTCGTTGGTCGAGTCGCCGACGTAGGCCCAGCGCCCGATCTCGGGCGCCAGCTCGCGCCCATACAGCCGGCGCAGCATCCACTGCGCTGCCGTCAGCTTGGAGTGGCCGCCGATCCAGCCGTTGACGTGGATCGAGCTGACGGTGGCCGTCAGCCCCTCTTCCTGCATCAGGCGCACGACCGCGGCGATGCTCGCTTCGTCGAGCCGGGTGAACTCGCTGTGGTCGACGGCGATGTCGGTGACGCGGCCGTCGCTGTCGCGCGCCAGCGCCGTGCCCGGCAGCTCGCGCAGCACGCGCTCGGCCGTGGCGCGCAGGCGCAGCGCGTTGGCTGCACGTTCGGCGGCGCTCTGGGCGTATTCGATGCGGGCGCCGTCGCCGTCGGGGATCAGCGCGACGCCGCCGTTTTCGGCCACCATCGCCGCCAGCGGCCAGATGCCCAGGTGCGGCACGCACCAGCCCAGCGGCCGGCCGGTGACGGCGATCACCGGCACGCCGGCGGCCTGCAGCTCGGCGAGCGCGGCGGCCGCCGGCGGGTCCAGGCGGCCCTCGGCGGTCAGCGTGTCGTCGATGTCGGTGAAGATGCCGAGCACGCCGTGCAAGGCGCCCGGATCGAGCTCGACGGCTTGACTCAAGATAATTGACAGCTCGGCTGGACGGTCGATCATGCAGTGGTCGCAACGTCGCGAGCACGTCTCATGGCCCAGGATTCTGCCGCAAGCCCTCTTCCAGCCAAGCCGGCACGCCGCGCCCGGCGCCCGCGTGCCGTCGCCAGCGGCGACGTCGCCCCGGCGCTCAACGGCGCCGCAATCGAACGCAACGTCGTCGAACGCGCCGCCGAACGCCACCAGACGGCGACCGCGATGGCGCTGAAGGACGTGCTCGCCGCGCACGCGGCGGGCGAACCGCACCCCGACGGCGAGTGGCTGCGGCAGGTGCAGGCGCTGGTCGCCGGCGCCTCGCCCGACGAAGCCAAGGCGCTGCGCCGGCTGCTGTTCGACCGCGACCGCGCGCCGGTCGAAGGCACCGACCCCGACATGGAGCTGCGCCCCGGCTGGCGCGACGGCGCCTATCCCTACCGCAACCTGATGTCGCGGCGCAACTACGAGCGCCAGAAGTACCGGCTTCAGGTCGAGCTGCTGAAGCTGCAGGCCTGGGTCAAGGACACCGGCCAGCGGGTCGTCATCCTCTTTGAAGGCCGCGACGCCGCCGGCAAGGGCGGTGCGATCAAACGGTTCATGGAGCACCTGAACCCGCGCGGCGCGCGTGTCGTCGCGCTGGAAAAACCCAGCGACGTCGAACGCGGCCAGTGGTACTTCCAGCGCTACATCCAGCACCTGCCGACGCGCGGCGAGATCGTGCTGTTCGACCGCAGCTGGTACAACCGCGCCGGCGTCGAACGCGTGATGGGCTTCTGCAGCGACGCCGAGTACGACGAGTTCCTGCGCCAGACGCCGGAGTTCGAACGGCAACTCGTCAGAAGCGGCGTGCACCTCTTCAAGTTCTGGTTCTCGGTCAGCCGCGACGAGCAGCGCCGCCGCTTCAAGGAGCGCCGCGCGCACCCGCTCAAGCAGTGGAAGCTGTCGCCGATCGACGTCGCCTCGCTCGACAAGTGGGACGACTACACGCGCGCCAAGGAATCGATGTTCCTGCACACCGACACCTCGGACGCGCCGTGGATCGTCATCAAGTCGGATTGCAAGAAACGCGCGCGCCTGAACGCGATGCGTTACCTGCTGCACCGCCTGCCCTACACGAAGAAGGACCTGCGCACGCTGGGCACCGTCGACACGCTGCTGGTCGGCCGCGCGGCGATCGCGAACTTCAGCGCGGACGAATTCACGCCGTCCAACGACTCCTGAGCCGGCACGCGGCCGGCGGCATGTTCCGCGCCGCCGGCCGTGGCTACAATCGCACACCTTCCGAGGAGCGTTGCAACCTCACCCGCTTGAGGCCAGGCTCGGAAACCTCCCATTGCAACCGCGCTCACCCGCACGACCGGCGTCGTGGGTGGGTGACGATCGTTTCCCCTTCCCGAGCGCAGGCGCGCGGGTTCCAACCCAACTGGAGCCTCGTGATGACCGCCGTTCTCAAAGCACAGCACCACCCGGATTACGCGATCGCAGACCTGTCGCTCGCCGCCTGGGGCCGCAAGGAACTCAACATCGCCGAAAGCGAGATGCCGGCGCTGATGGCGATCCGCGCCGAATACGCCGCGACGCAGCCGCTGAAGGGCGCGCGCATCACCGGCAGCCTGCACATGACGATCCAGACCGGTGTGCTGGTCGAAACGCTGCAGGCTCTGGGCGCCGAAGTCCGCTGGGCCTCGTGCAACATCTTCTCGACCCAGGACCACGCCGCCGCGGCGCTGGTCGAACGCGGCACGCCGGTCTTCGCCTACAAGGGCGAGAACCTGACCGACTACTGGGACTACACCCACCGCATCTTCGAGTTCGGCCCCGCCGGCAGCGAGGGCGAAGGCCCGAACATGATCCTCGACGACGGCGGCGACGCAACGCTGCTGATGCACCTGGGCAAGCGCGCCGAGAAGGACCTGTCGCTGCTGGACAAGCCGACGAGCGAGGAAGAGACCTGCCTGTACGCCGCGATCAAGGCCAAGCTCGCCGTCGACCCCACCTGGTACAGCCGCAAGAGCGCCCAGATCATCGGCGTCACCGAAGAGACGACGACCGGCGTGCACCGCCTGAACGAGATGTCGGCCAAGGGCACGCTGCTGTTCCGCGCGATCAACGTCAACGACTCGGTCACGAAGAGCAAGTTCGACAACCTCTACGGCTGCCGCGAGTCGCTGGTCGACGGCATCAAGCGCGCCACCGACGTGATGGTCGCCGGCAAGATCGCCGTCGTCGCCGGCTACGGTGACGTCGGCAAGGGCTCGGCGCAGGCGCTGCGCGCGCTGTCGGCCCAGGTCTGGGTGACCGAGATCGACCCGATCAACGCGCTGCAGGCGGCGATGGAAGGCTACCGCGTCGTGACGATGGACTGGGCCGCCGACAAGGGCGACATCTTCGTCACCGCCACCGGCAACAAGAACGTCATCACCTTCGACCACATGGCGAAGATGAAGAACAACGCCATCGTCTGCAACATCGGCCACTTCGACAACGAGATCGACGTCGCGGCGCTCGAAGCCAAGTGCCAGTGGGAAGAGATCAAGCCGCAGGTCGACCACGTCATCTTCGCAGACGGCAAGCGCATCATCCTGCTGGCCAAGGGCCGGCTGGTGAACCTGGGCTGCGGCACCGGCCACCCGAGCTACGTGATGTCGAGCTCGTTCGCGAACCAGACGATCGCCCAGATCGAGCTGTTCACGCACAGCGACTACTACGAAGCCGGCAAGGTCTACGTGCTGCCCAAGCACCTGGACGAGAAGGTCGCGCGGCTGCAGCTGAAGACGCTGAACGCCGAGCTGTCCGAGCTGACCGAGGAGCAGGCGGCCTATATCGGCGTGCCCAAGCAAGGTCCGTACAAGCCGGACACGTACCGGTACTGAGCCCCCGAAGCGCCTTTCGGCGCTTCCTCGGGCCCGGTCTGTCCACCGGACGAACCGGACCCCGACTCGGCCCCCGAGGGGGCCCACCAGCGCCCCGGCCGAGCCAGGCCGCGGCGTACGCTTGATGCGCCCCGAGTCCGCCAGCGGCGGCTCGGGCGCCTGCACAGCACGTCACCGCCAGCGAGTTCGCCCATGAGCACCACGCCCGTCAGCTTCGAGTTCTTCCCGCCCAACACGCCGGTCGGCGCCGACAAGCTGCGCACCGTCGTCCAGGACCTGGCGGCGGTGAAACCCGAGTTCTTCAGCGTCACCTACGGCGCCGGCGGCACGACGCGCGAGCGCACGCTGGATACCGTCAAGGCCATCGCCACGATGGGCCATGAGGCGGCGCCGCACCTGTCCTGCGTCGGCAGCACCGAGGCCAGCATCGCCGAGATCCTGGCCACCTACCGCGAGCAGGGCATACGTCGCATCGTCGCGCTGCGTGGCGACCTGCCCAGCGGCACCGCGACGGCCGGCGAGTTCCGATACGCCAGCGAACTGGTCGAATTCATCCGCCGCACCCAGGGCGACGACTGGTTCATCGAGGTCGCCGCCTATCCCGAATACCACCCGCAGCAGCGCTACGCGCGCCGCGACCTGGAGCACTTCGCGAACAAGGTCGGCGCCGGCGCCAACTCGGCGATCACGCAGTTCTTCTACAACCCCGACGCCTACTTCCACTTCGTCGACGAAGTGCACAAGCTGGGCGTGAAGGTGCCGATCGTGCCCGGCATCATGCCGATCCACAGCTACGCCAAGATCGCCCAGTTCGCCGCGCGCGACGGCATCGAGATCCCGCGCTGGGTCGCGCTGAAGATGGAAGGCTTCATGGACGACGCCGCATCGGTGCGCGCCTTCGGCATCGAGGTCGTCACGCGGCTGTGCGAACGCCTGATCGCGGGCGGCGCGCCGGGGCTGCATTTCTACACGCTGAACCAGTCCTCGCTGGCGCTGGAGATCTCCCGACGCCTGGGCTTGGCTCAAGCCAGCTGACGTCGGTCAAGAGCAACAACCCGGACGTTTCGACCCCGCCTGAAATGGAGGCTTTGCGCTGCCTCAAACTTGACGATGATGGGGGCGCGCCAAATTGATCCAGGCCATGTGGCCAGATCAAAAGTTGAGGAGTTATCCATGTTCAAGCGCACCGCGCTCGCCCTCGTCGCCCTGATGGCCGGTCTGGCCGCCCCGATGGCCCAGGCCCAGGCTGACGACAGCGGTTCGTGGATCATCCGTGCCCGCGCGCTCTACCTCGATCCGGCCAACAAGGGAACGGACCTGGATCTGAACGTCAACTCCAAGACGTTCCCGGAAGTGGACATCACCTACTTCTTCACGCCGAATCTGGCGACGGAACTGATCCTCACCTACCCGCAAAAGCACGACGTGAAGTCGGGCAACACGAAGCTGGGCACGCTCAAGCACCTGCCGCCGACGCTGACGCTGCAGTACCACTTCACCGGCCTGAACGGCTTCCGCCCGTACGCCGGCGCCGGCATCAACTACACGCGCTTCTCGAGCGTCGATCTGCCGGCCGGCGTCGACGTCGACAAGAACAGCTTCGGCGCGGCGCTGAACGTCGGTGTCGACGTTCCGCTGGGCGGCGGCTGGCTGTTCAACGTCGACGTGAAGAAGGTGCAGATCCGCACCGACGTGTCCGTCGGCGGCGTCGACCACGGCACCTTCAAGGTCGACCCGATGCTCTACAGCATCGGCTTCGGCAAGCGTTTCTGATGCGCTTCGCGGCCCGGTACGCCGGGCCGCCTTTTTCCGTTCAGTCCTGACGTTTCCTGGAGGCCGCCCGCGAGGCGGCCTCCGCGTTTCCGACGCCCACCGGCGTCAGCAGGAAGTCCAGCCCGCTGCGGTTGCCACTCAGGTCGACCGGCGTCAGCGTCGCACCCAGCACCGGATAGGCGCCGCAGGCCTCGCCTCGGCTGCAGACGACGCTGTCGTTGTCGTAGTCGCTGCCGGCAACGATGTAGACCGACTTGGCCGTGATGCCGCTCAGGCTGTAGCGGTAGCTGCCACCGGACGCGCTCACCAGCCCCTGCTGCACTATCTCGTCGGTGGCCGCGTCGTAGACCAGCACATAGACCGGCCCGATGTCGCCGCTGCCCGTGCCTTCCGCCAGCTTCTGGATGCTGAGCGTCACGATCAGCGTGCGCCGGCTGGTCGTCACCGTGATCGTGGGCGTGTACAGGCCGGTAGCCAGGCCGCTGCGGTCGACGCTGACGCGGTAGCTGCCGAGCCCGGCGCCGTCGACCGACAACGCGGCGACGCTGACCGCGCTGCTGTCGTCGCTGACCGACTGCACAGTCTCGTCGGTGTCGGCGGTCTTGCGCAGCGTGAAGTTCAGGCTGGTGGTGCTGGTGCCGAAGTCCAGCGACGAGGGCTGCGCCTCGATGACGCCCTGATCGACGGGCGCCGAGACGCCGTCCTTCAGGTTCAGCGCCGCGCGCACCGCCTTGGCGGCGTTGACGAGGCCCCAGCCGAAGTCGCTGTCGTGGCCGCTGGCGCCGTAGTCGTCGCTCAGCTGCCCGTCCTGCAGCAGCGCGTCGACCTGTGCCGGCGTGATGCCGGGGTAGGCCCAGCGCATCAGCGCGAGCACGCCGGCGACGTGCGGCGTGGCCATCGAGGTGCCCTGGTACTGGCCGTAGGTCGACACCCGGTTGCCGCCCGTTTCGAAGGTAGCCAGCGTGCTGTAGATGCCGTCGGGCAGGCCGGTGCCGTTGGTCGCCACACGCATGTCGCCACCGGGCGCAGCGAGCGCGACCTGGGTGCCGCCGTTGGCGTAGTAGGCGATGCCGCGCTGGGCATTGGTCGCGGTGACGGCGATGACACCGCGGCAGTTGGCCGGGAAGTCGACGGCGGCGATGCTGCCGCTGTCGCGTTCGGACTCGTTGCCGGTGGCGGCGACGACCATCGTGCCCTGGGCGCGAACGCTGGCGATCAGGGACTCGGTGTCGGCGTCGCAGGCCGTGCCTTCTGCGCCCAGGCTCAGGTTGGCGACGTCGGCACGGCGCGCGGGCAGCGTGCCGGAGTCGTTGTCCAGGCCGGCGGCGTAGCGCAGCGCCTGCAGGATGTCGTAGAAGCTGCCTTCGCCGCCCTTGCCGAGCACGCGCAGCGGCATCAGCTGCGCCATCGGCGCGACGCCGGCGACGCCGGTGCCGTTGAAGGTCTCGGCGGCGATGGTGCCGGCGACGTGGGTGCCGTGGAACGAGGGCTGCGACGCGTCCGACAGCAGGTCGTCGGGGTTGGAGTCGATGCCGCCGCCGTCGCCGGCCGAGTCGGCGTCGCGCACGAAGTCGTAGCCGCCGGCGATCTGGTTCTTCAGATCGGGATGGTCGGCGACGATGCCGGTGTCGAGCACGGCGACGATGGGCCTGAGCGTCGGCTGGGTCGTCATCGCGAGCAGGGTCTGCATCGCCGTCGGCAGCGCGATCTGTTCGTAGTGCCAGCGCTGCAGCGAATAGCGCTCGTCGTTGGGCGGGTAGCTGCCGACGAGCGTGGCGCTGGCGTGCACCGGGCGGTTGGCGACGACGTAGTCGAAGGCGCCGCTGGCGCGCAGCCGTTTGGCGTACTGCAGTGTCTCGACCTGCAGGCGCGAACTCGCGTCGAGCTCGTCCATCCAGGCCGGCCGGGGCGCGGCCTGCAACTCCTCGGCGGAGGCGCCGGCAAGCGCCAGCAGCCCGCGCCGCCGCGCCTTCTCGCTCGCGTCGAGCGCGAAGAGGCCGATGTGGCCCGGCGCGACCCGCCCCTTGAGCAGCGACAGCGGCTGCGCGGCGATCAGCGCACCGGCGGCAGTGGCCTTGGCGGTGCCGGCGGCCAGCCCGGCGATCAGTTGCCCGGGCAGCACGCGCTGCACCCCGACGGCGGTCGCGGTGTTGCTGCACGAACTGGCAGCACCGGCCGCTGCGATGCGCAGGTTGTAGAGCGAGGCGCCCTTGTTGGCCAGCACCTGCACCCAGTATTCGCCAGCGCTCGTGATGCGCAGGCACTCGGAGCTGCTGCTGCCGCTCGAATCGCCGACCAGCGCGTAGCTGCCGCCGGACTGGCGGTAGACATAGAGGTCCAGGTTGTGCACGGCCGGGTCGGCGCTGAAATCCAGCTCCAGCGTCTGCCCGGCGGCCAGCGTCACACGATAGAAGTCGTTGCCGTCGCCGGCCGCGTAGCTGGCGCCTTCGGGCCCCGTGCGCGGCAGGTTGACCGTTCCCATCACCTGGCTGGTGGCGGAGATCGCCTGGGCGCTGGCAAAGCCGTCGTTGGCGACCCGGGTCTGGTTGATGTCGTTGGTGTCGCCGTCGACGACGAGGTTGGCCGGCACGCTGAGCGTGCCCGACACCGTGAAGCCCGACGAACTGCCGGGGTCGTCGTTCCCGCCGTCGTCACTTCCACCTCCGCCGCCTCCGCCGCAGGCCGCCAGCGCGAGCAGCGCTGCGGCCAGCGCCGTGCGGCGCGCCAAGGACGAGATCGGGTAGGGCTGGGCACTCATCGGGTTCTCCTGCGTCACGCGGACGCCGGGCCGGATGATAGGCAGGCCGGGCGCAGGGCCGGCCGCAGGCGGATCAGACTCCGGGGCGCTGCCAGTGCACGCCGTCCTCCGTCAGCACGACATCCAGGGGCACGTCGTGCGCCTCGGCCTCGAGCCAGGGGACAAAACCGTGCGCGTAGCCGACACCCACGGTCAGCGGGCGCGGGCTGATCGTCGCGAGCGTACGGTCGTAGAAACCGCCGCCGTAACCCAGGCGCACGCCGCCCGGCCCGAAGCCGACACAGGGCACCAGCAGCAGCGCTGGCGCGAACTGCTCGGTGTCCTTGGGCTTGGGGATGCCATAGGCGTCTTCTTCCATCGGGCAGCCGGGGTACCAGACGTGAAACCGCAGCTGGCGCGTCTCGCGGTCCATCACCGGCAGGCCGATGCGACGGTCGGGTTCGGCCTCGCTCCAGCGATACAGCGCCGGCAGCGCGTCGAACTCGCCCTTGATCGGCCAGTAGGCACCGATCGTGGCTTCGCCGCGGCCGATCAGCCAGACGCGCAGCACTTCCTGCAGGTGCACCGAACGCTGGTGGCGGTCGACGAGCGACTGCCGTTCCGCCTGGAGCTGGCGCCTCAGCGTCTTCTTGTCGCGGGAGGGCTGCAGCGGCAGCTGGAACGGCAGTGTCATGGCGCGCATTGTGAGGCTTGGTACCGCGCCATGGGATGTCTAGACTGACACCACGATGCGCATCGACGCCTTCGCCGAACACTGCCACGAGCTGCTGTCGCCGCTGGGCGCGGTGCGCCGCCGCCGCATGTTCGGCAGCCACGGCTTCGACGTCGACGGCCTCTTCGTCGCGCTGATCGTCGGCGACGATTTCTATCTGAAGACCTGCGCCGCGACGCAGGCGGCATTCGAAGCCGCCGGCGGACGCCCGTTCCGCTACCAGCGCGCCGGCCGCGAGGTGCAGCTCGGCTTCTGGACACCGCCGGCCGAAGCGATGGACTCGCCGCAGGCGATGGCGCCCTGGGCCCGGCGGGCGCTGGCCGCTGCGCTGGCGGCGCGGCGGCGCTGAATCAGGCGGCGTGCGCCGCGCCCCAAGGCGCGTGCCAGCGACCGGAGCGGGACTGGCGCCGTGCCGGCGCCGGCTGCGGCGCTTCCAGCAACTCGACCTGGGCGGCCGGCCAGCCTTCGAGCACCCACTCGGTGCCGGCGGGCAGTTCGTGGCGTTCGCCGGTCTGCAGCCAGACGTCCTGCGCGTGCGGCCCGGCGCCGCTGCGCGTGAGCCAGACGCGGCCTTCGGACACCGCCAGCCAGCGCGGCTGGTTTGCGGCCGGCAGACGCACCGCCGTGGCCGGCTCGACGGCCCACTCCCACGGTGCGCGTTGATGCGGATCGGTCATGACGGCTTGGGACATATCGGACTCCCGAATGGGCTGCTTGGGAAGGAATTCTCGGCGGCAACAGGCCTGCGGTCCAATCAGGAATGCAGCGCACATTGATAATCAAACCGCATGAATAGACCGCGCCAGCGCCCCTTGTCCATCGGCCCCTTGCGCGCCTTCGAGGCGGTGGCGCGGCGCCTGGGTTTCCGCGCCGCCGCCGACGAGCTGCACCTGACGCAGCCGGCGGTGAGCCGCCAGATCCGCGCGCTGGAGGAAGAGATCGGCCTGCCGCTGTTCCTGCGCGGCACGCGCCACGTCGAACTCACCAGCGCCGGCGAGGCGCTGCTGCGCACCGTGGCGCCGCTGCTGGACCGGCTCGACGCCACCGTGCGCCAGATCCGCAGCGTGCAGGGCCGGCGCCAGGTGAACCTGACGACCTGGCCCTCGTTCGCGTCGATGTGGCTGCTGCCGCGGCTGCAGCAGTTCCAGCGCGAGCAGCCGGGCATCGACATCCGCGTCTCGGCGCAGGACGCGATCGTCGACTTCGACGACCCCGAGCTCGACCTGGCGCTGCGCTACTGCCACCCCGACAACGCGCCGCCGGGCTCGACGCTGATGTTCGGCGAGGTCGTGACCCCGGTGGCCAGCCCCGCGCTCGGCCCGCTAACCCGGCCCGAGGATCTGGCCCAGATGACGCTGCTGGAAGAGGATTCGCAGCTGCCCAGCGTCGAGTACCTGAGCTGGCGCCACTGGCTAGGCGCCAAAGGCGTGCCCCTGCTCGAGCCGCGCGGCTGGCTCTATCTGAACTACACCTACCAGCAGATCCAGGCCGCGACCGCGGGCCAGGGCGTCGCGCTGGCGCGCATGGCGCTGGTGCGCGAGTCGCTGGCACGCGGCGAGCTGGTCGAACCCTTCGGTGCCGCCGGTCGCCTGCGCTCGCCCTTCGCCTACTGGCTGGTGCGCTGGCCGTCGCGGCGCGAACGGCCCGAACTGGCGGCCTTCGAGACCTGGGTGCTGGAGCAGGCCGAGGCCACACGTTCCGGGCTCGACGACGAAGCCTTGGCGGCCGGCTGAAACGATCGCACGGCGGACGGCCTCTCACGATCCGCTAGATTCGGCTCCATGCACGTGCTGTACCGCTTCATCCGCCGGATGCCCGGCCGCGCCGGCGCCGCCGTCGCGGCCCTGGCGCTGCTGCTGCCCGCGGCGCAGGCCCAGACCGGCGACGACCTCATCCTCGACGCCCGCGCCGCCTGGCAGAAGGGCGACCGCGCCAAACTCTCGGCGCTGCGCAGCGCGGCGCTGTTCGCCGAACACCCGCTGGCCGCCTGGGTCGACTACTGGGACCTGACGAGCCGGCTGGCCGAGGTCCAGCCGGCCGAGGTCGAGGCCTTCTACCGGCGCTGGAGCGGCAGCTACCTCGAGGACCGGCTACGCAACGACTGGCTGCTCGAACTCGGCAAGCGCCGCGACTGGGCGAACTTCGCCCGCGACTACCCGCGCTTCCGCATGAACGACGACCGCGAGGTCGCGTGTTACGCCCGCCTGACCGAGCACCTGGCCGGCCGCGACGTGCGCCAGGACGCGCTCACGGCCTGGTACGCCCAGCGCGAGGCCGACGACGGCTGCGCGCTGATGGCGCAGACGCTGTTCACCGCCGGCCGCTTCGGCACCGACGACGTCTGGCAGCAGGCGCGGCTGGCGCTCGAGCTCGAGCGCCAGAACTCGGCGCGCGGCCAGCGTTCGCTGCGCAGTGCGGTGCAGCTGCTCGGGCCCGAGACGCTGAAGGCCGTCGACGACGCGCTCGCCAACCCGGCCCGCCTGCTGGCACGCAGCGACGTGCCGCCGTCGATCGCGCTCGTCGCGCTGCTGAAGCTGGGCGCCAATGACCCCGCCGGCGCCGCGGCGCAGCTGGCCGGCGGCTGGGACAAGCGCCTGACGGCACGCGACGCCGCCTTCGCCTGGGCCTTCGCCGGCAAGTGGGCCGCGGTGCTGCAGCAGCCGCAGGGCCAGGACTACTACCGCCGCGCCTGGGCACTGAACGGCGCCGCCCAGCCCAGCTGGAGCGACGACACGCTGGCCTGGGGCGTGCGCGCCGGGCTGCGCGCGGCGCAGGCACCCGACCGCTGGGCGCTGATCGCACGCGCCATCGACGCGCTGAGCCCGGCCGAGCGCAGCGACGCCGCCTGGGTCTACTGGCGCTCGCGCGCGATGGCGCGT